>JAICNG010000025.1 GCA_025931335.1 Gemmatimonadaceae bacterium | reverse complement strand
CGTTGGGCTTGCGTGCGGAGAATTGCGCGGGCCCGGGAGCAATTCGTGCAATTCGTGTTGTCATTCGGGTGATTTGGCAGTTCGACCGTCCGTGGCCCCGTCACCGCGATCTTTCCCGGGAATCCCCGATGATCCTGTAGAAGCACGTGCAGTTGCAGTTCCTGTGAGTCTCTGTGGATGTCGCGGTGTCGTCTGTGATACGCTGTCAGGGCTCGTTGCGCGATGAAGGCGACCGAGCATCACCGACCGACTAGATCTCCCAGTTGGACCAGACGACCCCCCGCTGCGGCGCGCGCTCGGGCATGTCGGCGAGCGTCATTCGCAGATCGGTCCACCGCACGCGGGCGCCGAGGTCGGTGAGCGCCTGGTACGCGCCGATGAACTCCGTCTGCACGCGGAGCGCCACGCGACGCGTTCCGCTGCGCCGGGCGTAATCCATCAGGACGTCCGCGAGCCGCGGCAGATCCTCCTCTCGCTCGAGGGCGAGCTTGAGCACGCGCATCTCCTCGCGAATACGCCCCTCCACCAGGGGCGCCGTGTGGCAGAGCGCAAACCCGAGCAGTCGGCCACGCTCTCGCAGGAGCACCGTGTCGCCCAGCGCCAGCTGATCGGTCAGCACGATCTCTCGCGTGAAATCGAATCCCGGAGCGAGACGGTTCGCGAGCGCGCGGCATTCCTCGATGGCTTCGTCCTTGTCGCCCGGCGGGAGGCGGCCGAGCAAGCTGGGCCCGCCGCCAAGAAGTCCAGCGTCCAGCGTGAGCGTGATCGTCAACCGCCCGGGAACGAACCCGAGCGCGGAGTAGAATCCGATGTTGTCCATCGTGCGAGGCATCGTCTCGAGCCCGATGGTGGCTGCGCCGGCCGACCGTAGCCACTCGACCCCGCCGCGCACGATCTCCTTGCCGAGTCCCACACCCTGCCAGTCGGGCCGGACCGCCAGCGGACCCATCCAGCCCTCGACCCCGGAACGGTGCGCGATGTTGAACGCCACGATCTCGTCGCGCTCATCTCGCCAGACGAGCGCGCCCCCATCGGCATCCTCGATCGCGTAGCGCCAGATCGCGGGATTGAGGAACGGAACGCGCACGCCCACCATGCCGTCGCGGCGATAGCGCTCGCTGAACGCGTCGCTGAAGACCTGATTCAGTCCCGCGATGTCTTGAAGTGAGGCAGGTTGGGGACCGTCAGCCTGCTGATGCGTCCGCCAGGTGCGCGCCGTAGCCATCAGTCGCCGGCCCCCGCCTCCTCGTACACCTCATCACTCGCGACCGCGGGCGTGACGAGGTCGGGCAGCTCGACGGCTTGCTGCTCGACGACGGAGCATCCGGTTTCCTCGTCATACCGCACGGCGATCACCCGGTCGACACCCTCGCGCACCTGCTCGATGTGGGTGATGAGGATGACCTGCTCGAAGCGTCCCTGGAGCCGGCGCAGCAGATCGAGGACGTTGGCGCGGCGCCCCTCGTCGAGGGAGCCGAAGATCTCGTCGAGAATCAACAGCGAGAACGGCTGTCCCGCCCGCTCGGCGATCATCTGCGAGATGGCGAGCCGGAGCACGAGGTTGGCGAGGTCCTCCTCGCCCCCCGAGATCACCGGCTTCGGAAGCCCGTCCTCGAGGACGATGATATTGTAGCTGTCGTCGAGCTCCATCTCGCCGTAGCGTCCGTCGGTGAGGTCGCTGAGGAATCCGCTGGCGAGTTCCGACAGCTCCGGTCGCAGCTGGAAGTTGAGATCGGTGCGCAAATCGGTGAACGCGCGGTCGAGCTCGTCGTGCAGGAGCTTTCGCTGCGTGAGCTCGCTCAGCATGCGCTGGCGCGACGCCAGCTCGGCCGCGACGCCGTGCGCGCGCTCGAGCGCGATCTGCGCGCTCGCCTCCTCTCCCTGGGCTTGAACCAGTGCCAGGTCCGCGGTGTGGGCCTCGGCCGTCGCGCGCTCGTACTGGCCTCGGAGTGCCTCGTGCTCCGCCTCCTGAACGGTGGTCTCCGCTCGGCGTCCCTCGAGCGCTTTCAGCCGTTCGCGGATGGTTTCGAGACGCTCGGCCGCGCCCGCCCGCTCGCGCTCGAGTTGCGGAACCCGCTCGAGCTGCGCGCTCAGGCGGGCGGCCCGGGCATCGAGCGGCGTGAGGCGCTCGATCTCGCTGCGCAGCGTCTCGTGGCGAGCCGCGTCGTATCCGGGAGGAATGGTCGCCAGCTCCGCGCTCACCTGCGCAGCCCGCTCGTTCTTTCCCGCGAGGTCGGACTCCACGTGCGCAAGCTCCTGGACGGCGAGCTGCACCTTCGTCAGGCGGCGCTCGAGCGTGGAGACCTCCAACGACATGGCGCGACGCTGCTCATCGAGCGCCTGCACGTCCTCGGGCATTTCCATCAGCTGCTCGAACCGCGCCTTGTAGTAGTTCCCGTCGACGCGCACGGTCTCGATCTGCTCATCGAGGAGGTCGAGCACGGCGCGATACGTATCGCCGAGGGGACGCGCGCAGGTCGGGCAGGCGCCCTCGGCGCCCAGGCTCACGATGCGGTCGCGCTGCTCCTTCAGCTCCGTGTACTGCTCACGCAGGGACTGGCGCTTCGTCTCGGCCTCCTGCCGGTCGCGCACCCACTCGGTCCGTCGCGCTTCGAGCAGGCCGTCCGTCGCTTCGAACTCCGAGCGCTTCGCGACGAGCGCGGCGTCGATCTCGGTCTCGAGCGTGGGAGCGTTCTCCAGCTTCGCGCGCCGATCGCGCAACCGAACGAGGTCTTCGGCGATCGTCGCCTGCGTCTCGAGGAGCGCGCGTCGACGGCCTTCTTCGCGCGCGAGAACGTCGAGGCGCTGAAACTCGGACGCGAGCAGCGGGAACGGCTCCAGCTCGATGCGCAGCCCCTCCAGCTCCGCGCGCGCGCTCGCCGCGTCGGCCAGGTCGCGCTCGAGACGCTGCACCTCCCGCTGCTCGGACGCCTCCTCCTGTTCCGCGACGCGCAAATCCGCGAGCAGCGCCTGGTGGGCCTCGCGCGCGCGCTGCGCGGCCTCCCACTTCGGACGGACGGCCTCGAGCGACTCCTGCGTGGCATCGCGGCGACGCTGGGCGAACCGCGCGCGGTCGCGCGCCTGCTCCAGCCGTGTCTCGGTCTCCGCCACCTGTCGGGCGACCGTTTCGGGATCACCCATTCCCTGCCGCAACCCGGCCATCTCGGCGACGATCGCGCGCCGGCGATCGCGGGCGATCTCCTGCGCGGCACGAAGCCGCTCGTAGCCGAGCACGCGCGACAGGAATTGCGCCCGCTCCGTGGGGCTCATCGCCGCCATGACGCTGAGCTCTTTCTGCCCGGTGAAGTAGGTGTTGAAGAACTCCTCTCGCGTCATGCCGAGTCGACGCGTGAGCACCTCGGTGACCCCGGTGATGGAGTCGGCGATCTTGTTGTGCGGACCGTCGAGGTACAGCTCGGCGTTCGTTAGGCCCCGTACGACGCGGTAGTTGTGGCCGCCGAGGTCGAAATCCAGCTCGACGCGTACCCCCGAGCGCGCGCCCGCTCGGTTGAAGCGAATGGAATCCCGGGTCCCGCGAGCCGCCGGATTCCCGTAGATCGCCCACGCGATCGCTTCGAGAATCGTCGTTTTGCCGGAGCCGTTCGGACCGATGATGCCCGTCACGCCCGGACCGAACTCCACCCGGGTGTCCGCGTGCTGGCGGAAGTTCTGGAGAACGACCCGGTTGAGCTGCACCTATCCGCCGAGTGGCGACGGAGCGCCGGCGGCCGCCACGGTGGCGGCCGCGTCCGCTTCCTGCAGGTAGTACGTCCCCAGCTGGATGAGCGCGTCGCGGTCGACCCCCGGGGCGAGCGACCGCTTGGCGATGTACGACTCGACCGTCTCCCGCAGCGTGGGACGGCGGCCGGGAGCCCCGTTGGCCGAGAGGCGCATCATCTCGGGACGCCGCGCGTCCAGGTGGAAATGAAGCGCGCGGCGCCGGTATTCGCGCAGCGCCTTTTGGTCCAGCTCCCGCGCGACGTGGCGGGGGACGTCGCGCACGACGAGCCGCACGATCTTCTCGTCGATCCCCTCCGCGCAGCGGTCGATCGTCTCGCGAATGGCGGCGTCGAGCTCGGGTGCCGTCAACCCGCGCGCCGGGACCGCCGGCAGATCGATGAGACGCCGCGACGCATCGAGGGCGTGGAAGGTGTGGATGCCGCGGTCGAGATCGTACTCGATGAACCCCTTGCCGGGCAGCCCGGCCTGCCGCTCCTCCACCAGCTCACCCCACGGGTTCGTGCTCGTGTAGTCGACGGAGCCGGAGTAGTAGGCATTCGGCGCGATCTGGCGGTGCACGTGGTAGTGTCCGAGCGCCACGTAGCTCCACCTGGGCGCGCCAATGGCGTCGAGCGGAATCTCCATCGCCGCGCGATCCGCTCGCATCGCGGCCACGGGAAGCATCCCCTGCACTTCGCCGTGCAGCACGAGGACGTTGTGCCTAACGCCGGCCTCGGGCAGCAGGGCGGGATAGTCCCCGATGCTGTCGGGCACGGCGAGAATCGCCAGGTCACGCTCCGGGAAGGTGAGGCGCCGCGGCTCGGCATCGACGACGTGGACGCCCAGCACGGTGAACAACCGGAGGATGCATCCCGTTTCGGTGGCGCGCGGGCGGTCGTGATTGCCCGCCACCATCACCACGATCGCGTGCGGCACCGCTCGCGTGAGCCGCGCGAGCTGGTTGAACGCGTGGATGATCGCCGGGTTCATCGGCCGAACGGTGTGGAAGATATCTCCGGCGAACAGGACGACGTCCGGCTCGAGCGCGATGATGCGGTCGATCGCGTTGCGGAACGCGTTCGCCACATCGGCTTCCCGCTGGTTGATTCCCGTTTGCGTCAGGCGATGGTACTGACGAAAACCGAGATGGAGGTCGGAGATGTGAACCAGGCGCACGCCATCCTCGGGGAAAATTCGGCTAACTGTAATGCTCTTAAGAGGATAGCGTGTGCGCTCACCGCTTGTCCATAGTGCGCTGCCGCTGGACCAGCCGCATGTGCATCTTCACCGGTTGGAGGCCGCTTCCCGGGGGTTGGGCGATGTGGGAGCGCATCGACATTTCGGTCGAGGCGTCGGTGACCCACCCGCGGCCCCGGTCGAGCACCATGTACCCCGTCACCGTCCCCGTCATGGTCATCCGGGCGCCGCCGCGAATGGGGCTGGACGTCGAGTCACGCGTCAGCGTGCCCCGCATCGAGATGTGGGCCAGCTTGCCACGCCGGGTGAGCGAGTCGAGCCGAAAGACCGCCTCGAGCGTCCCCGCGACCTGGCCAGGCGCGGCGTCAGGGATAGGGATGCGCTGCTTCCACGTGCTCCCCACGGCGACCTGATGGCGCGGGAACGTGGCCGGGAGCTGGGAAAACACCGATTGAAGGTCCCGCGGGATGTCCGGGTCTGCCTCGACGACCGTGCCCGATCCCTCGCGCGAGAACCGCACGCGAACTTCCTTCCCCTGGAGCGAGCGGCGCGCCTGGTCGCTGAACCCGGCGACGCGGGGATCCAATGCGCCCATGTCGACGGCCACGGAATCGGTGATCGACCGGACGGTCGTCCCGTCGTTGTCGGCTTCCACGACAATGGAGCGCGAGAGCATCAGCAGCGACGACCGCATGGTCATCGTGGTGTCCGCGTCGCCCACCTTGCCGACCGCCGAGATCTCCATCTCCTGCTCGATGCGCAGGCGGAGCGTGTCACCCACCTTCGGCTTGATCTGCAGCACCACGTTTTGCGCGCGCGCGAGCGGGGCAATCGTGGCGAGGAGCGCGATCGAGGCAGCGAGACGCCTTCCGAGACCGATCATGCGCTAGACGCCGTACGGATCATCAGCCGGCAGCGCACGCAACGGCGCGGCCGCCACCGGCGCGGCGGCCGGCTGCGCCGGGATGATCGTCCGCAGCCGCGACGCGAAGAAGCCCTTCACGTCCTTGGGGCGTGCCTGGAGAGTGGCATTGCGTGCCCGGATGAGATCCGGCTCATCGTAGAGCGCCACGAGGTCCTGCACCCACACCAGCGGGATGGTGGGATCGAGCTGCCGGAGCACCCGCAACAGCGAGATCTCCAGCGTGCTGTCGACCGCCTGCGGAAAGCGCTCGACGCCATCCCGCCCGCGAAGAACCGCGGGACGCGGAAACTTGAGAAAGATCGGCTGCGTGAAGTGCGGATGCCGGACCATCAGATCTCCCTTGGCGAGCGTCGCCAGCTTCGTGCGCGTCGCCGGACTGAGCACGGCATACCCCGGGGTCGCCAGCTCGTCCCCGTCCATGCGCCCGAACAGCGCCGTTCCACTGTTGCCGACGACCCGGCGATGCACCTGCGAGCGAAACTGCTGTGCCCCGAACAGCACGAGCCCGAGATACCGGCCGCGCTCGGCGATATCGAGGAGCATCTTCCGGACGTAGGTGTCGGGGCCCTCGGCCGGCGCGTACTTGTTCAGCTCGTCGACGAAGACGACGACATGGCTGACGCCGAGATCGCGGCGCTCGAGATGCTCGCGCAGCTTGGAGACGATCCGCGCGAAAATGAGGTCCTGCGCGTCCTCCTCGCTGGCCGCGACGTCGATGACATACACCGTGCGATCCTCGAAGGTCCCCCACGGCAGATCACTCACCGAGCCGTCATCGGTGACCAGCCCAGCGCATCGGAGCGAGATGTTCGAGAGCCGATTGCGCACCTTGCGAATGGTCGCGATGTGGTGCGTCTTGTATCCCTCGCTCCCCTTCCCCTCGAGCATCAGGATGATGTCGCGAAACCACCGATCGAGGTCGGCGAAGGATTGCACGCGGTACACCTGGCCGGGCAGCATCTGCGGATCCTTGTACTCCCGGTCGAGCACGCGCTCCTTGATGAAATCGATCAGCGCATCGGCCTTGGCGTCCACGTCATCGCGATTCAGCAGGACTTCGGCGAACTGCAGCACCTCGCGTAGCCCCCACGTGAGCGGCGTGACGTTGTACATCAGCGCGTCGTTGGAGCGCAGCGTGTTCAGCGAGGTGAGATTCGCCTTGTAGGGCGCGAAGTAGCGCACGCGATCGAACGGCCGCGCCGGCACGCCGAGGCGGTCGTACATCGCGAGATCGTTGGCGTCGAGATCGCCGGGCTGGTCGAGATAGCAGAGATCCGGGCCCTTCACGTTGAAGCACACCGCCGCCACCGAGCCCTTGCTCTCGGGAAAGTGCGCGAACAGCGACGCGAGGATGAACTCGACCGCGCTCGTCTTCGTCGCCAGCCCCGAGACTCCGGTGATGTTGAGATGCGCCGCCTCGGGCCCGACGAGGAAGTCGGCGTCGAGGTAGATCGGGGAATCCATGCCCCCCGCTCGGTAGAGGCCGATGGGAATGGCCGTGCGGCTCTCGGCGCGCGTGTACGTGTCCATGCGGAGCGCCAGCGTCACGTCCTCGTCGGTCGCGAGGAACACCTCACCCATCGGAACGGGTTGAAGCGGCTCCTCCGGGATCTGTCGCAGGACCGCGGCCGTGTAGAGGCGCACCTCCGGCCGCTCCGTCGGAGCGAGCGAGGAGGAACGCGGGTCCCCGTCGTGGCCGAGCACATCATGCAGCGGCGACAGCAGGTCGGTGAAACTGAAGCCTTCGACGACGACGCCGTACACCCGCGGGATGTGTCCCTCGACCGGGCGCGTGCCCTCGACCCGCACGATGGTCCCAATTCCGACCGGCGAATCGACCGCGGTCCAGAAATGGAACTCGTGAGGCGTGTTAGGCTTGCGCTCGGTGGCGACGACTCTTCCGAGCGTTGCGGTCGCTTCAGCCATTCACGTCTCTCTTTTCTTTGGTTCTTCGGGGAATTGCGGGATTGCCTGACGTCGGCTGCGGTTCCCAGGCGGCCACGGACAGCCGAACTGCAAACTAACCCGAATAACAACACGAATTACGCGAATCGCTCTTGCGCTTTGGGCTCGGCTCTCCACGAACACGAACGGGTCGTTGTGCTTGCGCGCGGAGGATTGCGCGGCGCCGGGAGCAGCTCGGGCAATCCGTGTCGTTTTTCGGGCCAGTTCGCACTTCAGCTGTCCGTGGCCGCTTGGAGACCGTGGCCAGGCCTCAGGAATCCGCAATTCCCCGAAGAACCTTTTTTTTGAATGGCACAGACGTCAGGATATCGCACGCAGGAACTCCTCGCACTCTCTCACCGGGTATGCCATACGGTCCCATCGGGCATCGGGGAGCGCCAGTGGGGCACGCTCGGCCAGCACCCACCGCGAGACCTCATCGGCGCGCGCCGCGGGATCGGCGGTTTCGGCGACCTCGACCCGCACGATGCCCCACAGCGCGTCGTGCACGACGCCGTCGCGGAGGCGGAGATACCAGGAGTGCACCGGCGTGCGGTTCCGCGGCGCGATGCGGACGACCGGCGTGCGCTCGCCGCACGCCAACGCGAAGAGCACGTCGAGCAGCGCGGCGGATGCATAGAGCTGGCGATGCGACTTCACCACGCCCACGGCGCAGCGGTGCGAGGCAACGAGGTCGCTTCCGGAAATGCTGCCATCGACGAGCAGGGGCTCACCGATCTCCTGGCACCACTGCTCGGCAAGGGTGCGCTCGGCCCGCTCGCGGTCGCGCTGCACGGCGTGCAGCGCCTGCTCGGTCACGTAGGAGGGATGACGCGAGACGAGGCCGTCATCGTCCGAGCGGGAGGTGTCGACCACCGAGATCGCGGTGAGTGCCGACCGCGTCTGCCCATCGAGGGTCGCGAGCGGCGCGTAAAAACGACTCTCGACGATCGGTGCGCGCCAGGTGGTAAGCCGCCGGTTCGATCGCTGCCGAATGACGGCGGCAATACGACCCCACACGATCGGCACGCCTCGCCGGCCCGTCACGACGCGGCTCTCCTGAATGCCATCGAGAAAGGCCTCGAACGCGGCCCGCGGCGCGCCAGGCACCAGGTGCGCCGTGGTTGCATTCTCAACGACTTGCGCGTCTATGACCCGGGGTGCTTCATGGGCGCCCTCGAACCGCTCGAGCGTGGGTGCCGTGCTGGTGACGGTGGCGATGCCGGGCACGCGATGCGCGAGGAGACGCACCGCGTCGTGGAAGGATGCCACGGGTATGGAGGGGGGGTAGGACGTCCGCTGCCTCTGCTCCACTGCCACCGTCTCAGGTCCCGCCGATCGGCCGTTCGTCAGCGGCCGTGCTCTCGTCCAACTTCCGCGAGTTGATGCGCCCGCTCGTCATCAAGCGAATCGCCACGATGGTGACCATCGTAACGGTGGTTACCGGGTGTGACAAGGCGAAAGGATTCATTGGCGGAGATCGGCCGGCGCCGCCGGAGATCGCGCCCGGGGAGGCCCTCAACCTCGCCGCGCGTCCCCATATCCTGTTCCAGATCTTTGGCGAGAAAGAGGATCCGCGTATGATCCCTATCGCCGTCATCGAGGACGGGCAGCTGAAGGGTATCGCGCTCTCGTCCACCGGATGGCGCCAGCTCGACGCGATGTACCTGCGCCGCGGCAAGGCTTACAAGCTCTACCAGGGTGGCCGCACCCGCGGGACGGTGACGGTCCGACAGGGGATGTGGGAGCAACCCGAGAACCCGCTGTACACGCTCCCCGGATGCCAGGCGCTGACCCCCCTCGCGAGCGTCACCGTAACGGGCCTGACGAAGTCCTCCTACACCGTCGAAGCGCTCGCGTCGTCCTTCGAGCGTCCGGCCCCGCGGCCGCCAAAGCCGCTCTCCGACATCGAGCTGGCGAGGACCGGGCGGAACGTCGCCGTCGAGGCGGGAGCCCCCGAGAACATCGACGCGAAGATGCTCGACGCGCTCGACTTCCGCGCCATCGCGATCAATACCGGCGCGACGGAGTCGCCGACCATCGTCGCATCATACATCGACCCAACCTCGGCCGATGCCGGCTCAGCCAACGCGAACACCGTGCACCTGTTCGTGATCGCTGATCGCGACGTGGAGGGCTACACGCCTACCCTCTCGCACGTCGTCAACGGTCCGATCGCCGGCGCCGTGTATCGCCGCTTCTTCGATCACTTAGACCTGACCGGCGACGGCATTGACGAGATCGTCGCCGAGGAGTGGCGAATCGGCCAGGAAACCTCGCTGCTCGTGTTCGCGTGGTCGAACGGAAGGTGGAGGGAGATCTTCCGCGGACGATCGAGCTGGTGTCTGGATGAGATGAAGTAGCGAGGGGTCGGGGGATCAAGGGATCGGGGGATCGCGAGCCATTCGCCGGATGGGCGCCCTCGATCCCTCGACCCCGAGATCCTCCGACCCCGGTTCTAGCTCACCACCGCTACCGCGAGCCCATCGCCGACCGGGATGATCGTGCCGCGCACCCGTGCGTCGGTCGCCACGCGCCGGTTGAATTCCCGCACGCCGCGCGTTCCCTCGTCAGCCGTCTCTGGATCCAGCACTCGGCCGCCCCACAACGCGTTGTCGGCAATGAGCAATCCTCCTGGCCGAAGCAGACGCAGCGCCCAGTCGAAGTACGTCGGAAGGGGCTCCTTGTCCGCATCGAGGAAGATCGCGTCGAAGCGCTCGCCATCGAACGCCGGCAGGACATCGAGGGCCCGTCCGATGCGCAGCTCGATGCGCCGATCGAGACCGGCGCGCGCGAAATAGCCCCGCGCGAACTCTGCGTGGCGCTCATCGTTCTCGATCGTGACGAGGCGCCCTGACGCAGGCAGCGCGCGTGCCATCCAGATGCCCGAGTAGCCGCCGAGTGTCCCGACCTCGAGCACGTGCTCGGCCCTGATCGCGTAGAGTAGGATTTGAAGAAGGCGGCCAGTGACCGCGCTGATCGCGATCGGTGGCAACCCTTCGCGGTCTGCGGCTTCGCGCAGCGCGGCGAGGACGTCATCGTCGCGCGCGAACAGCGACGCGATGTACTCGTCGACGCGATCGCTCACGGCCCCTGGCCCTTGACCCCCAGCCCCGCCCTACTCGACACCAATGTCCCAGGCCTGCTCGAGGTCCTTGCGCGAATAGGCCCGGAACGCCGTGAGCGTCTGTGTTCGTTCGATCCCCGGCACCTTCACGAACTCCTCGGTGACGACCTGCGCGATGCGATCGTACTCGGGCACTTTCACGATCGCCACGAGGTCCCACTCGCCGGACACCGAGTAGACCTCGGTGACTCCCTCGATGCCCGCGAGTCGCTGCGCGACCTGCGGGATGAGCTTCGGATCGGCTCGTATGAGCACGATCGTCGTGATCACTCGTCCTCCGGAAATGGCGGCACGTTGAGGAGCCAGAGACCGGCGATGCGGTCACGCTCGTCGAGCTCGAGAAGCAGATCGCGCGCGAATCGAATGGCGCGGGCCGGACGCTTCACCCCCAGTTTGAAGTGAATGGTCCGTTCCGCCTGGTCGGCCTCGGCGATGAGAGACGTGTCGACTTCGACAGCGGCGACCTCGGGCTGCGAATGACGCGACGGCACCACGATTGTCGCCGTCTGCGGCTCCGCCGGCGGGGTGAGCGTCGCCACCTTGCGCACGTCGGGCCACACGGCGACCTCGACCCCATGGATCCTGCCCGCCTCGACGTCGAGGACGACCCACGAGCCGTCGCTCCCCGCCAGCTCCACGGAGCCGCTCATCCCCTTCCCCTTCGCACCGTTCCGCAGCGTGGCCGTCAGAATGTCGGTGTCGGGGTCCCACCTGTAGTCGACGTCGGACAGTGCGCCGGCGGGCTCGATTTGCACGGCGATGTTCACGGGAGCACTCCGTTAGGGGCCTTCAGTATTCCGACCGCGCGACCCGGGGGCGACGCCGAACGCGTGCGGCGCGTGGCGCCGCCTTGCGGGGTGAGGCTCGGGCGCGCCCATTGCGCCAAGATATCAGCGCCGGCGGGGGCCGCCAGAGCGGCATCAGGCACGCGTCTCACGCCACAAGCGGACGAGACGCCGTGTGCCTTCGATGACATCGTCGATTGGAGCAGCGTACGACATTCGGACCCACCCCGGCGTCAGGAACGCCGATCCGGGGACGATCGCGACCTCGTGCTCTTCGAGCAGGCGGCGCGCGAAGCGGGCGCCGTCATCTCGCGAGGGATCGTCCTCACCCACGCGCGCGAACAAATAGAACGCCCCCTCCGGCTCCACGATCTCGAGATCGGGCTCACCTTGCACGACGGCGACCACCGCATCGCGCCGCCGCCGGAATTCGGCAACCATCGCCGAAATGGAGGCGTCGGCCGCCTCACGATTCGTCAGCGCGGCGAGCGCGGCGTGCTGCGACGGAGCGGCCGCGTTCGACGTCGTATGCGACTGGAGCGCCGTCATCGCCGACGCCAGCTCGCGGGGCGCGATCGTCCATCCGATGCGCCAGCCGGTCATCGCGTAGGCTTTGGCGACGCCATCCACGAGCACCAGACGCTCGGCCGATGGGGCGACCTCGAGCGCGGATGTGGCCGGGGTATTCCCGTACGAGATCGCGCGGTAGATCTCATCGCTGATCACCCACCAGCCGCGCTCGTCCGCGCACTCGATCAACGCGGCGAGCTCGTCGCGCGTGTACACCGCACCGGTGGGATTGCATGGCGAGTTCAACATCACGCCGCGGGTTCGATCGGTCGCGGCCGCTTCCAGCATGGACGGTGTGACCTTCAATCCGGCCGCGGCATCGCCGTAGACGGGGACGGGGGTCGCCCTGGCGAGCGCGACCATCTCGTAATAGCTGGTCCAGCTCGGCGTCGGAATGAGGACCTCGTCACCCTCGCCGAACAGACAGAAGCAGGCGTTGAACAACGACTGCTTGGATCCGGTGGAGACGACGACGTGTGCAGGCGCGACGTCGCCGCCCATCTCGGTGGCGCGGCGCGCGATGGCCTCCCGGAGGGGCAGGATGCCTTCCGTCGCCGTATATCGCGTGGCGCCGGCGTCGATCGCGCGCTGCGCGGCGCGTCGAATGAACTCGGGCGTGTCGAAATCGGGCTCGCCGGCGCCGAGGTCGATGACCGGGCGCCCGGCGGCGCGAAGGGCCTTGGCTCGCGCCGAGACCGCGATCGTCGCGGACTCACGGAGCTGGGCGATGTTGCTTGAGGGCGCGAAGGCGCGATTGGCGCGATGACCGGCGAGCAGCGACATGCGGCGGTGGAGAGGAGGGTGAGGACCGAGTATACTTTACATCCCAGGGCGCGGGCACGCCATTGACAACGGAGGCACCGGTGGAGCAGCACGGGCGGATCACGGAGCACGAGGAGCGCGAGACGTCGAGCGTGGGGCGCAGCCAGAACGTCGTGCACATTCTCCCGCACGACATGACGTCGGCCGCCGGTGTGCTCACCACGGTGCTCGACCGGCTCGATCGCGACGTCGCGGAGCTGCAGCTGGTTCTGCTCACCCCCGACCCCGACGCGGCCATCGCCCTGGCGCGCGCGATCGCGTCGCTTCCGCAGTCGGCCGACCTGCGTGTCATTCCCGCGTCGAGCCCGCACCGTGCCGCGCGTCTTCTGCGCGCGCGCCCCGCGCATGGCGTCATCGGCGCGCCCACGGATTTGCTCGAGCTCGTGCGCACGTCCGTGCTCAAGCTCGAGCACGTTCGGGGGCTCGTCCTGGCGTGGGTCGACGAGATCGTCGACGATGCGGCGTCGAAAGAGGCGCTGGAGGCGGTGCTCGCCGAGATCCCGAAAGACGCGGCGCGCACGATCATCGCGTCACGCCAGACGCCCGAGGTGGAACAGCTGGTCGAGCGGTACGCGCGTCGCGCGAGGCGCGTGGGCGACACGACCGGCGCTGCGACGGCAACGCCGATTCGCTATGCGTCGAGCTCCCCCTGGGGACGGCTGCCCACGCTTCAGCGGGTACTCGACGAGCTGGATCCGGAGATCGCGGCGGTCTTCACGCGCTCCGAGTCCACCGAGCGCGAGCTGCGCGAGCTTCTCGACTCACTCGGACATGCCGGGGACGATGCTGGCGTCCGCATCACGCGAGGCGCGCCGGTCATTGAGGCCGACACGCTCGTGTTGCTCGACCTTCCCACACGCGAGGAGCTGCGCGCGGTGATGGCGGGTGCCACGCCGTCGGTCGTCGCCATCGTGCAGCCGCGCCAGCTCGACACGGTGCGCGCGCTCGCTGGGGGGGCGCCGGTGACGCCGCTGCACGCGTCGGGCGCGCCAACGCGTGCCCGCCAGCGTGTAGCCGCGCTGCGCTCGGAGCTGCGGGACATGCTCGCCGCCGGCATCCCGACCCATGAGCTACTCGCGCTCGAGCCCCTGCTCGACGAATACGACGGTGTGGAAGTCGCCGCGGCGGCGCTTCGGCTGCTCGAGCGGGCGCGGGCCCAGGAAGCCGCGCGGGCGGCCGCCCCGTCGCCGGCGGCCGCGACCGGACCGGCGACGGGGTGGACGCGGATTTTCGTCGGGGCGGGCACGCGGGATCGCGTGGGGCCCGGCGACCTCGTCGGGGCGATTACCGGCGAGGCGGGTGTCACTCGCGAGAGCATTGGGAAGATCGAGCTCCGGGAAAATCACGCGCTGGTCGAGATCGCCAGCGCGGATGCCGAGCGTGTGGCGACCGCCCTCACCGGCACCATGGTGCGCGGGAGGCGCGTGGTCGCGCGCGTCGACAAGGGACGCGAAGCGCGAGGGGATCGAGGGGATCGAGGGGGACGAGGGGATCGCGGCCCGCGTGGCTTCCGCTCCGACCGCGGCGATCGTGGTCCGCGCGATCGAGGCGAACGCCCTGATCGCGGCCCTCGACGGGTTCGGGGTGATGTCGAGCGCCGACGTCCCCCCGCCACCGATGCCGAGTAGCTCGATCGATCGATGCTCTACGGCGCACGTGGCGGGTGGATCGAGGTGATCGCGGGGGTGATGTTCAGCGGGAAGAGCGAGGAGCTCATTCGCCGCGTTCGTCGCGCGATGATCGCGCGAAAGAAGGTTCAGGTGTTCAAATCCCATCTCGACGAGCGATACCAGGGGCTGTACGCAGTCTCCAGCCATGACGGGCGCTCAGTCGAGGCCATCCCCATCGATTCGTCAATTCAGATCGCGCAGCAGCTCAACCCGCTCGCGGATGTGATCGCGATCGACGAGGCGCAATTCCTCGACGTGGGGATCGTTCCGCTCGTTCGGTCGTTCGCCGTGCGCGGGCTGCGAGTGATCATCGCCGGCACCGACACCGATTTCCGCGGGGAGCCGTTCGGGGCCATGCCGCAGCTCATGGCCGACGCCGAGCTGGTCGACAAGCTGCACGCGATCTGCGTCGTTTGCGGGGGGCCGGCCAGCCGCAACCAGCGCATCATCGATGGCCGGCCCGCGGGATACGACTCGCCGACGATCATGGTCGGCGGACGCGAGTCGTACGAAGCCCGCTGCCGCCACTGTCACCAGGTTCCGCGCGTCGACGAGGATCAGGTCGCCCTCCTGTGACACCGCCTGTTGACTGGCGCGTCCAGATCGTCCTAGCTTGGGCGCTCGTCCCTTGAACGCCCTGGAGACGCGAATGCTACTCGTCGGGCTCACCGGCAACATCGCCAGCGGGAAGTCGACCGTGGCGCAGCTTTTCGGACGATGGGGGGCGACGCTGATCGATGCCGACGTGCTCGCGCGCCAGGCGGTGGACGTCGGCATGCCGGCGTACCATGCCATCGTCGAGCGCTGGGGCGAGGGGGTGACGGCGCCCGACGGACCTATCGATCGACGCGAGCTTCGGCAGCGCGTGTTCTCCGATAGCGAGCAGCTCGAGGCACTCAACGCCATCGTGCATCCGGAAGTGCAGCGGCTTCGGGACGAGCTCGTCGACGAAGCGCGTCGGCGCGGCGACCGCATCGTCGTCTGCGACATCCCGCTCCTGTTCGAGCGACGGCTCGCCGAGCAGTTCGACCGCATCGTGCTCGTCGACGCACCGCGACCGGTGCGGATGGAGCGGCTCGTCCGCGATCGGGGACTCGAGACGACAGAAGCGATGAAGATGATCGCGTCGCAGATGCCGGCCGAGCTCAAGCGCGCGCGGGCCGATTATCTCATCGACAACACCGGCACGCCCGAGGAGCTCGAGGCCCGCGCACGCGAGGTATGGGACGCACTGCAGAAGGATGCGGTGCCGGCGGCTTCGTAAACGGCAAAGACGTCAGATGTCAGAGTTCAGAATACAGAATTCAGAAACGGCCACGAGAGGCAATACTGGATCCCGCGGGCTGCCTGAATTCTGAAATCTGTATTCTGACATCTGACGTCTTTGCCGTTCCCAATGAGTTGCTTGACTCCGCAACGCGACCGATCTAGACTTGGCGCCGTTTCCCTCTCCGGAGCGCATGCGTGGCCGACCTGCCCAAGGATCTCCTCTACACCGAGGAGCACGAGTACGTAAAGGCCACTGACGACCCCGCTGTCGTGCAAATCGGCATCACCGATTACGCGCAGGGCGAGCTTGGCGATGTCGTCTACGTCGAGCTGCCCACCGTCGGCACCACGTTCGACCGCATGGATGTGTTCGGCACGATCGAGGCGGTGAAAGCGGTCTCCGAGCTCTTCTCGCCGTTGAGTGGCGAGGTGGTCGCCGTCAACACGCGCCTGGACAAGGAGCCGGCGCTCGTGAACACCAATCCGTACGGCGATGGCTGGATGATTCGCCTCCGGATCAAGAACGATGGAGAGCGGAGGCAGCTGCTCGACGCCGACGCGTACGGGAGGCATATCGGGCAGTAACGCAGGAATGAGGACCGAGGACTGAGCAATCGATTGCAGTAAAAGCCTCCAATCGATTTCCTCACTCCTCGGCCCTCATTCCTCATTCTTTTCCGGCCACGACCTCCGTGTAAGCGTCCGTCGGCGGACACGAGCAGACGAGATTTCGGTCGCCGTAGGCGCTCTCCACGCGAGCCACTGACGGCCAGAACTTGAAGTCCCGCGTCCAGGGCGCGGGGAATGCCGCGCGCTCACGCGAGTACGGCCGATCCCAGTCGCTGGCGACCACGCGGTGCATCGTATGCGGCGCGTTCTTGAGCGCGTTGTTCTGCCGATCCATGATCCCGAGCTCGATCTCGCGAATCTCCTCCCGGATCGAGATCAACGCGTCGCAGAACCGGTCGAGCTCTTCTTTCGATTCGCTCTCCGTCGGCTCCACCATCAGGGTGCCAGCTACCGGGAACGAGACCGTCGGGGCGTGGAAGCCGTAGTCCATGAGCCGCTTCGCGATGTCTTCCACGTCAATGCCGGCCGACTGCTTGAGCGGGCGCGTGTCGAGGATGCACTCGTGCGCCACCGTCCCGTTGCTGCCCTTGTACAGCACGGGGTAGTGACCCTCGAGCCGCTTCGCGATGTAGTTCGCACTGAGAATCGCCACCTTCGTCGCCCTGGCGAGCCCCTCCGCGCCCATCATGCGGATGTACATGTACGAGATGGGGAGGATGCTCGCGCTTCCCCACGGGGCCGCGCTCACCGCGCCGGTCGCCTTCGCTCCGCCCACGGGCACGATCGGATGCCCGGGCAGGAACGGCGCGAGATGCGTCGCGACACAGATCGGTCCCATCCCCGGACCGCCGCCGCCATGCGGAATGCAGAACGTCTTGTGCAGGTTGAGGTGACAGACGTCGGCGCCGATGTCGCCAGGCCGCGCCACCCCCACCATCGCGTTCATGTTGGCGCCGTCGAGATAGACCTGCCCGCCATGCGAGTGCACGATCTCGCAGATGCGCCGAATGGCCTCCTCGAACACACCGTGCGTCGACGGATAGGTGACCATCAGCGCCGCCAGTCGCTGCGAATGCTCCTTCGCCTTCCCCTCGAGATCTTCCAGGTCGATGTTGCCATCGTCGTCGGTTTTCACCACGACGACCTTCATCCCGGCCATCACCGCGCTGGCCGGATTGGTCCCGTGCGCCGACTGCGGAATGAGGCACACGTCGCGATGGGTCTCGCCGCGGGCGTCGTGATAGGCGCGTATGACGAGAAGCCCGGCGTACTCGCCCTGCGACCCGGCGTTCGGCTGGAGGGACGTCGCCGCAAAGCCGGTGATCTCCGCGAGATCCCGCTCGAGCTGGACGAACATCTCCGCATAGCCCTCGGCCTGCGCCGGCGGCGCGAAGGGGTGGAGTCCGCCGAGCTCCGGCCAGGTGACGGGGTACATCTCGGCCGCCGCATTCAGCTTCATCGTGCACGAGCCGAGCGGGATCATCGAATGCACGAGCGAGAGGTCACGCGACTCGAGCTTCCGCATGTAGCGCAGCAGCTCGGTCTCCGAGTGATGCGAGTTGAACACGGGATGCAGCAGATACGGCGTCGTGCGCGCATGGGGCGCGTCGAACTTTTCGTCGACTTTCCCCACGAGCGCGGCGACATCGACCCCCGCATCCCGGCCGCCGTTGAACACGGCGAGCAGGTCGCGCACGTCATCGAGGGTGTGCGTCTCGCCGAACGCCACCGTGATCGCATCGTCGCCGTGCACGCGCACGTTCATGTCGCGCGACGCGGCGAGGTCGGCGATCGCGCGCGCGTTTCGCGGGGCACCGGCCCCGCACTCCACGCGAACGGTGTCGAAGAACGGCGCACTGCTCACCCGGAAGCCGACACGCTGCACGCCGGCCGCAAAAAGCGTCGCGAGGCGATGCACGTTGCGCGCAATGCGGCGCAGCCCCTCCGGACCATGATAGACCACGTACATCCCCGCGATCACCGCCAGCAGGACCTGCGCGGTGCACACGTTGCTCGTCGCCTTCTCCCGCCGGATGTGCTGCTCTCGCGTCTGGAGCGCCATGCGCAGTGCCGGCCGGCCCTCGGCATCCCGCGACACACCGATGATCCGCCCCGGGATCTGTCGCTTGAACTCATCACGCGTCGAGAGGTACGCCGCGTGGGGCCCTCCGTAGCCGAGTGGCACGCCAAACCGCTGCGTGTTGCCCACGGTGATGTCCGCGCCCCATTCACCGGGTGGCGTCAACAGCGCGAGCGAGAGCAGATCGGCCGCGGCAACGACGAGCGCCTCCGACTCGTGCGCGCGCTTGGCAAGGTCACGGTAGTCGTGAATGGCGCCATCGGTCGCTGGATACTGCACGAGCACGCCGAATACGTCGGGCCCGAGCTTCGCCGTCCGGTGATCGCCGACGACGACGCTTACGCCACGCACGCCCGCGCGCGTGCGCACGACGTCGATCGTCTGGGGATGGCACAGCTCGGAGACGAAGAAGGTCTCCTTCCCCTCCTTCCCTCGCACCGCGTAGGCGAGCGTCATCGCTTCCGCCGCCGCGGTGGCCTCGTCGAGCAAGGAGGCGTTGGCGATCTCGAGCCCGGTGAGGTCCACGACTACCGTCTGGAAGTTCAGCAGCGCTTCCAACCGCCCCTGCGCGATCTCCGCCTGGTAGGGCGTGTAGGCGGTGTACCAGCCCGGATTCTCGAGGATGTTTCGCTGGATGGTTGGCGGCGTGATGGTCTCGTAGAAGCCCGTGCCCAGGAAGGACCGGGCAACCCGGTTCTTCCGCGCCAGCAGTCGCAGTCCCGCGAGCGCTTCGTGCTCGGATTGGGCGGGCGGCAGGTCGAGCGCGCCCCGCAATCGAATGGCCGCGGGGACGGTGGCGTCGATCAGCTCATCGAGCGACCCGTAGCCGAGCGTTCCCAGCATTTCCTTCGCTTCGTCGTCGGTGGGCCCGATGTGGCGCGCAGCGAAGGAATCGGGCGCCAGGAGGGGCGTCGTGGCGGTTGCCATGGGTTTGAATTTACCTTGCGATGACTTCAATGGAATCCACGACCGGGCTCGCTCAGGCGAGCGCGACCAGCGCATCGAGCGCGACGGGAGGCCCACGGCTGCTCGTGTCCCCCGCCGCGGACGGCGCCACCAACATGGCGATCGATGAGGCGCTCCTCCGGCGCTCGCAGCGAACCGGCGAAACCCTGCTCAGGGTGTATGCCTGGGCGGCGCCCACGGTATCGTTGGGGCGGAACCAGCCCGCGAGCGGGTGCTACGACCTCGGAAGAGCACGCGAGCGAGGAATCGGGTTCGTGCGCCGCCCCACCGGCGGCCGAGCGATTTTGCACCATCGCGAGATTACCTACAGTGTCGCCGCGCCTGTCTCGGTGTTCGGATCACTGCGCGAATCGTATCGCGCGATCAATCGTCTGCTCCTGGAGGCATTGCGTTCGTTGGGGGTGGAGGCCGGAGAAGCGGAGTGGTCGAGCCGGGCACCGGCACCCAGTCTTGCACCATGTTTCGACTTGCCCGTCGCGGGTGAGCTGGTCGTCGACGGCCGGAAGCTGGTGGGAAGCGCCCAGGTGCGCGATGGGAGTGCCCTGCTGCAACACGGGTCGATTCTCGTGGACGACGATCAATACTTGCTCGCGGAGCTGCTCGCCTCCGTGGACGTGGTGACGCCCGCTGCGACGCTGCGCGCCCTCACGGGTCGAAAGGTGACGATAGAGGAATTCGCAGGAGCACTGGCGCGCGCGGTCGGCGCAGTGGACGGGTCGGAGCCGCGCCCGCTGGAGCTCGATGATTCGCTACTCGACGATGTTCGTTCGCTCGTTCGCGCCCGATACGCCGTCGCCGACTGGACGTGGCGCCGCTGATTCTGCGTCCCCGCTCGACTTGACGTTCCATCGCGGCTGTATCCATCCTTGCCGCGCTTCCATCACCCCGACGACCATGCTCTCGCGCGCCCTCCCCGTTCTCGTTCTCGCCGTCTTCGCCGCGTGCCGCCCAGGCGACCGCGGCAGCGCCGATGCTGGCGGCACCATGATCATCAGCGTCGGTGCCGAGCCGGACGCCCTGCTGCCGATCACCACCACGAGTCTGGCGGGGAACCAGGTGGCCGACATCATGTTCGAGCGCCTCGCCGAGCCGGGCGACTCGATGAACACACGGGGTGACGGCGGCTTCGTCCCCGAGCTGGCCGAGAGCTGGACCTGGTCGCCCGACTCGCTCTCGATCGCCTTCAAGCTGCATCCAGAGGCGAAGTGGCACGATGGCAGACCAGTGACGGCCCGCGACGTCGCCTTCAGCTTCGACATCCACAAGGATCCCGAGGTCGGCTCATCGGTCGCGCCGCTCTTGTCGCGCATCGACTCGGTGACGGTGAGCGATTCGCTCACCGCGGTCGTCTGGTATCGTCAGCGGTATCCCGAGCAGTTCCTCGATGCGGCATTCCAGGTGCGCATCCACCCGGAGCACTGGCTCGGCCAGGTGAAGCGATCGGAGTACACCACGTCGCCCGTCGTGCGCTCACCGGTGGGCAGCGGTCGCTTCAAGTTCGCGCGCTGGGAGCCCGGCACACTGGTCGAGGTCGTGGCGAACACCGAGCACTATCGCGGGCGGCCCAAGCTGGACCGCATCCTCTGGACGATCGCGCCGGACTTCAACACCTCCGCCACACGCTTCTTCAGTGGCGAGGCCGACTACCTCGAGTACCTGCGCCCGGAGAACGTAGAGGAGATCAAGAAGCACCCCGATCTCACCATCACGCGCTACGGTTCGCTCGACTACGGGTTCGTGTGGTTCAACCTGCGCGATCCGCGCAACAACGCCCGCCCCCATCCCATCTTCGGCGACGTCGGCGTGCGCCGCGCGCTCTCGATGGCGGTCGATCGCGAGAAGGCCGTGCGGAGCGTGCTGGGCGACCTGGGATTCGTCGCGGTGGGTCCGCTCCCGCGGGCGCACCTCTTCGGGGACACCCTCACCACGATCGGATACGATCCCGAAGGCGCGAAGCGCTTGCTCGATTCACTTGGCTGGCGCGACACGAATGGAGACGGGATTCGCGAGAAGGGAGGACGTCAACTGCGTTTCTCGCTCGCGGCCCCAACGTCGAGTCAATCGCGGCTCCAGTTCTCGGTCATTCTTCAGGCGATGCTCCGCGACGTTGGTGCCCGCGTCGAGCTCGACCACATGGAGCTCCGCGCGTTCCAGGAGCTGCTGGCCCGCAAGCGGTGGGATGCGGCGATGCAGGCGTGGCGAACCGACCCCACGCCATCGAGCGTCATTCAGACCTGGGGGATCGCATCCATAAAGGACGGCGTGAACTTCGGCTCATACGAGAGCCCCGCCTTCGATGCCGCCATCGACAGCGCGACGTCGTCGATGGATGCGCGGCGCGCGCAGGAGTACTACCACCGGGCCTACGAGACGATCATCGCCGATGCGCCGGCCATCTGGCTGTACGAGCCGCTGAACGCCGCCGGACATCACAGTCGGATCAAGGTGGCGTCGATGCGGCCCGATGCCTGGTGGACCCGCATTCACGAGTGGTCCATCCCGCGGAACGAGCGCATCCCGCGCGATAACATCGGGCTGCGCGCCGCCACTCCGTAATCGATGCGGGCCCTGGTCGCCCGCCGGCTGCTCCAGGCCGTCGTCATCGTCGCGATCGCGGCGACGGCCACCTTCCTGCTGGTCCAGCTGGCGCCGGGCGACCCGCTAGGCGACCTGGTCACGAACCCGCGGGTCCCCGCCGAGGTGCGCGAGCGCCTGCGCGAACGGTGGGGACTCGACCGGCCGGTGCACGAGCAATACGCGCTCTACGTGCGCAATCTCGCGCGCGGCGATCTTGGCTGGTCATTCTCGCAGAGCCGTCCCGTCGCGCATGCCCTCGTCGACGCGCTGCCGAACACGATGCTGCTGATGGGCGTCGCCCTCATCGGCGCGTTCGTGCTCGGCGTCGCGACTGGCGTCGTGCGCGCTGCCCGCCGCGGCTCGGTCGCCGATCGCGCCCTGGGTGCCGGCACGCTGTTCTTCTATTCCATGCCGGACTTCTGGCTCGCGATCATGGCGATGCTCGTGTTCGCGTACTGGGTCCCGATCTTCCCGACCTCGGGAATGACGACGGCCGTGATCTATGACTATCTCTCCCCGGCCGGCAAGCTGCTCGATCGCCTTCGGCACCTCGTCCTCCCCGCGACGACGCTGGTGCTGCTGCTCGCCGCCATCATCGCGCGCTATCAGCGCGCCGCGTTTCTGGACGTGGCCACGCAGGACTTCGTGCGCACCGCGCGCGCCAAGGGGCTGACGGAGCGCGCCGTGCTGTGGCGCCACGTGCTGCGGAACGCGCTGCTGCCGGTGATCACGCTCCTCGGGCTCGCCCTGCCGATGCTCGTCGGCGGCGCGGTGTTCATCGAGCATGTGTTCGCGTGGCCTGGCATGGGCCGCCTGGTGGTGGTGGCGATCGCGGCGCGCGACCACTCGCTCGTCATGGCGATCGTCATTCTGGGAAGTGTCCTGGTGACGTTGGGCAGCCTGCTGGCCGATGTGCTCTACGCGGTCGCCGACCCGCGCCTCCGCTTGCACGCGCGATGACTGCATGATGCTGGTCCGTTGGGCCCTGGCGATCGCGCTCTCGGCGGCGGTGGCGGCGGCAGTGGGCCGGTTGTGGGCGCGCATGGGGGCGGGTGGCGGACCATGGGGCACGGCACTCGCCCGCCTCCGCCGGGATAGAGGGGGGATGGTCGCGCTCCATTTCCTCCTCTTCGTGGCGACGGTCGCCCTGTTCGCGCGATGGCTCGCGCCCTTCGACCCCAATGTGCAGCTCGACATCATCAACCTCGCCTCCCGTCCACCGAGCGTGGCGCATCCGTTCGGTACCGACATCTATAGTCGCGACGTCCTGAGCCGCGTGGTGCACGGCACGCGGATCTCGCTCTCGGTCGCGTGTCTCGCGATTCTCCTCTCCATCACCGTCGGCACCGCCTATGGCACATCCGCCGGATACCTCGGCGGCCGCGCCGATGCGGTGATGATGCGCGTGATCGATGCGCTGCTGTCGATCCCGCGCATTCTCATGCTGCTCGCCATCTTCGCGCTCTGGGGGCGCGTGTCGCTCGGCGCGCTCGTGCTCATCCTCGGGCTCACCGGGTGGTTCGCGACCAGCCGGCTCGTGCGCGCGCAGGTGCTTTCCCTGAAGACCGAGGAGATGGTCGTCGCGGCCCGCGCGCTCGGCGCGCGCCACCGCCGCATCGTGTGGCGGCACATTCTCCCCGGCGTGACGTCGACCGTCGTCGTCGCCGCGACGCTCGGGATCGGGAACGTCATCATCCTCGAGGCCGGGTTGTCGTTCCTCGGCGTGGGGGTTCAACCCCCGACCGCGAGCTGGGGGAACATCATCTCCGATGGCGCGAGCAACGTCGCGGGGTTGTGGTGGATGTCGCTCTTCCCCGGCCTCGCGATCGTGCTGACGGTGATGGCGTTCAACATCATCGGCGATGCCTTGCGGGATGCGCTCGATCCGAGGGAGATTCAGCCCGCATGACGGCCCCTGACTCTCGGCCCCCGGCCCTGCTGACCGTACGGGATCTCAGAACGTACTTCCGCACCGACGCCGGTGTCGCGCGCGCGGTCGATGGAGTCTCATTCGATGTGATGCCGCGCGAGACCATTGGCATCGTCGGCGAATCGGGGTGCGGCAAGTCGGTGACGTCGCTGTCCATCATGCGATTGATTCGCCCGCCGGGAACGATCGAGGCCGGAAGCCGCGTGGAGTTCGAGGGACGCGACCTCCTCGCGCTCCCCGAGCCGGAAATGCGGAAGATCCGGGGGAATCGAATCGCCATGATCTTTCAGGAGCCGATGACATCGCTCAACCCGGTCTTCACCGTCGGCGAGCAGATCGCCGAGGTCGCGCGCGTGCACGCGAACGCGTCGCGCAAGGACGCATGGGATCGTGCGGTGGAGATGCTCCAGCTCACCGGGATCCCGGCCCCGGCGCAGCGCGCCACCGAATACCCTCACCAGCTCTCTGGCGGCATGCGCCAGCGCGTCATGATCGCGATGGCGCTGGTCATGGATCCCGCGCTGCTCATCGCGGACGAGCCCACCACTGCTCTCGACGTCACGATCCAGGCGCAGATCCTCGAGCTGTTGCAGCAGCTGCAGGAGCGGTTCGCGATGTCGATCATCCTGATCACGCACGATCTCGGCGTCATCGCCGAGATGGCGCAGCGCGTGCTCGTGATGTACGCGGGAGAGATCGTCGAGCAGGCGTCGGTGGGAGAGTTGTTCGCGCGGCCCCATCATCCCTACACCGAGGGGCTCCTCGCCGCGATGCCGACGCTCGGCGAGGCGCGGTCGCGTCTTGCCGTCATCCCCGGCACCGTCCCACCGCCAACGCGCTGGCCGGCCGGATGCCGCTTTCATGACCGGTGTCGCTATGCCTGGGAGCGGCCCGAACGCGACCATCCTCCGCTCTTCGAGGTGGGCCCGGCGCATTGGTCGCGATGCTTCCTCGCCGAGGAGCCGCAGCGGCGAACGCAGGCGAAGGACGCGAGCGCGATCGCCGGGGGAAGCGCGTGAGCTCCCTGCTCTCGGTGCGAGACCTCGTCAAGCACTTCCCCATTACCCGCGGCGTCTTCGGACGCCCCGTCGGGGCGGTTCGCGCCGTCGACGGCATCTCCTTCGACGTGAAACAGGGTGAGACGTTAGGCCTGGTGGGCGAGTCCGGCTGCGGCAAGACGACGGCGGGACGCGCGATCCTCCGCCTCATCGAGCCCACGTCCGGCCAGGTGACGTTCGACGGCGTCGATGTGCTGTCACGGGATCCGGCGCGACTGCGCGCACTGCGACGCCGAATGCAGATCGTCTTCCAGGATCCCTTCTCGTCGCTGAATCCCCGCATGACGGTCGGCGCGATCGTTCGCGAGGGGCTCATCATTCATGAGCTCGCCGAGGGCGCCGCCGCCCACGCGCGCGTGAAGCAGCTGCTGGAGGAAGTCGGCCTCCGTCCCGAGTACGCGACCCGATATCCGCACGAGTTCTCGGGCGGACAGCGGCAGCGCATCGGCATCGCGCGCGCCCTGGCGGTGGAGCCGAGTTTCATCGTGTGCGATGAGCCGGTGTCGGCGCTCGACGTGTCGGTCCAGGCGCAGGTCATCAACCTGCTTCAGGATCTCCAGCGCGACCGCGGGCTCACGTACCTCTTCATCGCCCATGACCTCTCGGTGGTGGAGCACGTCGCCACGCGGGTGGCAGTGATGTACCTGGGGCACATCGTGGAGCTGGCCGGCGCCGAGGATCTCTACGCCGAGCCGTTCATGCCGTACACGCAGGCGCTCTTGTCGGCGGTACCGATCCCCGACCCGCAAAAACGAAAGCAGCGCATCGTGCTGACGGGAGACGTTCCCTCCCCCGCGAATCCTCCGCCGGGATGCCCCTTCCACCCACGGTGCCATCATCCAGCGAAGGACGCGGCGTGCGCGCGGATCACCCCCCCACTCGAGACGAAGGCGGACGGGCATCTCGCGGCCTGCATCAAGCAGCCTCCGACTCGCATTACCTGGGAGGAACAACTCGCCGCAGGCGCGACGCACCGGCCGGAGCGCTACGTTCCGCTGGCGCTGGCCGCGCGCAGCTGACCTTCACCCGAACCCCCGAGGACCTCTCGTGACGTCTCCCGTCAACGTGCGCGCGACCACGCTCGATCAGCCGCCCTCGGGCGATCGCAGCTTCTTCGGCCATCCGCGGGGCCTCTCCACGCTCTTCTTCACGGAGATGTGGGAGCGGTTCTCGTACTACGGGCTGCGGCCGCTGCTGGTGCTGTTCATGACGGCGGCGCTGGCGAGCGGTGGATTCGGGTTCGATCGCACCCAGGCGTCGGCGATCGTCGGGATCTACGCCGCCAGCGTGTACCTGGCCTCGCTCCCGGGCGGATGGGTGGCGGACCGCCTGCTCGGGCTGCGTCGCGCCATTCAGCTCGGCGCGGTGCTGATCGCCGCCGGCCACATCTCGATCGCGCTGTCGGCGCTCGCCCGCACCAAGCTGCCCTTCTTCCTCGGTCTCATCCTGATCGTCCTCGGCACCGGCCTGCTGAAGCCGAACATCTCGGCCATCGTCGGCGATCTGTATCCGGAAGGGGGTGCGCGGCGGGACGCCGGGTTCTCGATCTTCTACATGGGCATCAACCTCGGCGCGTTCGCCGGCCAGCTCATTACCGGCGCGTTAGGCGAGAAGGTGGGCTGGCACTATGGCTTCGCCGCGGCGGGCGTGGGGATGATCATTGGACTGATCGTGTACACGATCCGGGCGCCGAAGACCCTCGGCGACATCGGGGTGGTCCCGACGCGCGACCCGGATGCGCAGCGCCAGGCGAGGCAGGAGCGCAACGTGAAGCTCACGCTCGCGGTGGGGCTGGGGCTCCTGGTGCTCGTGATCGTGTTGGTGGCAACCGGCGTGATGACCATCGACGCAGCCGCGATCGCACAGTCGATGACCTACGTGCTGGTCGGCACCGCGGTCCTGTACTTTGGCTACATCTTCATCGCCGGCGGCCTGACGAGCGATGAGAAAAAGCGCGTGGTGGTCATCTTCGTCCTCTTCCTCTTCGCCGCCATCTTCTGGGCGGCGTTCGAGCAGGCGCCGACCTCGTTGAACCTCTTCGCGGCCGACTTCACCGATCGCCAGGTCGGTGGCTTCGAGATCCCCGCCACGTGGTTCCAGTCGGTGAACTCGCTTTTCATCATTCTTCTCGCCCCGGCGTTCGCGGCCCTGTGGGTCACCCTCGCTCGGCGGCGCGGCGATCTCTCGAGTCCCGCGAAGTTCTCCCTCGGATTGTTCCTCGCCGGCATCGGATTCCTCCTCATGATCTGGGCGGCGAACATCATCCTGGAGGGCGGGCCTGGGACGCTCGTGTCCCCGTGGTGGCTCGTTGGGAGCTACTTCTTCCAGACCCTGGGCGAGCTTGCGCTGAGCCCGGTCGGGCTGTCGTCGATGACGAAGCTGTCTCCGCGAAAATACGTGGGTCAGATGATGGGCATCTGGTTCCTCGCCACGGCGGTCGGCAATCTCATCGCCGGGCTCGCCGGAGGACACGTCGACCCAAGCAAGCTGGAGCAGATGCCGAAGCTCTTCACCGTCACGACCATTTCCCTGATGGCCGCCGCGGTCGTCCTGGCGCTGCTCATTGTCCCGATTCGCCGCATGATGGCGACGACGAAGGCGACGCTGTGATGAGACCGCTGCCGCGGGCACTGATCGGCGCGGTAATGCTCACCGCGGCCTGCACCCCGGCGGCGCGAAGGCCGTCGGTGTTGCAGGCGATCACCGTGAGCGACGCCTCCGCGCCGATTGGCCGCACGCAGCAGCAGGCGCGGGTGATCGTGAGGCGCGCGTCGATCGAGGTCGAGGTCGAGGAGGTGCCGGTCGCGGTCGAGCGAGCGACGCAACTCGCGGAACGGTTCGAGGGGTACGTCGGGAACGCGACGACCAGCGAGGACAAGTCCGCCCTCCTGCGCCTGCGCGTTCCGTCGGCTCGCCTGTCCGACGCGCTCGATTCCCTGGCGGCGCTGGGAAAGGTGACGGGACGCAGCCTCTCAGCCGACGACGTCACGGCGCAGTCGGTCGATCTCGAGGCACGCGTGGCGAGCTATCGCGCCGCGCGTGACAAGCTTCAGGAGCTGTTGACCCGGGCGGCCACGGTCGCCGACGCGGTGGCCGCACAAGCGGAGCTCGCGCGCGTTCAGGCGGAGCTCGACAGCCTGGAGGGACGGCTCCGCGCGCTGCAGAGCTCGGTGGCGCTCTCCGAAATCACGGTAACGCTGAACCGGCGGTTGGTCCTCGGCCCCCTCGGGCTCGTGGCGTCCGGGGTCGCGAAGGTGCTCGGCAAGCTGATTATCTGGCGTTAGGCGCGGCTCAGGGCCAGGTGAACACGCTCGCCGGAACGGATCGCTCACGGCTTCGGCTGGCGTCGCCTGGCTCGCGCCAGTCTCGCCCGGCAACGGAATTCGTGACGCGGGCCTCCCACCGCGAGTTCGGACCGCCACCCATCGGAAAGGCAACGTCGAGCCTCCAGGTCCGCTTCGAACGAGGGGGAATCGCGGCGAGCACGCTCACACCCGCCGCGTAGCGCAGGGGCGTATCCACGCCGTACGGCGCGTCTCCCTTCCACACGCGGCCGGCGTCGCCGAAGACTCCGACACCGATGTCCGCCTGCCGCAGCAGCTGCCCGATGTACCACCGATCCTCGAGATGGGCCACGGCGCGCCGAGCCCCCGCCTCCTCCGAGCGCCGATATCCTCGCACCCCACCGGGCGTCGAGCCTAACGCCAACTGGAACGGAATGCGCTGCCGCCAGCCGCCCGACCAGTCGATCGACGCCGTCACGGTGTGACGCTCGGACACGCGCCGAATCGCGGCCACGCGCGCGCTGCCCAGAACGCCATCCCACCGGTTCGTGTCGTAGTTCTGCCGCCCCTCTCCGCGCGCGCTGACCGTCACCATCCCGCTCTCGCCCCCGATTGCGCCGTACAGATCCGCGGCGAGCAGGTAGTCATCGTCGGTGGTGTGGAGAATGGACAGACTGCGCCCGATCAACGTGCCCAGCTGGAATCCAAGCCGGATGTCCTGCGTGGCGGTCAGCCCCTCGAAGCGCTCGACGCGGCGGAACCGCACGTTGCGAAGGCCCCAGAGGGCGTTGATACGGGCATTGCGCCGCGCGGCGTGGCGGGTGAGCAGCGAGTCGTACGGCACGCCCTGAATCGCCGTGGGCGGCAGGAACGGGATGTCCTCCTCCTGCGAGAACGAGACACCGAACAGGCTCAGGCGCCCTGGCACCCCGATGCGCACCACCGCACCCAGACCCAGGAAGTTCCGCTCGAACGCGAAGGGCACACGCTCGGCGTCCGTCCGGCGGAACTCGAACAGCTCGCGACTGCCACCCGCCGACGCCCGCCACGCGAAGCGCTGCTGATCGGTGAAGAACGGGTGCGAGAGGTCGGCGACCCAATCGGCCATGCCGTGGTCGCGACGCCCGTACGAGGCCGCGAGAACGTAATGGCGTCCGAGAAACTGGTGGTCGACTCCGTGAATCGCGTACGTGTCCCGTGACGTGCCGTCCCGCCATTCACCCGCGAGGTAGGTGCCGCTCCCCGCGAGGTTCCCTTCGCCGATCTTGAGCGCGGTGATCCGCGCGCCCGACGTCGATACGCCGAGCACGGGCGTGAGCTCATCGCGCGTCTCGACGAGGAGCGTAACCGTTCCCGCCGTGTCAGCGATGACCGCGATGCTCGCGTCAGCCAGAAACGGCTGGGTGCGGAGGATACGCTCCGATTCCGCGCGTTCCAGCTCGATGCAGGGCCGCCCCTCCTTCACGATGAGGAAGCGGCGCACGACCCCCGGATCGGTCGTCACGTGCAGGTCGCTGGCGAACCGAAGGGGGGCTTCCCACCACCGCGTGCCCAGCGCCTCGTACGGGCCGTGGGTGACGATGGAGACATCCGAGATGATCTCGCCGTTGCACCGCTGTGATTGCGCCCCGGCGCGCGCGACGACGACGGCGACGAGCGCGGCCCAGCCCCACCGAGCGACCCGCACTCCTATTTCCCCATGCGTCGCTTGAGCTCGTCGAGATGCCGCTGGGCCGCCGCGTCCCGCGCGGCCCGATCGATGTCGCGCCGCAGGGCGTCGGTCTCGGCGCGCGCCGTCTCGAGCGGATCCGGCATCGTGGGGGGCGGGGCGGCTTCGGGCGGCACGACGCCGACGTACGCCGCACGTAGCTGCGCCGTCATCTCGTCGATCTCGTGCTCGGCGAGCGCGAGCTCCTCCTGCTGCGCGACGAGCTTCTTCTCGAGCACGGCGATGCGCTCACTGTGCTTCCGGTCGTATTGCTCGGCGATGCGTACCGTTTCCCGGTCATCGATGTCGGCGGCGAGCTTCCCGCGCCGCCGCACGGTCTCGAGCTCGGCCCGTTCGGCGTCGAGACGCGTGCGCGTGCGGTCCACCCCGGCACGCAAGTCGGCGAGGCCCACCCGCGCCTGCACCAGGGCGTCGCGCATTTGTGCGAGAGCCGCGCGCCCCTGCGGAGAGGACGCGCGGCTCAGGGCGTCGCGCAGCGTCTCTTTCAGCCGCTCGAACATCGCGGCGCGAGGGACGGAGGGCGCGACGTCACGATTTGCGAGGGGTTTTCGCGTAGAAGCTCGACATCACGCGATCGACCTCCCGGGACTTGCACTGGGGGCAGGTCGCGGTGCCGGCATTGTGCTCGGCGATCTTCTCGCGGGTGGTGAAGTGCTGGCCGCACTTCCGGCATTGATAATCGTAGCTCGGCATGACGCCCTCGGGTCGAATGGTCCGCCCGTGTAGATTACTCGCAGAGCGTCCGTGCGCAAGCGCTCCCGCGGGCGTGCGCCGTGCCTAACTCAGCAGCCGCCAGCGTGCTTCGTCGCGGACCTGCCGCATCAGCCGATCCGGTGTGTGCACGTCGGGGAACAGCAGGGTGTCGCTCACCTGATTCAGTGCCACGCGGAGGCGCTCGAACCGGTCCGCGGCCACGAGATAGAGCTGCGACAGCCCGTAATGGTGGGCGAGCCGGTGATCCGCGGCGAGTCGAAACCCGCGACGTCCCATCTCGGCGTAATAGTCCAGATCCGGACCGCCGCGCCGCCACTTCCGGTGCTCGATGTAGTCGGGGAACAGCCCGCTCAGCCACAGCGCGTAATTCCCGAGGTGCGCGCGGACGAGGAACGCACGCTGCGGCTCCGAGCGCTCGGCGTCTTCGAGGAGCGCCGCCAGCGTATCGTATTGCTCGTCGTCACTCGCCCCCACCCGCGAGGCCCGATCCTTCAGGCCAAAATGCACGACGATCGCCGCGACGTAGTCGGCCAGCGTTCGGTCGTCCTCGCCCACGCCGCGCAGCGCGTGCCGCACGACGACATAGCAGAACAGCGGCGCCGAGGCGCGCGCACCGAGCGGGTGCTGCACCAGGGCGCCGAGGAGACGAGGGTCGTCGAGCACGGCATCGATCCCCTCGTCCCGCAGCAGCGCCTCGGCGTCGTCAGGACGACCGACTCCGGTGCGCGCCAGGAGATGCACCGCCAGCTGCGCATCATCACGCGTGAGAGATTCGCGAACGTTCGCGAGGATCATGACGCCCCCAGCTGAAGCGGGTTCCTCGTGCTGTCCCCCCTGGTACACCGAACGTGCCAGGGGGGTGCGCACGACGGGGTCTCTTCGTGTGACGATCGCGGGCACTCCGGGTAAAACGCGCGCGTTGGCAGTCTCGTGCAGGGGCTGCTAACGAAAACGCGCGCGCCCAGGAGCGCGCGCGTTTTCACCATCCGACGGACCACCTCAGCGAGTCGCGCGCGGTCGGTCGCTGCGATTCGCGACCGCCAACGCCGATCGCATGATGAGCTCCGACACCCGCGACAGCTTGTCGAAATCGATCTTCGACACCTCGTCGCTCACCTTGTGGTAATCCTCATGCAGTCCCGTCGTGTAAAACACGATCGGGATTCCGCGCTTCGCGTAGCTGTAATGGTCGCTGCGCAGATAGATCTGCTCGGGGTGATCCGGAGAGTCCCATTCGCGATTGATCGTGAACGGACGCGCGAGTGCCGCGTTCACGGAATCCACCACCGCGCCGAGCACGCGACTCTGCCCGTTGGGTGCGGCCCGCGGTCCGACGAGCATGAGCGAGTCCGGCGCGTTCCGGCCGATCATGTCGGCGTTGAGCTGGGCGACGATCGAATCGAGCGGGACGGTCGGGTGGGTGACGAACCACTCCGAGCCAAGCATCCCCGCTTCCTCGCCAGTGTGCCAGACGAAGAGCAGCGAGCGCCGCGGGCGCTCGGGCGATGCGGCGAGCGCGCGGGCAACCGCCAGCAATCCCATCGATCCGGAGCCGTCGTCGTCGGCGCCATTGGCAATGCTGTCGGGACCCGTCGTCCGCTGCACACCGATATGATCGAGGTGGGCACCAAGCGCCACGTAACTGTGCGCGAGGGCGGGATCGCTGCCGCGTAGCGTCGCGACCACATTGTAGCTGGCCGCCTGCGCGCACCCGAGCGTGATCTTCGCCGTCAAGTGGCGACCGAGCGCCTGTGGCTTGTCGTCGGCGGGCCATCGCGCAGGAAGGAGCGGCGAGCCGGCGCGCGGGCGCGCGAACATCACCATCGGCAACACCCGCTCCGGCTCCTCTTCGGTCGCGCCGAGCTCCAGCGAGCCGTGCAGCACCTCTCCCGCGAGGGCGGTGAAGTCATCCTCGAGCTTCCCCGCGGCAACGATGACGATCGCCGCCGGGCCGCGCATGAGAATCGCGCCCATGCGCTGGCCAAGCTGTTCCGGCGCCTCGAGTCGAGCACGCGTCGCCGAATCGGCGTTCGGTGGTGCGCCACCAACGAAGACGACCACCTTCCCCTCGAGGTCGAGCTTCAGATCATCGCGGCCGAGCTGCGGCGACGTCATCGCGTAGCCGGCGAATACGATCTCGCCGTCCGCGGACAACTTCGGCAGCGGCACGCCCTCACCCAGACGCAGCAGCGGGACGATGTCCTCACCGAGCTCGAGCTCGGTCGCGCGGCCGCGCGAGGTGACGAGGAATTTCGTCGTGGGCGCGAACACCTGCCGGGAGAGCGGAACGCGCTGGAAGAACCCGCTGTCGCCGGCCGGCTCGAGTCCCATCGACGTTAGGCGCTCGGCGATGAACTCGGCGGCGCGCCGCGCCGACGGTGTGCCGGCAAGTCGCCCCTGAAACGCGTCGGAGGCGAAGAGCGAGAGGTCCGCGCGCAGCGCCGACGCGTCGATCGCGGCGACCACGGCAGGACGTGGCGCGGCCGCCGTGGCCGTGGTCGCCGGGCCGGGCATCGGTTCAATGGCCGGCGCCTGGGCGCATCCGGCCACGGCAAGGCACATCAGCGTCGCAAGGCGGCGCATGTGATCTCCAGAGAAGGTTCGCGAGGGGAACACGTCGGAGGCTAACCGCAGTCCCAGGAGCGGGCAAGCGTGGTTGGTTTGCCAACTGGTTCGAAGGGCGTCAGGTTTCTGGTCGGCAAAACCGGCGAGCGCGCAGGAACGCAACGCGACTCGCGAGGTATCATCCAACACCACATGCTCTATCTCTGCATTCCGGCCTACGACGAAGCGCCGACGATCGGACTGCTCCTGTGGCGCATTCGGAAGGTTTTCGAGCGGTACCCGCGCGAGTACGAGATTCTCGTCCTCGATGACGGGAGCACTGACGGCACGGCCGAGACCCTCGAGCCGTATCGTGAGGTGCTTCCGCTCAGCGTGTTACGACACGAGGAGCGGCGCGGCTACGCGGCGGCGATCGAAACGCTGCTGCGCGCCGCGGCGCAGCGCACGCGCTATCCTCGACGCGACGCGGTGATCCTGATGCAGGCGGACTTCACCGATCAACCGGAGCATTTGCCGGAGCTGATCAAGCGGCACGAAGGCGGCGCCGATCTGGTCGTCGCGGAGCAGGCCGCACCGGCGGCGGGAGCGCCAGTCCCCGTGAGGCGCCTTCGCCGCCTGGGGCAATGGGTGCTTCGGCCCTTCGTGCGTGTGCCGGGGGTAAAGGACCCTCTTGGCTCGTATCGGTTAATACGGATCGCGGTGGTCCGCGATCTGCTCAAGGAGAACGGGGAGGCCCGCCTTCTCAAGGCAAACGGGTGGGCCGCGAACGTGGAGCTGCTGGCGAAAGCGGCGCGATTCGCGCGACGAATCGAAGTGGTGCCGCTGGAGCCTCGGTATGACCTCCGCCCGCGTGCGACCCGAGTTCGGCCTCTTGCCGGCGCAATGGATCTTTACCGTTTCGGACGGGCCGCTCGGGCCCGGCGAACCGCACCGACATCGACATGACCACACCTCTCCTGGCTGACGTGCTCGCGATCGTCGTCGCACTCACGACGGTCGCGGAGCCGGCACAACAGGTTCCAGTTCCCTTCTCCGTCGGCGAGCGCCTGGAGTACGACGTCAAGTTCGGCGTGCTCAAGGTGGGCAGCGGACGCATGGAAGTCGTGGGCACCGAAACCGTCCGCGGACGGCAAGCGTGGCACACCGCGTTCACCGTGAAGGGCGGGACGTTCTTCTACAAGGTGAACGACCGGCTCGAAAGCTGGATCGACATGGAGAACTTCGCGTCGCTCCGGCACGTGCAGGACCTCCAGGAAGGGAGACGCGATCGCGAGCGCCGCTACGAGATTTTCCCGGACCGAATGGTCTATACCGAGAACGAGGGAGACGAACAGCCGACCGCGCGCGATCCGCTCGACGACGGATCGTTCCTGTACTTCATTCGCACCGTGCCGCTGTCGGTCGGTCAGACGTACGACTTCCCGCGCTATTTCAAGCCCGATCGCAACCCGGTGCGCGTGCGCGTGCTGCGAAAGGAGTCGGTGAAGGTTCCAGCCGGCCGGTTCGATGCGATCGTCATCCAGCCCATCATCAAGTCGAAGGGCATTTTCTCCGAGAACGGCCGCGCGGAGATCTGGTTGTCCGATGACGACCGGCGTATCATGCTGCAGATGAAGTCGAACCTGTCGTTCGGGACCCTCAACCTGTACCTGAAATCGTACACCGAAGGGACGGCGACCGCGGCGAAGTGATCCCCGAGGCGGACCTTTCGCGGGTCCGCACCGTTCCCATCGCGCACCGACCGAACAAGGTACGCGCCGAAGAGTTCGCCGCGCCCCCAGGCGCGGATCGCTCATTCGGCGCGTTCTTGCGTTCGCTTCCCGACGTCCTCGCGGCCCGCGACTTCAATCGCGTCGTCGATGCGATCGTCCGCGCGGCACGACGGCGCGCGGTGATCGTGATGGCCGGCGGTCATGTCGTGAAGACCGGTATCGCGCCCGTGCTGCTCGAGCTGATGCGCCAGCGTGTGATCACGCACCTCGCACTCAATGGCTCGGCGGCCATCCACGATTATGAAGTCGCGCGTTGGGGCGGCACGTCGGAGGACGTCGCCGCCGGTTTGCGCGACGGCACCTTCGGGATGGCGGAAGAGACCGGCCGCGGGATGAACGAGGCGATCACGAACGGACACCGCCGCGGGTGGGGCATGGGAGAGGCGCTCGCGAGCGCGCTCGCCTCACGCGCCGATCTCGCCCACCCCGAGCTTTCGCTGATGGTCGGCGCGCACGAGCTCGGCATTCCGGCGACGGTCCACGCGGCCATCGGCGCCGAGATCATCCATCAGCATCCAGCGGCTGATGGCGCCGCGATCGGCGACACCAGCCACCGTGACTTCCGCCGACTCGCGGCGGCGCTGCCGGCGCTGCATGAGGGAGGCGTCGCGCTCAACGTGGGCAGTGCGGTGATCCTCCCGGAGGTGTTCCTGAAAGCGCTGACGATCGCGCGAAATCTCGAGAGCGGCCGGCCGACGCATTTCACGACCTGCGATTTCGACATGCTGCGGCACTACCGTCCGCGGGTGAACGTGGTGCAACGCCCGACGCTCGAGGGTGGCGTGGGCTACGAGATCACCGGACATCACGAGATCATGGTGCCGTTGCTGGCGTGGGCCGTCCTCGAGAAGCTGGGCCAGGGGCCAGAGGCCACGGGCGCGGGGTCGGGTCGCGGGTGACCGCGCCCGGTCCATGGGATCCTGGTCGACGCGCGCTCGAGATGCTGAGGAAATAGAACGCAAAACGATGCGGGCGAAGATCCCAGAGGGATCTTCACCCGCATCGCGCATTGTCTTCGAACCGCCAGCCGCTTACGCCGTGGGGCCGCTCCAGCGCTCCCGCAGCCGTCGCGCCGTCTCCGGGCTGACGATGCGAATGACGAGATAGACAATCAACCCGACGATCGCAATGCGGATCGCGAGGCCAAGCAGGAAGAGCGCGAGACCGATCAGCCCCTTGAGAATGCCGAACACGAAGCTGAGGAGAAACAGCCCCAGCACGGCCAGCGCGCCGATCGTGAAAATGGTGCGAAGCATCGGTGTAAGCTCCAGGCGGTTGCTGTGAGCACTACGCGGGAGGCACGTGGCGTGTTTCAGGCCGACGTCCTGGTCGTGGGCGGCGGTCTCATCGGGCTGGCGTGCGCGACGGAGGTCGCACGTGCGGGGCTTCGCGTCCGCGTGATATCGGCTCGACACGCTGGCGCGGCGTCGGCCGCATCCGCGGGGATTCTCGCACCGAGCGTCGGACATTCATCGGCGGCGGCGCGCGCACTTGCCATTCGTGCTCGCGATCTCTACCCGGACTACGTGCGGTCCCTCGCCGAACGCACGGGAGTAGACGTTCCTCTTGACCGGGCGGGGGTGCTGGAGGTCGCGCTGGACGACGCGGACGCCCACGCCCTGCAGGCGAGCCTTGATGCCCAGGCAGAGTGGATTGACGACCGCGAGCTTCGGCGACTCGAGCCGGCGCTTGCGCCGGCGGCGGGCGCGGCCTTCCATCCCGACGACGGGGCGGTCGACGCTCGGGCGTTGTTGGAGGCCGTGCGAGTCGACGCCGAACGGGAGAGCCGCATGTCGTTGGCCGACGGGCGGGTCGTGCGAGTCCGACCAGAACGGAGGTCGATCACGGTGGAGCTCGAGAACGGGGAGCGCGCCGAGGCTGCCTGGGTGATCATCGCGGCGGGAGCGTGGGCGGGAGGCCTCGCGGGACTCCCGCGCCCGCTCCCCGTGACACCCACGCGCGGACAGATGCTGGCGTTCGAGAGCGCGGGGCTTGCCCACGTCGCGATGGGACCTCACGGGTACCTCGTCCCACGCGGCAACCGCACGCTGGCCGGCAGCACGATGGAGGACGTGGGCTTCGACGGAGGCACCACCGCCGAAGGGGCCACGATCCTCCGCGACGCGGCGGTCGGGCTCTCGCCGGCTTTGGCTGGCCGCGCTCCGCTGGAACACTGGGCTGGCCTGAGACCAATGACCCCGGACCTGCTTCCGATCGTTGGCCCGGACCCCGACTACGTCGGCCTGGTGTACGCATGCGGCCACTCGAAGAACGGGGTCCTTCTTGCCCCGCTTACCGCCCAGGTAGTCGCCGGGCTCCTCGGTGGCGAACCGGCGGTCGACGTCGCGCCGTACACGCCGGCGCGGTTCGGCCCGAGTCGTTAGGCCCGGAATTCGACGTGCCGCGGGTCGGCCGGCACAGGCGGTGCCGCTCGCGCAGCCTCGCGGCCAGCGCCGCGGCTGCACCTCGAGCCCACTTAACCGTCTATTGTGACGTCCAAAGGTTAGCAACTGCTACCGAAGCCAGCCGCAACGGGATAGCTTAACCGTTCGTCGGCCTGAACACGGGAAACCGACCCCGCGACCCCGCGTTTCCGCTTTCGAGACCCTCCACCCCGGACGATTTTGGCGGATACCCTCTACCAGATTCTGGGCCGGCGACGCGCGGCGCCCCTCCCCGACCGGAAACCGCCATGGCTCAAGGTGCGCGCGCCGGGCGGACCGAGCTACTCGCGTCTCAAGCACCTGATGCGAGAGCTCGACCTCCACACCGTGTGCGAGGAGGCGCATTGCCCCAACGTCGGTGAGTGCTGGGAGCACGGCACCGCCACGTTCATGGTCCTGGGAGACGTGTGCACGCGCAATTGCGCGTATTGTGCGGTCGCGCACGGACGGCCTCCGAAGTACGACATCGAGGAGCCCTCGCGCGTCGCGCAGGCGATCGCCGAGATGCAGCTCCGGCACGCCGTGATCACGTCGGTCGATCGAGACGACCTTCCCGACTTCGGCGCATACATCTTCGCCGAGACCATCCGGCAAATCCACGAGCGCGTCCCGGGCTGTTCCGTGGAAGTCCTCGTGCCCGACTTCCAGGGGAACGAGGCGAGCATTCGCGCCGTGCTCGACGCGCGGCCCGAGATCTACAACCACAACACCGAGACGGTGCCGCGCCTCTACAAGCGCTGCCGCCCCGGTGGTCGCTACGAGCGCGTGCTCGGGATTTTTCGCTACGTGAAGTCGTACGCTCCGGACATTCCCACGAAGACGGGGATGATCCTCGGCATGGGGGAAACGATCGAGGAAGTGCTCCACACCATGCGCGACCTCCGAAACGTGGACGTCGACATTCTCACGCTCGGACAGTACTTGCGACCCTCGGCCGACCACATCCCCCTCGACCGGTACGTCACGCCGGAGGAGTTCGCGCTCCTTCGCCGTGAAGGGCTCGCGATGGGCTTCAAGCACGTCGAGTCAGGACCCCTCGTTCGATCCAGCTACCACGCCTGGGAGCAGGTGCAGGCCGCGAATCTGGTGACCCCATGAGAGACGTGAGTCGCTCGCGCCGGCGATCTCCGGCGCGCACCGCGGGTGACGGCGGTGCATCGAATTCCACGACGACGGACATGGCAGAGAAGAAAGCGAGCGACCAAAACGGCGCGACCGGGTCGGTCGAGACGGCCGCGCGGGGCGATGCGGCACTCCGCCGCGACCTGCTCCGGCAGATGCTTCTCATCCGGCGGTTCGAGGAGCGCTGCGCCGAGGCCTACGCGATCGGGAAGATCGGGGGCTTCTGTCACCTGTACATCGGGCAGGAAGGGGTGGGCGTCGGCGCGATCTCGACGCTTCGCGACGATGACTACGTGATCACCAGCTACCGGGAGCACGGACAGGCGATCGCCCGCGGCATGGCTCCGCGCGCGGTGATGGCCGAGCTGTTCGGCCGCGTCGACGGATGCTCCAAGGGCAAGGGCGGCTCGATGCATCTCTTCGACCGCAACCTCAACTTCCTTGGGGGTCACGGGATCGTCGGCGCGCACCTCCCGATCGCGACCGGCGTCGGCTTCGCCATCAAGTACCGCGGCGGCGATCAGGTGTGCGTTTGCTTCTTCGGGGAGGCCGCGGTCAACAACGGCGCCTTCCACGAGGCGCTGAACATGGCCGCGCTGTGGAAGCTGCCGGTGATCTACCTCATCGAGAACAACCGCTATGGCATGGGGACGGCGCTCGAGCGCGCGTCGGCCATCAACGACATCGCCGAGCGTGCGTGCTCGTACGACATGCCGAACGAGGTGGTGGATGGCCAGGACGTGCTCGCCGTGCGTGCGGCCACGATGCGCGCGCTCCAGCGAGCGCGCAGCGACTCCATTCCGACGCTGCTCGAAGTGCGAACCTACCGCTTCATGGGGCACTCCATGTCGGATGCGGTGAGTGGGACGTACCGCACGAAGGAGGAGCTCGAGGAGCACATGAAGCGCGATCCCATCGTCGTCCTGCGCTTGATGATGGAGCAGGGCGATGGGTGGACCGAGGCCGACACGTCGAAGCTCGACGACGAGGTGAAGGCGGTGGTTCAGGACGCGTGGGATTTCGCCGACGCGAGCCCGGAGCCGCCGATCGAAGCGCTGTATGAGGACCTGCTCGTCGACACGACCTCCTGACCTAACGATCATGCCGACCATCACGTACCGGGACGCGCTGAACCACGCACTCCGCGAGGAGATGCAGCGGGATGATCGCGTCTTCCTCATGGGCGAGGAAGTGGGCGTCTACCAGGGCGCCTACAAGGTGTCGAAGGGAATGCTGCAGGAGTTCGGCGAGATGCGGGTCGTGGATACCCCCATCACCGAGCTCGGCTTCGCAGGCGTCGGCGTCGGCGCGGCGATGGTGGGGCTGCGGCCGATCATCGAATTCATGACCTGGAATTTCGCGCTGCTCGCGCTCGACCAGGTCGTGAATTCGGCGGCGAAGATGCTCTACATGTCGGGTGGACAGTATCCCATGGCGATGGTCTTCCGTGGGCCGAACGGCGCGGCGCTCCAGCTCTCGGCACAACACTCTCAAGCGTGGGAGTCGTGGCTCGCGCACATCCCCGGGCTCAAGGTCGTCGCCCCCGGAACGCCGTACGATGCGAAGGGGCTGCTGAAGAGCGCGATCCGCGATGACAACCCGGTGATCGTGCTCGAGGGGGAGATGCTGTACAACACGAAGGGCGACGTGCCCGACAGCGAGGAAGTGCTGGTGCCGCTGGGGAAGGCGGAGGTCAAGCGCGAGGGGTCCGACGTCTCGCTGATCACCTGGGGGAAGATGGTGCTCGTCGCGCAGCAGGCCGCCGAGCAGCTCGCCAAGGAGAACATCTCGGCGGAGATCGTCGACCTGCGAACGTTGCGTCCGATGGACGTGGAGGCGATCGCGGCGTCGGTGAGCAAGACGAACCGGGCAGTGGTGGTCGAAGAGGGGTGGGCAGTGGCCGGCGTGGGGGCGCACGTCGCCGACTTCGTGCAGCGCGAGTGCTTCGACGATCTCGATGCGCCCGTCCTCCGCGTGCACCAGGAGGATGTGCCGATGCCGTATGCGAAGAATCTCGAGCGGGCCGCGAAGCCGGACGCGAAGAAGACGGTCGCGGCGGCGAAAAAGGTACTCTACCTGGACACCTGAGGAACAAGGACTGAGGACTGAGGAAGTCGCTTGGATTCCTCACTCCTCGTTTCTCGTTGCTCGTTCTCCATACCTAACGTTCAATGGCAACCAAGGTCGTAATGGAAGCCCTCTCCCCAACGATGGAGGAAGGGCGCCTGGTGAAGTGGCTGAAGAACGAAGGCGACAAGATCGCCTCGGGCGAAACACTGGCCGAGGTGGAGACGGACAAGGCGGTGATGGAGCTTGTCGCGCGGGGAGAAGGGGTGCTGCGCAAGCGACTGCTGGGCGAGGGCGCGACCGCACCGGTTGGACAGCTGGTCGCCGTCATCGCGGCGCCTGACGAGAACATCGACGCGCTCCTGGGCGGTGCATCGGCGCCGCCGGCCGCAGAGGCGAAGCCCGCCGAGGACGTCGTCGCGAAGACGCAGGAAAGCGCAGGTGCGTCGTCGGCTCCCCGGTCGGCTGCACAGGCACAGGGCGAGGCGGCGGCACCGCCGCAGCAGAAAGTCCCCGCCTTCCGCATGGGGACCGCCGCGCCGAAGGGTCAGGCGCCGCCAAGTCCGGCGCCCGCCACCGAACAGGCGCGCGACGGCGGGAACGGTGAAGGTCGTGCGCGCACATCCCCGCTGGCACGGCGGCTCGCCCGCGAGAGCGGTCTGGACCTTCAGGGCGTGCGTGGCACGGGTCCCGGCGGCCGAATCATCAAGCGAGACATCGAGGCGGCCATCGCCAGTGGCTCTGGCGCGCAGGCCGCCGCCGGCGCTCCGGCGGCCGCTCCCACGCGCGACGGAGACTTCACCGACATCGCGCTCACGCAGATGCGGAAGACGATCGCGCGACGGCTCTCCGAGTCCATTGGGCCGATCCCGACGTTCTACCTCACCGCCGAGTTCGACATGGAGCGCGTGGCCGAGATGCGCGCGGCAATGGTCGCGATGGGCGATGAGTTCAAGGTGTCGGTGAACGACATCGTGATGAAGGCGGTCGCGACCGCGCTCGCGCTGCACCCCGAAGTCAACGCGCACTGGCTGGGCGACCGCATTCGGCAGTTCAATCGCGTCCACCTCGGGATGGCGGTCGCGGTCGAGGACGGCCTCATCACGCCGGTCGTGTTCGACGCCGACCGCAAGCGCATGAGCGAAATCTCTCGCGAGGCGCGCGAGCTCGCGAAGCGGGCGCGGGAGCGCCGCCTCAAACCCGACGAATACATGGGGGCGACATTCTCGGTGTCCAACCTCGGCATGTTCGGGATCGAGCACTTCACGGCGATCATCAATCCGCCCGAGACCGGGATTCTCGCGATCGGCGCCGTCGAGCAAAACCCGGTGGTCGTCGATGGTGCCATCGTGCCTCGGCAACGCATGCGGGTGACGATGAGCTGCGACCACCGCGTGGTCGACGGCGCGACCGGCGCGCGCTTCCTCCAGACGCTGCGTCGCATGCTCGAGAATCCGCTCATGCTGGTGTTCTGAACGGCGATTGCGGAGTGCGGACTGCGGACTGCGGAGAAGAGCCGGTCGCAACCCACGTCAATCCGCAATCCGCAGTCCGCAATCGACAACCAACACTCTCTGACAGAATCCATGGCCTCGTTTGACGTAATCTTCATCGGCGGCGGCCCGGCGGGCTACGTCGGCGCCATCCGTTGCGCGCAGCTCGGGCTCAGTGTCGCGGTCTTCGAGAAGGAGAAGCTGGGCGGCACGTGCGTCGTCATCGGGTGCATCCCCGCGAAGGCG
>JAICNG010000127.1 GCA_025931335.1 Gemmatimonadaceae bacterium | reverse complement strand
ACGCTCCTCCATCGACGCCACGTCGTCGATCGGCACCGTCGGGTCCACCGAGCGCAGCGCGTCACGCACCGGCGCGATCAGCTCGCTAGGCGACGTTGCCGTCCGGATGTACAGGAACGCCGTACGCGGCCAGTTCTCGGTCACCGGCGAGTACATCGCGTCCAGCGGCCCGGCGAGCCCGGAGTAGCGCACGTCATCGACCACGCCCACGATCGTCGACGGCACGCACTCGAGACAGCCCCCGCGCACCATCGTCTTCCCGAGCGCGCTTTCGCGCGGGTAGTGCTTCCGAACCCACGAGCGGCTCACCAGCACCGCCGGCCCCGGTCCGGTGTCGGCCGGCGTGAACATGCGCCCCTCGAGCAGCCGCACCCCCAGCGCCGCGAAGTAGCCCGCATCGACGCTCGGCCACGGCCCGTTAGGCTCGGGCGTCCCCGGCGGCACCGGCCGGTCGATGAGATTGAAGTTGTCGTTGCTCGAGCCGAAGTCGTCGGGCGGCATCGACGAGCCCACCCCGAATTCCCGCACCGCACCGAGCTGGCCGATGCGCGGCAGCGCACGCGCCCAGTAGGCCGCGATCGCCGCGCTGTCCCCGTACTGTCCAGTCGGGAGGGAGACGCGCACCGTCAGCACGTTGCTCGGCTCGAATCCGGGATCCACGCGCTGCATTCGCACGAAGCTCAACAGCAGCAGCCCGGACACGGCGAGCAGCGGCAGCGCCAGCGCGAACTGGGCGACGACGAACGCGCTGCGCAGCGCGCGCGTCCCGCGCCCGCCCCCAATTGCGCGATCGCCCACCGAGAGCCCCACGTGCCCCTTTCGCAGCAGCATCACCGCCGGATACGTCGCGACGATGAGACCGGCGGTAACGGCGAGCGCGATGGCGAACAGCACCGCGCGGTCGTCCAGGCTCCCCGCGGTGAGCCCGGGCATTGGCGGGCCGAGCGCGATCAGCGCGCGAAGGCCCAGCCAGCCCACGAGGATGCCGGCGGCCGCGCCCGCCGCGCACAAAAGCGCGCTCTCCGCCACGAACATCCGCACCAGCTGCATGCGGCTCGCGCCGAGGACCGCCCGCAGCGAGACCTCGCGCGAGCGGCCGATCGCGCGGACGAGCATGAGGCTCGCCACGTTGGCGACGCCAATCAGCAGCACGAGCCCCACCGCCGCGCCGAAGATCCGCAGCATGCGCGACGAGGTCGCGAGCGCGGCGGTACGAATGGGGACCGCCTCGAATCGCGCCGTCCGGTCCGTCCAGCTGGGCGTCCACTGCGCGGCGACGCGCTCGCTGATCCCCACCACGTCGCGCGTCGCCGACTCGAAGGTCGTGCCCGTCGTGAGGCGCGCCACCACCAGCATGCCGAACGGTCCACGCCGCGTCGGCGCGGCCAGCTGCAACGCGGGCCACGCATCGGCGCGGGTGGTGAGCAGCTCGCTGCTCGGGGGCAACACGCCCACGACGGTGTGCGAAAAGCCATCGAGCGTCACGCGCTGGCCGACCGCGGCCGCCGGGCCGCCGAGCGCGCGCGACGCGAGCGCGTGACTCAGGACGACAATTCGATCGGCGCCGACAGGCTCATCGCGCTGTTCGATCAATCGCCCCGCGGCCGGGATCACCCCGAGCACGCGGAAGAACCCGGACGTCACGCGCGCGACGCGAACGCGCTCCGGCTCGCCGGTGGCGCGGAAGGCTGCCTCCCCGCCGCGCATCGCGCCGACCGCTGAGAAGCTCCGCTGCTGCTCCTCGATGCCGCGATAGTCCGCCGTCGAGAGGGAAGGGAATCCGCGGAAGAAAATGACGGCGAGGTCATCGTGGTTGGGATTCCGAAGCACCGCATTCACCGCGCTGAACACCGCCGTCGTCGACCCGATGCCGAGCGCGAGCACGCCCACCGCCGAGAGGGTGAAGCCGGGGCTGCGGAGCAGGCTGCGCGTCGCCTGCCGCAGCTCGCGCATCGTCTGCTCGAGCCATCGAACGCCGCGCACGTCCCGGTGCTCTTCCTGAAAGCGCGTGAGGCCGCCGAAAGCGACGAGGGCACGACGCCGCGCCTCGTCAGGCGGCACGCCCTCCCGCCGGGCGATCTCCTCCGCCTCGAGCGCGACGTGGAGCCGCATCTCCTCATCCACGTCGCGGTCGATCGCGTCGCGCCGCACCAGCGCCTGAATCCGGCGCGCCAGGCGCCGCGACCAGTTCATGGACCGCGCCTAGGTCGCGCTCAGGACTTCGTCGACCGCCGCGGAGAATCGGCGCCAGTACGATCGCTCCACCGCGAGCTGGCGGCGCCCATCGGCAGTGAGGGTGTAGACCTTCGCGCGACGTCCCTCATCGCTCGTGCCCCACTCGGCGCTCACCCACCCGCGGTCCTCGAGGCGATAGAGGGCGGGGTAGAGCGAGCCCTGGCCCACCTCGAGGACGTCGCCGGAGATCTGTCGCAGGCGCTTGGAGATTCCCCAGCCATGCAGGGGGCCGAGGAGGAGGGCCTTCAGGATGAGGAGGTCGAGGGTGCCCTGGAGAAGATCGGCGCGCGGTGCCATCGGGTCGCTCCGGTGGGATGCCTTGTCATTCGACAATACGGCGCCTGTTGTCGAATGTCAAGGTATCACGGGCGGACGCGTCCCGCCGGGCCCCGGCGCCGCTTGCCTAACGCGGCGACGACATCGGGATCTCGACCTCCGTCATGCGCTGCACCCGGCCGGTGGGGAGCACGACCTCACCGTACACCATGTACGGCGAGCCCTCGGTCATGTACCAGGTCGCGAGCAGCTTGCGGTCGGCGTGCCGGTACTCGTCGATCTTCCACGCCGTCACCCTGGTTCCCTCGACGTCCACCGGCACCTTCCCGATCACGGAGAAGATCCGCATCTCGGACGCCGACATGTTGGGTCCCCAGACGGGGGCGGTCATCACCTTCCCCTCCGCGAGCCCGGCCGCGAGCGGAATCAGGTCGGAGGCCGAGGCGATGAAGCCGGGCCGGTCGAGCGTCAAATCGACCGGCGTCGCCGCGGTGTCCCCCGGTCCGCGCCGCGATCCGCGCACGCGAGCGCCGTCGATCGTCAGGCGTGTGTCGCCGCCGGTGCTCGAGGTCGCCGTGTACCGAAGAGGGGCGAGCGTCTCGGCGTCATACGTCTGCCGTAGCTCCCACGTCACCTTCGCGCCGGTCGGCGCGGTGCGCGTTCCCCTGGTGACCCACCGGTGCACGGCCCGCCCCGCCGAGTCGCCGTGCGTCAGCTCGTTGGTCCACTCGGCGGTCACGGTGCCGTCACCTTCGCCGACGCGTACCCGCACGCGCGCCGCGTGGGGCGCATACACCGTTCCGTTCACGTGCTTCGATCCGACCTCGAGTCGAAGCGTGTCGGCGGTTGGCGAGCTCTGCGCATCGGCGCGAACGGCCGCCGCGGCAATGACGAGCGTGGCATACCAGGTAATCCGCATGGCGTTGCGTCTCCTTCAGATGGGTCCGGCATCGGATGGTGGCGCCGAGATTGGGCGGTGAGCGGGACCGCTGTCAATGCGGGAGTCGCCGCCGGGGCCCGGGATCGGCCAATTCTGTCCGAATCCTTACACGGGACCGAGACGTTGGCCTGTCGCCGCAGGCAAAGCGTGGCAGGTGCTTGCGTTAGGCTAACCCCCCCGGGATATTGCGCCGGACCCCCATTTCCCCAGGCTCTCTACCGGACGAGTGTCGTGATGCTCGAACACCTCCGCCGGCCTCGCGTCTTCATCCCGGCGATCGCAATCGTCGCCGTTGTCGCCCTGGTGCTGGTCTTCGGCGGCGCCGACGCCGCCGACAGCACGGAATCGATCTCCGCCAAGGTCAAATCGGGTGAGTTCCGCGTCGTCGTCACGACCACCGGGGAGCTCCGGGCGCGGAAGGCGGTCCAGATCCAGGGCCCGCCCAACATGCAGGCCGCCCAGGTCTACCAGACGCGCATCTCCACGCTCGTCCCCGAAGGCACGGTCGTAAAGGAAGGGGACCTCGTCGCCGAGCTCGATCGCTCCGCCGTCGCCGCCAAGTTCCAGGAAGTCTCCCTCGCTCTCCAGAAGGCGGAAGCGCAATACACCCAGGCCGAGCTCGACTCCGCGCTCAACCTCGCCACCGCGCGCGAGGAGATCCGCACCCTCGAGCTCGCCCTCGAGGAAAAGCGCATCGCCCGCGACCAATCGAAGTACGAGGCGCCCTCCATCCGCCGCCAGGCGGACATCGAGCACGAGAAGGCCGAGCGCGCGTTTGCCCAGGCCAAGGTCAATTACGTCACCAAGAAACAGCAGGCGATCGCGAAGATGCGCGAGGTGGGCTCGGAGCTCGGCCGGCAACGCAACCAGCTCGGCATCATCCAGAGCGTGATGAACGGCTTCACCATCAAGGCGCCCGCGCCGGGAATGGTCATCTACGACAAGGAGTGGAACGGGCGCAAGAAAGTCGTGGGCTCGCAGGTCTCGGCGTGGGACCCCACCGTCGCCACGCTCCCCGACCTCACGCAGATGGAGTCGGTCACCTACGTCAACGAGATCGACGTCCGCAAGATCGCCGTCGGCCAGCCGGCCGAGATCGCGCTCGACGCCGATCCCTCCAAGCGCCTCACGGGCAAGGTGGAGGCGGTCGCCAACGTCGGAGAGCAGCGGCCGAACGCCGACGCCAAGGTCTTCGAGGTGAAGATCACCATCGTCACCGTCGACACCACGCTTCGCCCGGGGATGACCACGGCCAACCAGATCCTCACCGCGTCCATCCCGAACAAGCTCTCCGTGCCCCTCGAGGCCGTGAACAGCGAGGACAGCGTCACCTTCGTCTTCAAGCGCGACGGCGGCTCCGTCGTGAAGCAGGAAGTCGAGACGGGCGCGATGAACGACAACGAGATCGTGATCGCGCGCGGCCTCGAGGCGGACGACGAGGTGCTCCTCACTCCGCCGGAGAATCGCGCCGACCTCTCGCTCGAGCGGCTGCCGGCATCGAAACCCTCCGAAGCGCCGGTCGCCCGCGCCCCCTGACGTTGATCAGTTGGCGGGAGATCGACCGGCTCCGCAAGGAGCTCGTCGCTCACACGGCGTTCTCCATGCGCATCGCGCTCGACGCGGTGCAGCACAACCGCATGCGCGGTTTCCTCACCTCGCTCGGCATCCTCTTCGGCGTCGCCTCCGTCATCGCCATGCTCGCCATCGGACGCGGCGCCGAGCGCGAGATCCTCGAGCAGATGCAGCTGCTGGGGACGAACAACATCGTCGTCTCTCCGCTGGTCGAGCAGAGAGAGGGCGTCGCGCAGGAGGAAGAGGACGAGAAGGAGCAGAAGCGGTACACGCCCGGCCTCACGATGGCCGATGCCCACAGCATCGCGGCGGTCATCCCCGACGTCGACGCGGCGAGCGGCGAAGTGGTGCTCGAGACCATGCTCACCCGCGAAGGGCGTCGCCGCTCCGGCAAGCTCGTGGGCGTCGACACCAGCTACTTCCGCATGCTGAACATGCACCTCGCCGAAGGGACCACCTTCTCCGACGCGCAGGTGACGGGCGCGGCCCCCGTCTGCATCATCGGTCAGGGCGTGCGCGCGCGCTTCTTCACCACCGAGGAGCCGATCGGGCGACCGATCAAGGTCGGCGACACCTGGCTCACCGTCGTCGGCGTGCTTCAGGATCGTCAGGTGGCCGAGCAGACGTCGCAGCGGTTAGGCATCCGCGATGCGAACATGGACGTGTACGTGCCGTTGTCCACGATGCTGCTGCGCTACCGCAACCGCGCCCAGGTGACGTCGCGCGACATCGAGCAGGCGTCGCAGCAGTTCGACCCCTCCAACGATGACGAACAGCAGAATCCGGCGCAGCGGGCCGAGCGCGAGAACCTCAACCAGCTCGATCGCATCGTCGTCCGCGTCCGTGAAGCGAGCCTCGTCCCGGCGGTGGCCGAGGTGATGCAGCGCATGCTGTCGCGACGCCACAACCAGGTCGTCGACTTCGAGATCGTGATCCCGCAGCTGCTTCTCGAGCAGGAGCGCCGCACGCGCACGATCTTCAACATCGTCCTCGGCGCCATCGCCTCGATCTCGCTCATCGTCGGCGGCATCGGTATCATGAACATCATGCTCGCCTCGGTGCTCGAGCGCATTCGCGAGATCGGCGTGCGTCGCGCGATGGGGGCGACCCAGCGCGACATTCTCACCCAGTTCCTGAGCGAGGCGGTACTCATCAGCGTCGCGGGCGGCGTGGCGGGCATCCTGCTCGGGTTCGCCCTCGCGATCGGGATCGAGCGCCTCGCGGACATCAGTACCATCGTGTCGCCGCTCTCCGTGTTCGTCGCGTTCGGCGTGTCGTTCGCGGTCGGCGTCGCGTTCGGAATCATGCCCGCGTGGCGCGCCGCGCGTCAGGATCCCGTCCTCTGTCTGCGCTACGAATGATGTCGCGCGCGCTCGCGATGGCCGTCGTCGGCCTCGCCTGGATCGCGGGGGCGGCCGCGGCGCAGCAGACGCTGACGCTTCAGGAAGCGATCGCGCTCGCGCAGGGGCAGGGGCTCGCCGCCCAGGCGGCGGCGAGCGCGCGTGAGGCCGAGCGATGGCGCGATCGCGCGTTCAGCGCGCGGCGGCTGCCGCAGCTCTCGCTCGAGGGCATCGTCCCCAGCATCAACCGCGGCATCACGCCCGTCTTCCGTCCCGACGGGACCACCGCGTTCGTCAGCCAGCGCGAGATGCAGTCGTCGCTCAACCTCACGCTGTCGCAGCAGGTGACGCCGACGGGGGGCGAGATCTTCGTGTCGTCGGGCCTCACGCGCCTCGATGTCTACGGGGAGCAGGAGAGCCGTCTCTGGCAGTCGACGCCGATCGTGCTCGGCATTCGCCAGCAGCTCTTCCGGTCGAACATCCTGCGCTGGGACGATCGCGAGCAGGACGTGCGTGCCGAGCTCGCCGAGCAAGTGTATCTGGAGGCGCGCGAGGACGTGGCGATCGCCACCGCGAACGCGTTCTTCGATGTCCATGCGGCGGAGATGGGCTTTCAGAACGCCGCCGCGAACGCGGCGATCAACGACACCCTTCACCTGCTGAACACCGGGCGCTACGAGGTCGGGAAGATCGGCGAGAACGATCTCCTCCAGAGCGAGCTGGCGGTACTGCGCGCGAGGACGAGTCTCGACGGAGCGCGACTGGAGCGCGCCCGCGCGATGGCGGAGCTCAAGCGCCTGACGAGCCTGCCGGCGGATGCCGAGGTCACGATCGTCGTGCCGGCCGCCGCGCCCGACGTGGCGCCGGACACGGCCGTGGCCGTGGCGCAGGCGCTTCGCAATCGCAGCCAGATGCGGAGTCTCGAGCTCGACGAGATCACCGCGCGTCGTCAAGTCTCCGAGGCGCGGCTCAACACGGGATTCGGAATGACGGTGAGCGCCACGGCCGGTTACAACCAGACCGCGCCGATCTTCGACGATGCCTACCGGTCGCTGCTCGACCAGCAGCGCCTGACGGTCGCGGTCGAGATGCCGCTCGTGCAGTGGGGCGGGCGGCGCGCGCAGATTCAGGCCGCGCGTGCCGAGGAGGATCGCGTCACGGCGCTGTCGCGGGACCGGCGGGCGGCCGTGGAGCAGGATGCGCGCTTCGCGGCGCTCCAGCTCCCGCTCGCCCGGCGTCAGCTGGCGACCTCGGCCAAGGCCGATACCGTCGCCACGAGGCGGTTCGACGTCGCCAAGAACCGGTACATCATCGGCCGCATCGACATCGGCGACCTCTACATCGCGCAGAGCGAGAAGGACGCGGCGCTCTTGAGCTACGTCGAGGCGCTGCGGAGCTACTGGCTGGCGTACTATCGGCTGCGCCGCCTCACGCTGTACGATTTCGAGGGCGCGCGACCGCTGGTCCCGTGAGGCCCGAAGGAGGATCGCTACGATGAGCAAGACCAGGCCGCTGCCCGAAGGCGCATCGGTCGTGATTCCGCGACTGGTCTGCCGCGACCCTGTCGCGGAGATCGACTTCATCACGCGGACCTTCGGCGCCGACGTGCGGAATCGCCGGCCAGGACCGGACGGAGCGATCGTGCACGCGCTGCTCACCATCGGGCCCGCAATGATCATGATCGAGAGCGAGTGGCCGAGCATCGCCAACCGGGCTCCGAAGCCGGACGGCAGCTCGGCGGTGGTGTTGTTCGTGTACGTCGAGGATGTCGACGCCACCGTCGAGCGCGCGGTCGACGCGGGCGCCCGGGTGCTGGCACCGGCAACCGATCAATTCTGGGGCGATCGCACCGCGTGGGTCATCGATCCCTCGGCCCACGTGTGGACGATCGCGACGCGCATCGAGGAGCCCACCGAAGAGGAGCGACAGGCTCGATTGGCGCGGCTGCACGGCCGAGAAAAAGACGATGCCCCCACCGGGAAGGCCGGTGGGGGCATCGTCGCTACCGGAGAAAACTAGCCCCGTCTGCGAGCAGGCTGACGGGCCGGCTGGCGCGCCGGTGT
>JAICNG010000087.1 GCA_025931335.1 Gemmatimonadaceae bacterium | reverse complement strand
GTCGTGACGTTAGGCATCGCCAACTACGATTACAGCGAGGTGCTCTCGGGGCTCACCGAGGGGGAGCAGGTGGCGATCATCACGGCCGCCGCGCTCCAGCAGCGCCGCCAGCAGCAGCTGGAGCGCTTCCGCGGCATGACGGGCGGTGGCGTCCCCGGCATGCAGCGGCAGCAGAGTGGCGGCACCGGCGGGACGGGAGGGGCGCCGCGCGGCGGAGGGCGGTGACGTGCTGATCGGCGAGATCGTGCGGGTCGCCCTCGGTGCGCTGCGGGCGAACAAGATGCGGTCGTTCCTGACGATGCTCGGCATCGTCATCGGCGTCGCGGCCGTGATCGCGATGATCGCGCTCGGCCGCGGGGCCCAGCAGGCGGTGCGCGACCGCATCAGCGCCCTGGGTACCACCCTGCTGACCATCATGCCCGGACAGCAGTTCGGCCGCGGCGTCGTGGTCATGGACAGCCGGGCCCGCCTCACGATGGAGGACGCCGAAGCGCTGGCGGAGCGTGCGACGCTGCTCACGGCGGTGCAGCCGGAGATGACGCGGCAGCTCCAGGTGCAGTACGTCAACAAGAACACGAATACCCAGATCGTCGGCACGACGGCGAACTACGCGGACGTGCGGAAGTACCGCCTCGATGCCGGGCGCATGTTCACCAACAGCGAGGACGACGGTCGCAAGCGCGTCGCGGTGCTTGGCCCCACCGTCGTCGAGAACCTCGGACTGGAGTCGGCCGAGGCGCTGGTGGGTGAAGACATCCGCATTCGTGGAATTCAGTTCGAGGTCGTGGGCGTGTTGGCTCGCAAGGGAACGGGCAGCGGCTTCCAGGATCCCGACGACCTGGTGTTGATCCCGCTTCAGACGGCCCGATTCCGCGTGCTCGGATCGAACTGGCTGCGCGCCATCAACGTGCTCGCGAAGAGCGAGGCGGAGATTCCGAACGCGATGGCGGAGATTCAGAAGGTTCTTCGCCGCGAGCACCGGCTGCGGCCCGGCCGTGACGACGATTTTCAGATCCGCAACCAGTCGGATTTCCTCTCGACGTTCGAGGAGACGACGAAGGTGTTCGGCGTCCTGCTCCTCGGGATCGCGACGGTGTCGCTGCTCGTCGGCGGCATCGGGATCATGAACATCATGCTCGTCTCGGTCACCGAGCGCACGCGCGAGATCGGCGTGCGAAAGGCGCTCGGCGCCACCCGCATCAACATCCTGCTCCAGTTCCTGATCGAAGCGATCGTGCTCTGCCTGCTCGGCGGCCTGCTCGGCGTGGTCCTCGGCGTGGGCTCGGCCACGGTGTTGCGGGAATCGATGAACTGGAACACCGACGTCTCGATGATGTCGGTGGGCCTGGCCTTCCTCTTCGCCGCCGCGGTCGGCATCGTCTTTGGCGTGTGGCCGGCTCGGCGGGCGGCGAGACTGGATCCCATTTCGGCGCTACGGTACGAATGAAGACGATTGCGGACTGCGGATTGCGGAGCGGAATACGCAATCCGTAGTCCGCACTCCGCAATCCGAGGCTCAACCTTCACGACTCCCCCCATGTCTCCCTCAAGACGCGACTTTCTGAAGACGGCCTCGGCGGCCGCGGTGGCGGCGGCGTGCGCACCGGGTGGTACGTTGCCGGAGACGGCGCCCGCGCCGGTGATGCCCGAGCCGTCGCGGGCGAATCTGCCCGGCGACGCCGGTATTCGTGATCTCGTGATGGAGGCGCTGAACGCGGCGCGCGATGCGGGGGCGTCGTACGCGGACGCGCGGGTGGGGCGCTACCGGCGCCAGTTCGTGGCCACGCGCGAGCGACAGGTCACCGGCGTCAACGACTCCGAGTCGTACGGCATTGGCGTGCGCGCGCTGGTGAACGGCTCGTGGGGGTTCGCCGCGACGAGCCAGATGACCCGTGAGGCGGCGCAGCTCGCGGCGCGCGAAGCGGCGCGGATCGCGCGGGCGGGGCGCAGCGCACAGAAGCGTCCGGTCGAGCTCGCGCCCGTGCAGCCGGTCGTCGGCACGTGGCGGACGCCGGTACAGACGGATCCCGTCGACGTACCGATCGAGGACAAGGTCTCCCTCCTGCTCGCCGCGAACGAGGCGGCGCTGCGCGCGAAGGGCGTGCGCTTCGTGAACTCGGGGATGGCGCTGCTGCGCGAGGAGAAGACGCTCGCGACGACCGACGGCACCTACACGGTGCAGACGTTCGTGCGCGTGGGACCGCAGTTCACGGCGACCGCCGTCGCGCCGGGCGATTTCCAGAGCTACACGCATGAGATCGCGCCGCGTGGCTCCGGCTGGGAGTACATCACCGGCCTCAACATGCCCGGGAACGCCGAAGAGTGGGCGTCGTACGCGGTGCAGAAGCTGTCGGCGAAGTCGGTGGAAGTCGGTCGCTATGCGCTGATTCTCGATCCGACGAACCTCTGGCTCACCATCCACGAATCGATCGGGCATCCCACGGAGCTCGATCGGGCCATGGGTTACGAGGCGAACTTCGCGGGCACCAGCTTCATCGCCCCTCCCGACGCGATGATCGGCAAGCTCAAGTACGGCCCGGAGTTCATGAACGTGCAGGCCGATCGCACGCAGGCCGAGTCGCTCTCGCGCACGGCGTGGGACGACGAGGGCGTGCCCGCGGAACAGTGGCTGCTCATCGAGCGCGGGCTGTTCAAGGACTACCAGACGACCCGCGACCAGGCCGCGTGGATCGCGAATCTCACCGGCGTGCGCCGCTCGCACGGCTGCTCGTTCGCCGATTCCTGGTCGAGCGTGCAGTTCCAGCGGATGCCGAACGTGTCGCTCCTGCCGGGCGAGCGCGACATCACGATCGACGACATCATCGCCGCCACCGATCGCGGCATCGTCATTCGCAATCGCGGGTCGTGGTCGATCGATCAGCAGCGCTACAACTTCCAGTTCTCGGGCCAGCTCGCCTACGAGGTGCGCGGCGGCAAGATCGTCGGCATGCTCAAGGATGTGGCGTACCAGAGCCGCACGCCGGAGTTCTGGAACTCGATGGACATGATCGGCGGGCAGCGCTCGTACTGGCTCGGCGGATCCTTCGGTGATGGCAAGGGCGAGCCGGGGCAGTCGAACTCGGTGAGTCATGGGTGCCCGCCGGCGAGATTCCAGAACGTCAATATCGTGAATACGGGGCGCACGGCCTGATGTATCAACGGCAGCGACGTTCAAACCTGACACTCAGCCTACCATGGCCATCCTGACGAGAGATGAAGCCCGAGCGCTGACGCAGCGCGTTCTCGGTTTTACGACAGCGGAGCAGACCCGCGTCACCGTCGGCTCCGGCTGGAGCGGCAACACGCGGTTCGCGGCCAGTGAGATCACGACGGCCGGCGGCGTTACCGACACCGACATCACTATCACGAGCACGATCGGGCGCCGGCGCGCATCGGCGTCGACGAACGTGCTGGACGATGCGTCGCTCAAGCGCGCCGTCGAGCTGTCGGAGCGGCTCGCGCGACTGGCGCCCGAGGATCCGGAGATCATGCCCGAGCTCGAGCCGCAGCAGCACGCGACGGTCGACGCGTTCGTCGAGCGCACGGCCGACCTCGGCCCCGAGGCGCGGGTACTCGCGGCGCAGCGCGTGATCGATGGCGAGCAGGCGCGCGCGAACCGGCTCTCGATCTCGGGCTTCATCGAGGCGAACGCGGGAGCCAGCGCGGTCGCGACGAACAAGGGGCTCTTCGCGTACCACGCGAGCACCGATGCGTCGATGTCGACGACGGCACGGACGCCCGATGGCACCGGCTCCGGGTATGCCGTGGCGGGCTCGCGCGATTGGGGGGAGATCGACGCCGGCGCGCTTGGCACTCGCGCAGCGACCAAGGCGCTCGCATCGCGCAATCCGCAGGCGATCGAGCCGGGGATGTACACGGTGGTGCTGGAGCCGCAGGCGGTGTCGGATGTGCTGCCGCTGCTCTCCGGCTCGTTCAACGCGCGCAGCACCGATGAAGGACGCAGCGCGTTCTCCAAGTCCGGGGGCACGAAGCTCGGCGAGAAGATCGCCGACGAGCGCGTCACGATCTATTCCGATCCCGCAGACCCGCAGCTGTTGATGCGACCCTTCGACAACGATGGGCTTCCGCTGCGGCGCGTCACCTGGATCGAGAACGGCGTCCTGAGGAACCTCAGCTACACCCGCTTCTGGGCGGACAAGAAGGGCGTGCAGCCCACCGGCGGCGGTGGCGGCGGCTTTGGTGGTGGCCTTCCGGGCGGGCTGAAGATGGTCGGGGGGACGAAGACCGTCGATGAGCTGGTCGCGGGGACGCAGCGCGGCATCCTCGTGACGCGCTTCTGGTACATCCGCTTCCTCGATCAGCGCACGGTGATGGTCACCGGCCTGACGCGCGACGGCACGTTCCTGATCGAGAACGGCAAGATCACACGCCCGCTCAAGAATTTCCGCTGGAACGAGAGCCCGCTGTTCATGCTCAACAAGATCGACGAGCTCGGGAGGGCGGAGCGGGTGGAGGCGGGGCGAGTGGTGCCGTCGTTGCGGGTCAGGGATTGGAACTTCACGTCGCTGTCGGACGCGGTCTGAGACTGGGAATCAGGAGGCAGGAGGCAGGGGTCGAAAGGCAAACGGCCGCGCACTGCGCGGCCGTTTGCTCATCTGATGAGGCGGTTGCGGCGAAGTCGCGCCGCCCTTTCCACACCCGTGGCCCCTGGCCCCTGGCCCTAGGCCCCCGCCTTTCGAGCTCGCTTCTGCTCATACAGCGCGTCGTCCGCGATCGCCATGAGCTCCGCCAGCGACTGCACGTCCCTCGCGTCGAACCGCGCCACCCCCGTGCTGATCGACAGAGCGTATTTCCGCAACGGTCGCGAGTTGTGCTCGGCGAGGATCTGGTGGAGCCGCGCCTCGATGACGTCGTCGGTCTCCTCGGGGGAGAACATCGCCAGCGCCACGAACTCGTCGCCGCCCAGGCGCGCGAGCACGTCGGACTCGCGGAACGCCGTCCGCAGGATCTCCGCCGTCTCCGCCAGGGCCTGATCGCCCACCTGGTGACCGTGCGTGTCGTTGATCGACTTGAAGTCGTCGAGGTCGACGAACACGAGCAGCAAGTCCTTCTTCAGCCGGCGCGCGAGCTTCATCTCCTGCTCGGCCAGCATGAAGAAGCCGCGGCGGTTGTTGAGGCCGGTGAGGTCGTCGGTCACCGACATGCGCCGCAGCTCCGCTTGCAGCCGCTGACGCTCGGTGAGGTCGCGTGCATTGACGATGATCGTCGGCACACCGTTCTGGTCGAGAACGGCGTTGCCGATCACCTCCATCGATCGCCAGTGCCCATTGCGATGGCGAATGCGGAGCTCGATCGACCGCGAGAAGCCGGGGGCGCCCAGGGTATCGGCGATCATCTCCTGCGCGCGCCCGACATCGTCCGCGTGGATGAGATCGAAGATCGACCGGCCCACCTCCTCCCGCGGGTGAAAGCCGAGCGTGCGCTCGACCGAGGGGCTCACGTACGTGATTTGGCCCTCGGCGCTCAGGACGACGATGACGTCGTTGAGGTTCTCGATCAGCCGCCGCGCATTCTCCTCGCTCTGGCGCAGCGCCTCTTCGGCACGCTTGCGGCGGATGAGGGCGCCGAGCTGGGCGCTCACGACCGAGATGAGGTGCACGAGGCGCTCGTCCTGCTCGCGCACCTCGTACATGTAGAACACCAGCACCGCGACGACCTCCTCGGCGGCCAGCACCGGGATGGCGACACCGGCCTTGAGCCCGAGCGCGGTTGCGTGCGCCGCGCGCGCGAATGCCTGATCCTCGTCGACGTTCGGCACCCAGACGGCCTGCCTGCTCGACCACGCGCGGCCAGCGAGGCCTTCCCCCGGGGTCAGCGGCGTCACGTGGGCCACGTCGCGCGCGAGGAGGTCGGCCCGGCTGCTGTGCCGGATGTCCGAGCGGTCGAGTGCGCTCGCGTCGGCGTTCGGCATCCACACCTCGCCGAACACCCAGCCGGTGACGTCACAGACGTGCCAGAGGGCGAGCTGGAGCGCACCGGCGAAATCGTCGGCTTCCGCGATGCGCGCCACGATCGAGTGGAGCAGGCGCAGCGCTTCCTCGGCCCGCTGCCGCTCGCTGATAATGCGAGAGATGCTGATGAGCCCGGCGGCGTCGCCGTCGGCGTTCTTGAAGACCGTCGTCGACGAGCGAACCCCGTGAGGCGCGCCCGGCGCGTCATCCTCCGACAGCAGCACGCCGCCCGCCATGAGGATGTCGCGGTCGCGGTCGCGAATACGCTGCGCGAGGTCGGCATCGACGAGATCGAGGTCGAGCTTCCCGATGATCTCGTCGGCGCCCCATCCGAGGATGGCCGCCCCCGCCTCGTTGATCATGCGGTACCGGCCGTCGAGGTCCTTTACCGCGACGGCGAGCGCGGTGCTCTCGATGACGCTGCGAAGCAGACTCTCACTCTCGAGGTGCTCGGCGACGGCACGGATGCGCGCGTATCGCTCCCGTCGCAGCTCGATCTCGCCCGTGATGAACGCGGCGATGTCGCCCATCTGCGCGATCTCCTTCTCCGACCAGGAGCGCGGAGCGTAGTCCAGAACGACGAGCGCGCCGACCATCGTGTCGTCGAGTGCCAGAGGCGTCGTGAGGTACGAGCGGACGCCGAGCGCGGCGAGGATGGGCAGCGAGCGCAGCACCTCGTGATCCCACGAGTCGTTGACGACGCGCGGAGCGGTGCGCGCGAGCACGAAACCGAAGGGCGATTCGCCGGCGGGAAAATCGGTGCGTGGTGGAGGCGCCGACGGAAGACCCCACGCGCTCTTCAGGATGTGCCGATCGTCGAGGGCGAGCACCAGGAACGCGAGCGGCGCGCGCACCATGGAGGCGGCGACGCGCGCGCATCGATCGAAGCCCGGCTCAGGGGCTGCGTCGAGGTAATCGCCCGGTGATGGCGCGAGCGGCTGGGGTTCGCTTCCGACGGTATCGCGGGAAGCGGACGGTGCGACCCTGGAGATTCGAGACTCCCACGTGAAAAGCGTCGTGAACGGCGTCTCTTATAGACGATCGTTCGCGACGCTACGGCACGTGTTCGGGTGCGCCTGTTTAGTCCTCGCTAATGGGGACGGCGACCTTCCCCATGAAGAGGATCGTACCGCTGAGACGCTCGCGAATGATGAAGACGAAGGGGCGATCGAAGCGGATCGATGGCGGCGCGCTGGTCTCTCTGATTCCAACCGTCGTCACCGCCGCGGCCTCCGTTCCCTCCTCGTTCACGTTGACGAACGTGTTCTGCTTGACGAACGAGATCGAAAGCTGGTCGCCGACGGGAGAGAGGCGCAGGAAGTTCGCGCACCCCGAGCAAAAGGCGTTCGCCATTCCCATCGCCTTGAGATCGCTGTTCAGCGTGTCCTCCCACTGCATGCGGAACTTCGGGAGATACACCTCGGTGTCGATGTGATGCAGCGCGTCGATCAGCGCATCCCAACGGAACTGATCGAAGGTATCGATGAACGTGTCGACGTCCGTTCCCTCTGGCGGCAGGATCGCCGTCATCGTGAACGCGGCGTTGCCGTAGGGCAGGTCGACCGCCTGCGCCCCGCTCAGCGAGGCGACCGCGATGGGTTGGGTTTCCAGGTGCATCATTCGCGCGGTGTAGGACGTGCCGCGCTCGGTGGCGAATGGTGCGTTCTGCGTCCGATCGGGATCGAACTGCGAGCGCCACGTGCCCTTGAAGTAGATGGCGTTCATGAGGAGCATGACGATGTCGCTGTCGATCGCGTCGAGCACCTTCGTGATCTTCCCCGCGGTCGCCGTGTCGACCCAGGCATTGATGCGCGTGAGGGTCGCGGGATTGGTGAAGTCGAGCCCCTCGACGCGCGCCCCGAAGTAGTGCGACACGGTATCGAAGAACGTCTGGTGGAAGGGGTAGCCGTCGCGGTGCCAGATGGCGTTTCCGATTCGCATGTCGACCGATGGATCGAGCTCCAGCAGGAGATCGATCAGATCGCGATACGCCGCGTTGATGCTCGATTGATCGGTCTCGAGGATGCGCAGCGCCTGCACCATTCCTTCGTACGTCTCCCCGTCGGCGCCGTTGAGCGTCATCCCCAGCGCGAACGACGCGCTGAGTGGCGAGATGAACAGATTCGTGTCCGCGAACCGCGGGTTGATGCTGCGGAAGAGATCGAACGCGAATCGATTGCTCGACGCGACCGCCTTCAGCTCCCCCTCGCTCAGCGCGCGGGGAAGCGCCTTGAGCGAATCGGGGGCGGTCCCTCGCGGACCGAGCGGTGAATCGGCGCAGGCCGCGGCAAGGGCGAGCGCGGCGCACGGCAGGAGACGGCGAAGCGACATTGCTCCCTCAGATACGAGTCGTGACAATTGGGCAGTGTTGCGCGACCAGCGTGATCACCCCGCCGGGCCCTTCAAGCGTCACATCGACGACGTTCAGCGCGCCTTGCGGCTCGTCTGCCCCTCTAGGCATTCTCAATCATGTCTGGAGCACCGATCCTAATCGAGCCGGTCGCAAGGCAAAAGGCGCAGGCCTCCTTCGTGATCAACGGAGAGCAGGCCGAGGTCGCCTTTGCGCCCCAGAAGACGCTGCTCGAGGTCCTGCGCGAGGAGCTTGCCCTCACCGGAACCAAGCACGGGTGCGAGCTCGGCGAGTGCGGGACGTGCACCGTCCTCGTCGATGGCATGCCGGTGCTCTCGTGCCTCGCGCTGGCAATCTCCTATGCGGGTCGACGCATCGATACCGTCGAGGGCATGGCCCAGGGTGGCAAGCTCCATCCCCTTCAGGAGGCGTTCGCGGAGCTCGGCGCGGCGCAGTGCGGCTATTGCACCCCCGGCTTTCTGCTCGCCGCGCGCGCGCTGCTCGATGCGAACCCCGCGCCGACGCGCGACGAGATCAAGGACGCGCTGAGCGGCAATCTGTGCCGGTGCACGGGGTATCTGAAGATCTTCGAGGCGGTGGAAAGCGCGGCAACGAGATTGCGGAGTGCGGATGACGGATTGCGGGATACGGCGAAATGACTGACGTCGCTGAGCGGCAACCTCATCCGGGCGTGGAACACAAAACCCAATCCGAAGTCCGCCCTGCCCCGAGGGCACCCGCGCACTCGGTAGTCGGAACCGCGCGCCGAAAGGTCGACGCCACGGCCAAGGTCACCGGCGAGACACGCTTCGCCGACGACCTCTCCCTGCCCCGCATGCTCTGGTGCAAGCTGCTGCGGTCGCGGGAGCCGCACGCGAGGATCGTCCGGATCGATACGTCGCGCGCGCTGCGACACCCCGGCGTCGTCGCCGTGCTCACCGGGCGCGACCTGCCCATCCCGTTCGGGATTCTTCCCATCTCGCAGGACGAGCACGCGCTCTGCCCCGATCGCGTGCGCTTCGTCGGCGATCCTGTCGCCGCCGTCGCCGCGCTCGATGAGGATACCGCGGCCGATGCCTGCGACCTCATCGACGTCGAGTACGAGAAGCTGACGCCTATCGAGTCGGTGGAGGACGCCCTGGCGAGCGGCGACACCCCTGACGAGCGCATCCACGACTACGGCGACGCGGGCAACGTCCACAAGCACATCGCGCTCGAGTTCGGAAACGTCGATGCCGAGATGGCGACCGCCGATCACGTGCGCGACGACATCTTCTTCTTCGAGGGAAACACGCACCTCCCGATGGAGCAGCATGCGTCGCTCGCGCAGTGGTCGCCCGACGGCAAGGTGACCGTGTGGTCGAGCACGCAGACGCCGCACTATCTCCACCGGGCATTGGCGAAGGTGCTCGAGATGCCGGCCGCCCACGTGCGCGTGATCGCCACACCGAACGGTGGCGGATTCGGGGGCAAGTCAGACCCCTTCAATCACGAGATCGTCGTCGCGGCGTTCGCACGCCTGACGGGCCGTCCGGTGAAGATCGCGCTCACCCGCGAGGAAGTGTTCTATTGCCATCGCGGGCGCCACCCGACGCTGATGCGCATCAAGACGGGGGTAAAGCGCGACGGGCGGATCGTGTCGATGGACTTCACGTCGTTCCTCGACGGCGGCGCCTACGGATCGTACGGCGTGGCGAGCACCTACTACACCGGTGCGCTTCAAACCGTGACCTACGAGGTGCCGAACTACCGCTTCCGCGGTGCACGCGTCTTCACGAACAAGCCGCCTTGCGGCCCCAAGCGGGGCCATGGCACGCCACAGCCGCGATTCGCGCTCGAGTGCCAGCTCGACAAGATCGCCGAGGATCTCGCCATCGATCCGGCCGTGCTGAGGAAGCGGATCCTGCAGCCCGCCAACTCCATCACGGCGAACTGGCTGCGCATCGGCTCGATGGGCCTCGGTCAGTGCATCGACGCCGTCGTCGAGCGAAGCGGGTGGCGGACCAGGCATCGGCAGCTGCCATTCGGCCGCGGGGTCGGTATCGCGTGCTCGTCGTACATCTCCGGCGCGGGGCTGCCGATCTACTGGAACAGCATGCCCCACTCCGGCGTGCAGCTCAAGCTCGACCGCTCCGGCGGCGTGGCCGCATTCTGCGGCTCTACGGACATCGGACAGGGCTCCGACTCCGTCCTCGCCTACTGCGTGGCCGACGTGTTAGGCATCGAGCCGGAGGACATCCGCATCGTCACCGGCGATACCGACCTCACGCCAGTCGACCTCGGCTCCTACTCGTCGCGCGTGACGCTCATGACGGGGAACGCCGCCGTGCAGGCGTCCGAGCGTGCACGCGACATTCTCGCCGAGGGAGTGTCACGGAAGCTCAACGTGCCGAAGTCGCGACTCGTGTTCGCTGAGCGTCGCGTCTTCGATGCGGAGTCCCCGGACCTGGGCGTGACGTTCGCGGAGGCGGTGCAGATCGCCGAGGGGATGTTCGGCACGGTGGGGACGACGGGGTCGTACACGCCGCCGCGATCGCCAGGCCGGTACAAGGGCGCAGGGGTGGGTCCATCGCCGGCGTACTCGTACACGGCCGCGGTGGCGGAGGTCGAGGTGGATCCCGAGACGGGCATCGTCCGCGTTCCGAAGATCTGGATCGCGCACGACGTCGGCCAGTCGATCAACCCGCTCCTGGTGATCGGCCAGGTGGAAGGCTCCGTCTACATGGGACTCGGTGAAGCGTTGATGGAGGAGATGACGTACCGCGACCGGGTGCGAAACGTCGTCCATCACCACCCGAGCATGCTCGAGTACAAGAGTCCAACGACGTTCGAGATGTGCGACGTCGAGACGATTCTCGTACACGATCCCGACCCGCGCGGCCCGTTCGGCGCCAAGGAGGCGGGCCAGGGACCGCTGCTTCCCGTCATGCCGGCGGTCGCGAACGCCATCTACGATGCGGTCGGCGTGCGCATCGACGAAGTGCCCTGCTCGCCACACAAGGTGTTGAAGGCGCTGAAGGAGAAGATGAAGGGGGGCTCGGGGCGTTTTGGGCCGACGGCGATGCCGGACTACGCATTCCCGGACGTCGCTCGCGTGCTCACGCCCGCGCAGGGTGGTACGGGGCGCGAGGAGGATGGACGATCGCACAGTGAGGTGGGTGGTCCCGTGGAGCAGGCCGGCGAGACGACCGCCGCAAGCGGCGCGGTCCCGCGCCGGAAGGGCTGATGCTTCGACTTCCCCGCTTCCGGTACCACGAGCCGGTCACGGTTGGAGAGGCCGTGCGCCTTTTTGCGGAGGCCGCGCCCGACGCCGCCTACGTCGCCGGCGGCACCGACCTCTACCCGAACATGAAGCGCCGGCAGCAGACGCCGGGCACGGTGATCGCGCTGCATCGCATCCCAGAGTTGCGGGCGATCACCGGAGCGCCCGAGACGGGTCTCACGATCGGCGCCTGTGTCACGCTCACCGAGCTTGCGGCGCACGACACGGTTCGCGCCCGCTACCCGGCCGTTGCGCACGCGGCGCACGTCGTGTCGACGCCGATCCTCCGCAACATGGGCACGATCGGCGGAAACCTCCTGCTCGATACGCGCTGCAACTACTACGACCAGAACTACGAGTGGCGGAAGGCGATCGCCTTCTGCATGAAGCGGGATGGCGCGATCTGCTGGGTGGCGCCGTCGAGCCCGCGATGCTGGGCCGTGCAGTCATCCGACGGCGTGCCGGTCGCTGTCGCGTTAGGCGCGGACGTCACACTGGTGTCCGTGCGCGGAACGCGGAGGCTTGCGGCGTCGGGCCTGTATCGCAACGACGGCATCCAGTATCTGGAGAAGGCGCCTGACGAGCTGCTCGTGGCCTACCACCTTCCGGCGATCGCGAACGGGGGCTGGCGCGCGAGTTATCGCAAGCTCCGCCGCCGCGACGCGTTCGACTTCCCCGTGCTGGGCGTCGCCGCGCGCGTGGACTTCGCCCCCGATGGCAGCGTCAGCGCCGCGCGCGTCGTGCTGGGCGCGGTCGCCTCGTATCCGCAGGAGATTCCCGAGGCGGGGGCGGCGATCGTCGGAACGCGGCTGGATGACGGCGCCATCGGCGCGGCCGCGGACGCGGCCTATCGTCCGGCCAAGCCGATGGACAATACCGACTTCACGCTGTCCTGGCGGAAGGAGATGGTGCGCGTGCAGGTGCAGCGCGCGCTCCAGGACATCCGTGGTCAGGCCCGTTAGGTCGCGACCCGTGGGCGAGCGCCGCCTGTCCCTCGGTGAGGAGATCGCGAACAGCGTGACGCACGGTGTCGGCGCGCTGGCCAGCATCGCGGCGCTGCCCATCCTGGTGGTCGTGGCCGTCTCACGCGGAGACCCCTGGCAGGTCGTCGGCGGAGCGATCTTCGGCGCGACGCTCATCATGCTCTACGTCGCCTCGACGCTATACCACGCACTGCCGCACCCTCGCGCCAAGCGGGTCTTTCGCGTCCTGGACCATTCCGCGATCTACCTGCTCATCGCCGGCACGTATACGCCGTTTGCGTTAGGCGCGCTCCGAGGGCCGTGGGGCTGGGCGCTTCTCGGCGCGGTGTGGACGCTGGCCGCCCTCGGCATCACCGCGAAGGCGACGCTCGGCTTCCGATTCCCGCGCCTGTCCACCGCGGTGTACGTCGCCATGGGCTGGCTGGCGCTCATCGCCGCGCAACCGCTGCTGGCGCATGTGGGTGTGGCTGGGCTGATGTGGCTCCTCGCCGGCGGACTGTGCTATACGGCGGGCGTGGTCTTCTTCGCCTGGGAGCGTCTCCGGTACGGCCACATGGTGTGGCATCTCTTCGTCGCCGCGGGCAGCGTTTGCCACTTTTTCGCGGTGCTCTGGTACGCGGGGGCGAGGAGCTGAAGGGGTCGAAGGGATCGAAGGGGTCGAAGGGATCGAGGGGGCGGTAAGGCGCGTCGCCGCTTCGCGGCAGATTTCGCTCATCAGGTGAGCGCCGCGGCGGTGCCGCGGCGCCTTTCCATCCCGTTGATCCCTTCGATCCCCCGATCCCTTCGACCCCTTTAGCTCCTCAGCGCGCAAACATCGCGACCACGCCAACCCTCGCGATCGCGCTCTGAATCGGGAGGTCGATCCGCCTCCCGGCCACCGTCGTCCGGCGATCCACGCGCTGAAACTCGTACTCGGCCGTTAGGCGCACGCGGCCGGCACCGGGACCATACGACACCGCGAGGCCGACGTCGAGGCCAAAGGGCGCGGTTCCGCCGCCACCGAAGTCCGTGGCCGCGAGATACCCGGCCCGCACGGCGACGTCGGCGCCGGGGGCGAGCGGCTGCACGTACACACCGCCCGCGCGCCATGCCTTCATCGACTGCGCCGCGTGCTCGGGATCCATCGTGCGCGACAGCGCGCCCGCCTCTACCCCGATGCGCGGCGTCAGCTGCATCCGCAGCCGCACCTCGGACTGCGAGATGTCGAACGGGTCCGTGACGTCGGCGCTCGCGCTCGCGCCTTCCACGTGCACGCGCGTCATTCGGGCCTGCGCGCTGAGTCGCCACACCGTGAGCTCGGCGTGACCGGAGAAGCCGGTGCCACTGAAGCGGAGCGCGGCGCCCTGCTCACGGTAGTCGGCCAACGCACCCTCGGCGCCGAGGGAGACGCTCTGCGCGAGGAGCTGCGGTGCTGCGAGAAGAAGCGACGCCGTGACCAGGACACGTCTCATGACCGCCGCTCCCGCGTGATCGTGAGCTGAACCTGCCGCCGGCGGGCAGCGTTCTGCGTGGCCAGCTCCGCGTTGCGCCGAGCCAGCTGCTCGCGCACGAGGGCGTTGTAGCGAATGTTGGCCGGGGCCGGAACCGGCGCCGGCCGCTTGAGACTCGCGAGCAATCCAAGGGACATCGT
>JAICNG010000174.1 GCA_025931335.1 Gemmatimonadaceae bacterium | reverse complement strand
CAGTGCGGCGGGGTTCATGTCGAATCGCCAGAGCACCATCACCACCAGCAGCAGAGCGCCGCCTAACAGGAGCCCGGCCTTCACGATCTGCACCCAGGTGGTCGCGATCATTCCGCCGAACAGCACGTAGGCGAGCATCGCAACTCCGACCGCGATCACCGCCTGTTCGTAGGGGATCCCGAACATGAGGCGGATGAGGCCGCCGGCACCGACCATTTGGGCGATGAGGTAGAGGAGCACTGTCGCCAGCGTCCCGAGGGCGGCGGCGATCCGCACCGGTGTCTGCCGAAGTCGCGCGGCGACGACGTCGGCAAAAGTGTAGCGCCCAAGATTGCGGAGCGGCTCGGCGATGAGGAACAGCACGACCGGCCATCCGACGAGCCACCCCGTCGAGTAGATGAGCCCGTCGAAGCCGGTGGTCGACACCAGCCCGGCGATGCCGAGGAACGACGCGGCGCTCATGTAGTCGCCCGCGAGCGCGAATCCATTCTGGCCCGCGCTCACGGTGCGGCCGGCGGCGTAGAACTCCTCCGTCGTACGCGTGCGCCGCGCCGCCCAGTAGGTGATGCCGAGCGTGACGGCGATGAACGCGAAGAAGAACACCATCGCGATGCGGTTCGGCTCGCCCAGTCGCGTTCCCGGCGTCGACGCGACCTGCAGCAAGGCGATGAGCATCAGCGGCGCAATGCCTCGAGCCGGGCGTCGTAGTGCGTGTTCGCCCAGCGCACGTAGATCCAGGTGAGCAGCCACGACACGACGATCACCAGCACGCCGAGGAGGATGCCGAGCGTGAGTCCCGGTGCCAGTTGCGTGGCGAGCAGCGGCTTGTTGAACGCGATGAGGGCGATGAAGCCGAAATAGACGGCGACCATCACCGCGGTGAGCAGGATCGCGATCGTCCACCGTGTGCGGGCGAGTGCGCGCACCTGATCGTGAGAGTCGTCCATCGCGCCTCCGGAGACCATGGGAATCGGGCGCGTCAAGATACGCGCGTCCGGCGGCGGCGGCTACGGCGCGTTCCAGCGATTCGGCCGGCGTTCGTTGCATGACGGTCTCGTGGACGGGCCCGCGCACTATGCGCGCTCACCATCACGGAGCTTCCCATGCATTCATCTCTTATGGGCGCCGTCGTCATCGTGGCGGCCCTTGTCCTCGCGGCCTGCGCAGACCCGTTCGGTCCCGGGCCGACGATCGCCAGAGATCCCACGGTCATCGCGCAGCTCGCGCGCGAGCGGCCCGCCGTGCCGACGGTCCCGCCGGATTCCGCGGGCATTCCGCCGTCGATCCCGCCGGTGTACGAGGAGGCGCCCCCGGGGCTCGACTTCCCGGAGTGACGTGGCACGCGACGCGCGGGTCAGCTATGCTGAACACAACCTTCGGAAACGATCATGCGCGCCGCGCTCTACGCTGCCTCGCTCGTCACCATTCTCGCCTGCTCGACGGGCACCGGTCTCGCCCGATGCGCGGACGGCGGCGCCGGTGGTGTCGTCTGCGCTCGGCTGGGCGAGGAGTTTGATTTGCGCGTGAGCCAAACCGCGTACATCGCCGACACGCGCCTGTCGATTCAGCTCACCGCGGTGCCGGAGGACTCCCGGTGTCCTCAGGACGTGGTGTGCGTGTGGGCGGGAAACGCGCGCGTGTCGCTCGCACTCCGGGACGGGGCGAACGCGGACGCCGCCGACGTCAACTCGACCCTCGAGCCTCGCGCCGTCGAGCGCTGGGGATACAGGGTCGAGCTCGTCGATGTTCGGCCCGTTCCCGTGTCGGGACAGCCGATTCCAGCCCAGGCGTACGTCATCCGCCTCGTGGCGCGGCGGGTGAGCGGGTAGACGCCCACCGATCGCCATGGCTCCGAGATTGCCTATCGTTGAGGGATCAACAAGCTCGGGGGCAATGATGGCTGAAGTGCTCACGGAGTTCGAGTCCACGGTGGCCGACGACAGCGGTCGCGAGTACGTCGCGCACGCCTGCGGCCGTGAATGTCCCGATGGTCATTGGGAAGGCTGGTTGGAATTCGTCCCGCTCGATGGCGGTGTGGTCGTGCGGTCGGGGCGCGAGACGACGCAGCCGAATCGCGTTGACACCGAATACTGGGCCACCGGGCTGTCGGCGGTCTATCTCCAGGGTGCGCTCCGTCGCGCGCTCGAGCCCGTGCAAGTCGTGGAACGGGCGATCGACGTGCTTCCGGTGTACGACGCTCCCGCTCCGGACCGCCCAATCGTGTCCGTCTCCGGTAGTCGCACGTTGCGGGCGCGACCGGTGCTCAATCCGTTCGAGGTCCATCAGCAGGGGGAGGACATCCTGCGAGGACAGCTGGCGGCGCTCGACGCGCCCCGCCTGCGCGACATCGTGCGCGGGTACTCGCTGACGTCGGGTGATACCACGGATCTGATGCGCGTGAGCGAGGCGGAGCTCGCCGACATCATCGTCGCCGCGGTGAGGCGGGGCTCGGATGCGCGCGGCCGCCCGGGGCGGGAATCGCCAGAGGCGTCTCCACGGGGGCAACGCCCCTCGTAACGAGGCTGGAATCCGAGGGGAATTTCGCGCGGGGATGCATCGTGGCGGCCCGCGTTTGGCAACGCCTGCCGGCGTCGAAAGCCGGAGGCATTCTCATGTCGAGCATCGATCGAATCGAGGCGCCTGCCGCTCCGCGCGGCACGTATGCCCGTGACTTCACCCCCGCCGCGCTGGCGATCCTTCGCATCGGCGCGGGTCTGTTGTTCATGCAGCACGGGCTTCAGAAGCTGTTTGGGCTGTTAGGCGGGTTTGGCGGCACGCCGGGGGGGACGGCGCCGCTGGCCTCGCTGATGGGGCTCGCGGGCGTGCTCGAGCTCGTGGGCGGCGCGTTGATCGTGGCGGGGCTGTTCGTTCGACCGGTCGGGTTGATCCTCGCGGCGGAGATGGTGGTAGCGTACTTCTACGCGCACCTGCCGCAGGGCGGGGCTCCGGTTCAGAATGGCGGCGAGCTGGCGCTGCTGTACGCGCTAGTGTTCGGATTCCTCTCCGCGCGGGGAGCGGGCCCGGTGAGTGTGGACGCGCGGCGCCTGCACGACGCGGAGGAGCGAGCGCGACGGGAGCAGGTGCGGGCTGCCTAACGTCTCCACGCCTCGCGGCGTCGTCCGGGCCGCGGGGCAGGCGGCACGCAGCTAGTGAACTGCGTCTGAGGTCCTGAGTGCAGGGGGTCCACGGAGCCGCGGCGACGTGCGAACGGCGACCTCGCATGAACACGGATTTTTTGACGGCACAAACAGCACGGCAACGGCACTTTTACCGCAGAGAACGCAGAGGACGCAAAGAAACGTCAACCACAGCGGCTTTTGACAACGACTCCAGCGGCTGCAGCCCTCTGCGCTCTCCGCGTTCTCTGCGGTAAAATTGCCGTCGCCCTTACTGCGACTGCACTCACCAATTCAGACACAGTTCACTAGTCGTGCCGGTGGCCCGCGTGAGGGGCCATCGCGCCCGGGCTAGCGTCCGCGTCCGGCCGCACGACGTCGAAGTGCGCCATCATGCCCGCCGCGTGGTGCTCGAGGATAT
>JAICNG010000001.1 GCA_025931335.1 Gemmatimonadaceae bacterium | reverse complement strand
GCGACGCCGCCGATGATGTTGCCGATGGTGACGGGCCGCAGGTTGGCAACGAGAAAGTTCGACCAGGTCAGCGCATCGTGCTGTGTGGGTGCGGCGCCGATCGCGAGCCAGAACGACGCGGGCGCCCATGTCCGGATCAGGATTCCCAGCGGCACGAAGTACATGTTCGCGATGCTGTGCTCGAATCCCGCGGCGACGAACGCCGTGACCGGAAAGATGACGGCGAGAATGCGATCCGTCGTCGTGCGGGCGCTGAACGATAGCCACACGGCGAGGCACACGAGGCCGTTGGCGAGGATGCCGAGCACGACCGCCTGCATGAATCCGAGCCCCACCTTGTGCGTCGCCGTCGCGAGCGCCGCGGCGCCGATGGCGCCTCCGTCGAACGTGTACTGACGAGCGAGGAAGACGAGCAGCACGGTACCGAACGCGCCGATGAAGTTGCCGGTGTACACGAGCGCCCAGTTCCGGAGCAGCGCGGCATGGCTGAGCTTGCGACTTGCCCACGCCATGACGATGAGATTGTTGCCGGTGAACAGCTCCGCTCCGCCAACGACGACGAGGATGAGCCCGAGCGAAAACACGAGGCCGGAGAGCAGCCGCGTGACCCCGCCTGCGAGCACGCCAGCGGCGCCTGACGCGACCGTCGTGGCGAAGACCGCGCCGAGCGCGATGAACGCGCCGGCCAGGATGGCGAGCGCCACCGTGCTGACCGCGTTCATCCCCGCCTTGGCGACGCCGATCGCCTCGGCCTTCGCTGCCATTTCCGCGGGGAGCAGCGCATCGAAACGCGACGTCTCCACCGCACGCTCCTCGTCGATCGTGGTGTGATGCTGGGGCATGGCTTGTGTCACGGTTCCGTTGTGGTCGTCACCGCACGGTAACCCTGCCGTAACGTTAGGCCGCAACTGGTTTCACGTTGCGCACGGCCGCTGTACCTGTTCTCGCGCGTCGCGGCATCCGCCCGGTGGGTACCAGTCCCCGCCGTTCGCGCCGCCCAATCCGTTCGGCTCGTCTCGCGTCGCCGTCGGGCACAGGAGGAAGATCGCATGACCACTACAGTGGACCGCCGGAGTTTTCTTCGGAAGTCGTCCTGGCTCGCCGGTGCAACGATCATTGCGCCGTCGCTCTCGGGCCTCGTCGCGTGCACCGACGCCGACGCCACGGCGCCGTTCGATCCGAACGGGGTGCGACTTCGTCAAGCGCCCGCGGGGATGGGTGGCTACGGGGCGCTGAAGCCCGACAAGCATTACCCCGAGATTTCACTGCCCCCGGGGTTCCACGCGGCGCGGCTGAGCGTGCGCGGCGACATGATGGATGACGGAAACCGCGTCGCGCAGGCACTCGACGGCATGGGCGCGTTCGCGATGGGTGGCAACACGGTGCGTCTCGTCCGCAACCACGAGGTCCGCAATGGCGCGAGCGATCCGAATCGGCGGCCGCTCTCCGACGTGAACCGCTACGATGAGCTGGCGCCGTCGGGGAACACGACGCTCGAGGTCGATGTTCGCGCCGACGGCTCCGCGGAGCTCAAGCGCCAGTTCGTCAGCCTCAGTGGGACGTTCGTGAACTGCGCGGGCGGCATCACTCCATGGGGGAGCTGGATCACGTCCGAGGAAACGGTGGCCGGCATTGGCGCCGGATGGAAGAAGAATCACGGCTACAACTTCGAAATCCCGGCGGCAGCCGACGGCCCGGTGGTGCCGGTCGCGTTAGGCGCGATGGGACGTTTCGCGCACGAAGCGGTGGCCGTCGATCCGGGAACCGGTTTCGTGTACGAGACCGAGGACCGCAACCCGAGCGGGTTCTACCGGTTCATCCCGCGGGTACCGACGCGACTCGCGGACGGGGGAACACTGCAGATGCTGGCCGTGCTGGGGCGACCGAAACATGACACCCGGACCGGTCAGACGGTGGGGCAGGTATTTGGGGTGGAGTGGGTGCCGGTCGACAACCCGGACTCCGACGCACCGACCATTAGCTCCGGCCATTGCTTCAACCAGGGCTTCGCGAACGGAGGCGCGCAGTTCGCCCGGCTCGAGGGATGCTGGTACGGCGACGGCGGGATCTACTTCAACGCCACGAGTGGCGGCAACGCCGGTGCCGGGCAGGTCTGGAAGTACACACCGACGAGCCTCAACGGCGGCGAGCTCGTGCTCGTGTTCGAGTCCCCGTCGTTCGAGGTCCTGAATAGTCCGGACAACATCTGCGTGAGCCCGCGCGGTGGCATCGTGATCTGTGAGGATGGTGCCGGTACGAACTTCGTCCGCGGCATCACGCCCGACGGTCGTGTCTTCGACTTCATTCGCAACAACGTCAACGACGCCGAATGGGCCGGGGCCTGCTTCAGCCCGCAGGGCCGAACGATGTTCGTCAACATCCAGGGCTCGACCAACGCGGCCTCCGACACCTTCGCCGCGACGTACGCGATCTGGGGCCCGTGGGAGTCCGGGTGCCTCTAGCCACGGAGGGCAATCGACATGTCGACGAAGCACCTGACGCTGGAGACGACCCGGGGCACGATCGTGGCCGAGCTCTTCGACCGGGATTGCCCGGCCACGATCGAGAACCTCGAGCGGCTCGCGAACTCCGGATTCTACGACGGGGTGAAATTCCACCGCGTGGTGGAGGATGTGCTCGCGCAAACCGGGGATCCGCTGTCGCGCGACCTTTCGGTCGACGACCCGCGCGTGGGGACGGGCGGGCCGGGCTACGTGATCCCGTGCGAGACCGTCGGCAACCGACGGCGGCATCACCTCGGCACACTCTCGATGGCGCACGAAGGGCGCGACACGGGCGGCAGTCAGTTCTTTTTCGTCCTCGACGAAGACAGAGCGCGAGAGTGGAACGGGGTACACACGGTGTTCGGGCAAACGACGCACGGGCTGGAAGTGCTTCGCGTGATCGAGCGAGGAGACGCCGTGCTCACGGCTCGCGTGTGGGAGTAGCGACGCCTCGGGCCGCTGTTGACCGCTTTCGCCTCGCCGCTGGCGGAATGTGTCACGGGGTCGTCACTCGTCTGGCGACGACGGCCGCCGACGTCACGTGCCCCGTGACATTCAGCACGCCCTTGAAGAGATCGGGGATCGAATCCGCCGCGATGAGCAGGCCGAGGGCTTCCATGGGAATCCCGAGGCCGGTGAGAAACGGCCCCATGAGAAAGATGCTCGCACTCGGCAGGCCCGGTACGCTGAAGCTCAGCAGGATGCCAGCGCCGATGAGCAGGAACAGCTGCTCGGCTCCAATATCGATCCCGTAGAGGCGGGCGAGAAAGGGAATCGCCACACTCCACATGATCGGTGTCGACAGGCGCAAGGTCGTGACCGCCAGCGGGAGCACGAAGCTCGTCACCGGCGTGGGGAGCCCGAGCCGCGTGCGTGCCGACTCCACCATCGCCGGCAGCGCCGCGAGAGAGGAGCGCGCGCTGAACGCGATCGCCTGCGGCGGAACGAGCGCGCGCGCGAAGCGCGCCAGCGGCTGGCGTCCCACGATGACGGCGACGGCGTAGAGCAGCAGCGTCACGAGAATGATCACGCCGCTGATCAGCGCGATGTAGAGCGCGAGTGCCCGCACTGCGCCGAGGCCCGTGCGTATGACGAGCGTCATCGCGAGCGCGAACACGCCCGCTGGCGCGACGGCGATGAGCCATCCGACGATGACCGTCATCGCGTCGGCGATCGCGCGAAAGACGCGCGCGACGTCTTCCCGACGATCGACGGCGACGCGAGAGAGCGCGAGCCCGAACAGAATCGCGAAGGTGACGAGCGGCAGCATCGCGCCATCCGCGGCGGCGCGCACGGGGTTGGCGGGGATGATGGTGACCAGCAAATCGGACATCTTCGGTAGCTGCCGCGCGGTGGCAAGCACGGAGCTGTCAGCGGTGGCGCGCATTAGCGCGGTCGTCTCGGGATCGATCGGAATCCGGGAGACGAGCGGCGTCGCCACCACCAGGCTCACGATGGCGGTTCCGACGAGAAGCGCGAGGAAGACGCCGAGGGCGGTGGCGCCGAGCCGGCCGGTGGCGCCGGTGTCGACGGTGGCGACGATGCCGGTGACGAGGAGCGACAGGACGAGCGGGATGAGCGTCATCTGGAGCGTGCGCACCCAAATCGTCCCGATAGGCTCGATGACGGCGGCGAGGGTGCGCAGCGCGGCGTTGTCGAGCGCGGCGACCGCGGCGCCGGCGAGGAGACCGGCGAGGAGGGCGAGGAGGACGCGTGAAGTCGAGGTGCTCAAGGTGCTCGGAGTGCTCAGGGTGCTCAGGGTGCTCAGGGGCGACCCCTTTATGGCCCCGGAACTCCTCGCGCGGAAGCCCTTGCCTCCGCGGTGCGCGGAGCCGACGATAGCTGCGTCTCGCAATTCACTTGGAGCACCGCATGCGCCCGATCTCGACCCTCGCGCTGTTTGTGGCGGCGGCCATCGCCATTCCGGATGCCGTTCATCCGCAATCAGCAATCCGCAATCCGCAATCGTTCTCGATCTCCGACGTCAAGAGCTACCCCTTCCCAACAGGGCTCACCGCCGCGCGGACGGGCGCTCACATCGTGTGGGTGCTCAACGAGCAGGGGCGGCGCAACATCTGGGTGGCCGAAGGGCCGGGTTTCGTTCCGCGGCGCCTCACGAGCTACGAGGACGATGACGGGCAGGATGTGACGAGCGTGTCGATCTCGCCCGATGGCAAGTACGTCGTCTATCTCCGCGGCGGCGACTTCGGCTCGAACTTCGACGATGCGATGCCGGTGAATCCCGCCGGGATGCCGACGCTGCCGAAAGTCCAGATCTGGTCGGTGCCGTTCGGGGGCGGGGAGCCATCCTCGCTTGGCGAGGGCGAGAGCCCGGTGATCTCATCGTCCAGCGACGCCGTGGCATTCGAGAAGGACCGCCAGCTCTGGATCGTGCCGATCGACGGATCGGCGCCAGCGCGCAGACTGTTCACGGCGCGGGGGTCGAATGGTGGCGCGCTGTGGTCGCCCGACGGGACCAAACTCGCGTTCGTCTCGAATCGAGGCGATCACTCGTTCATCGGGATCTTCACCAACGACTCCACACCTATCCGATGGATCGCGCCGGCGACCGCGCGCGACGGCAGCCCGCGGTGGGCGCCGAACAGCCGGGAGATCGTGTTCGTGCGACGACCCGGGAGTGGCGGGCCATCCGACTCCGTCCTCGCCCGCCGGCACGTCCCGTGGAGCATCTGGACCGCCACCGTGGCGACCGGCGAAGCGCGCCGCCTCTGGTCGAGCCCCGCGACACTTCGCGGCTCGCTGCCGAGCACGCAGGGAGGCACGAACCTGCATTGGGCCGCCAATGATCGCATCGTGTTTCTGTCGTACATGGACGGGCAGCCGCACTTGTACTCGATCGCGTCGCGCGGCGGCGCGCCGCTGCTGCTGACGCCCGGCCCGTACATGGCTGAGTACATCTCGCTCAGCCCCGACGGGCGCACCGTCGTATTCACGGCGAACACCGGACCGCGGCCGGATGACATCGATCGCCGCCACGTCGTGAAGGTCCCGGTGGACCGTGCCGCCCCGGTGGTGATGACGACGGGCGTGGGCCTCGAATGGACCCCGGCCGTCACCGGCGATGGGAAAACGGTCGCCTTCATCAGTGCCACGGCGCAGCGACCACCGGTGCCCGCGGTGATGCCCCTCGAAGGTGGCGCGCTTCGACTCATCGGAGAGGACCGGATTCCGCGCGACTTCCCGACGGCGCGTCTGGTCGTGCCTCGGCCCGTGACCTATCGCGCCCCCGATGGCGTGGAGGTACACGCCCAGCTGTTCGATGCGCAGCCTAACGCCGGCGGGCGCCGCCCCGCCGTGGTCTACGTGCACGGCGGCCCGCCCCGTCAAATGCTTCTCGGCTGGCACTACTCCGATTACTACGCGAACGCGTATGCGCTCAACCAGTATCTGGCGAGTCGGGGCTACATCGTGCTCGCGATTAACTACCGGCTGGGGATCGGCTATGGATACGAATTTCATCGACCGCCGCATGCCGGTGCGCAGGGAGCCTCGGAGTATCTGGATGTAAAGGCGGCGGGCGAGTATCTGCGCACGCTGCCCAACGTCGATCCGCGCCGGATCGGGATCTACGGCGGATCGTACGGCGGATTCCTCACCGCGCTCGCCCTCGCGCGCGACTCCGATCTGTTCGCCGCCGGCGTCGACATCCACGGCGTGCACGACTGGACGACGGAGCGCGCCCGCGGGCTCATGAATCGCGACCGCTTCGAGGAGCCACCCGATCTCCAGCGCGCGCTCGAGACCGCCTGGCGCTCCTCACCGGTGTCCTCGATCGCCACGTGGAGGTCCCCGGTGCTGCTCATCCACGGCGACGACGACCGCAACGTGCGGTTCTCTCAAACCGTCGATCTGGTTCAGCGCCTCGAGCGAGCGGGAGTGCCGTTCGAGGAGATCGTGATCCCCGATGACACCCACCACTGGATGCGCCACGCGAACGCCCTGGCCGTGAACGCGGCGACCGCGGACTTCTTCGATCGAAAGTTGCGAGATGCGGCGGTCCGTGCGGAGGGCTCGAGCCGATAGCAGCCAACGGCGTTAGGGCAGCCGTGGCGCCGTTGTAGCGGCCGCCACGGCACCCAACGGCGCCCGCGCAACGCCGGACGACGTCACGCGCTACATTGTGTCCGTGCACGAGTTCGCGTCTCTCCTCGCGCTCATCGGGATCGTCATCGTCGTTTCGTCGCTGCTCTCCGGGGCAGTCGAGCGGAGCGGCATTCCACAGGTGGCGATCTTCCTCGCCCTGGGTGCCGCGCTGGGGCCGTGGGGTCTCGGGCTGGTCGATGTCGGTCTCGACTCGCCGGCGCTCCGCGTCATCGCCACGCTGGCGCTCGTGCTCGTGCTGTTCAGCGACGCGATCTCCGTCGATACGCGCGCGCTGCGAGAGCAGCGGAGGCTCGCGCTGCTCATCCTCGGCCCCGGAACGGTCATTGTCGCGGCGCTCATCGCGGGCGCGGCGCATCTACTCTTGTCGGTGAGCCTTCCGCATGCGGCGATTCTCGGGGCAGCGCTCGCGTCGACCGATCCGGTGTTGCTGCGCACCGTGCTTCGCCACCGACGATTGCCGGCGACCACCCGCGTGGCGCTGCGCATGGAAAGCGGGATGAACGATGCGGTCCTGCTCCCGATCGTCATCGTCGCGATGCTGCTCGCGATGCCCGGCGAGGGCGACATCGCGCTGAGACTCTCGCGCAGCATCGTCGGGATGTTCCTGCTCGGCCCGCTCATCGGCGCCCTCGTCGGGTGGATCGGCATCATCGCGCTGGTGCGCGTGCGCGACCGCGTCGGGGTTCGGCGAGACTACGAGTCCCTCTACGCGCTCGGCATTGCGTTCACCGCGTTCGCGCTGGCGGAGAGTGTGGGGGGAAGCGGTTTCCTCGCCGCGTTCGCGGCTGGGCTCGTCATCGCCGTGCAGGACCTCGAGCTGTGCGACTGCTTCCTCGAGTTCGGCGAGGCGACGGCCGAGATGTTCCTGCTGCTGACGTTCGTCGCCTTCGGCGCGGCGCTGCTGTGGACGGGGTTCGACGTCGCCGATGGGCGCACCCTCATCTTTACCGCGTTCGCGCTGATCGTTCGAACCGCGACGCTGTACCCCGTCCTTGCGCGCGCGGGACTCGACCAACGGGATCGCCGGCTCATCGCATGGCTCGGCCCCCGGGGACTCAGCTCGCTCCTCCTCGTGCTGCTGCCCGTGTTCGCGGGCATGCCGGGCGCGGCCCCCCTGTTCGCGATCACCTGCCTCGTCGTGCTGCTGTCGGTGGTGCTGCACGGAAGCGGGATCGCGATCTGGTTGCGGCGGGATGCACGAGCGTCGAACGAGGAAGGAAGAGCGAGGCGTGAGCACGCTCACCCCAAAGAGTCCCTCGCCGCTCAGCCTCCATCGCCGGAGGCCGACGCGACGCCGATCACCATCGACGAGATGCGCGCCCGCCTCGATCGCGGTGAGCGGCTGACCATTGTCGACGCGCGGTCGGAGCGCACCTGGGAGCAGGACGACCGCATGGCGCGCGACGCCATCCGGCTGCCACCGAATGACGCGGTCCGAGCGGCGAAGGAGCTGGGACTCGACCAGCATGGCTCGCTCGTCGTGTACTGTGCGTGAGTCGACGAAGCCACGAGCGCCCGGGTGGCGCGCGAGCTGAGAGCGGCTGGATGGACCGACGTGCGCCCCCTCGTGGGCGGATGGCGCGCGTGGGTCGACGCGGGCCTCCCCACCGTCAGGAGGTAACGGTGGCGACACGATGCGATCAATCCCGATTGACATTGTCGGGATTGTTTTCTAGCATCCCCGGCGTCCGCCAATCGACGATTCCACCGCGATCCGAATGCGCCACCTTCTCCTTGTCGCCCTGGCCGGTGCCCTGGGCGCGTCCGCCGCCGCCGCGCAGAGCAGCGCTCCCATTGGTCTCCGACCGATCGCCCTCTCCACCACTCGTGGCGACACGACCCGCGTGTATCGCTTCGACATCACGGCCCAGCCGCTGCTCGACGCCCTCGCACACTTCGGGCGCCTCACCGGTCTGCGCGTGGAGCTCGCCGACGGGGGCGCTGTCCCGCGAAACGCCACCGCCGTCAGCGGCTACCTCACCGCCCCGGCGGCGCTGAGAGCGCTATTAGTCGGCACCGGTTTCGAGGCTCGATTCGTCGATGCGGAGACGGTGGTCATCAGTGCTGCGTCGAGCGACGCCGCCACGCAGGCACTCGCGCCAGTGGTCGTGACCGCCAACTCGGCCCGCCGCGCCCGCTACACGGCGCGCCGCACAACGAGCGCGACCCGCACCGACGCCCAGCTCCGCGACGTTCCCCAGGCCATCAGCGCCGTCAGTCGTGAGCTCATTGCCGACCAGGCGATGCAGTCCATGGCTGACGTCGCCCGCTATGTGCCCGGTGTGTCGATGGGGCAGGGCGAGGGTCACCGGGACGCACCGACGATTCGCGGCATCAGCTCCACGGCTGACTTCTTCGCCGATGGCGTTCGCGATGATGCGCAATACCTGCGTGATTTGTACAACGTGGAGCGCGTGGAAGCCTTGAAGGGCCCGAACGCGATGGTCTTCGGGCGTGGCGGGGGTGGTGGCGTCATCAACCGTGTGATGAAGGAAGCGCAATGGCTGCCCACGCGGTCGCTCACAGTGGAGGGCGGATCGTTCGAGCATCGCCGCGCGACGCTCGATGTGGGGGACGGGTTCGGTCCGAGCCTCGCGGCGCGGTTGAACGCCATGGCGGAGGACTCGCGCCAGTTCCGCGATGCCACGGACCTCGAGCGCCACGGTGTCACTCCCACGGCGACGATCCTGAGCCGCGACATGCTGGTGCACGTCGGCTACGAGTATTTCGCCGACCGTCGCACGGTGAACCGCGGCATCCCGTCGTTCGAGGGCGCGCCCGCGCCCACCGACATCCGCACCTTCTTCGGCGACCCCGCCGCGAGTCGCTCGCGACTCGTAATGCACGCGGGGAGCGCGACGATCGATCGGACATGGGGCGGCGTATCGGTGCGCAACCGCACGCGCCTCGTCCGGTACGACAAGTTCTATCAGAACGTCTTTCCCGATGGCATGAGCAGCGCTGGTACCGACGTCACTCTACGCGCGTACAACAACGCGACCGACCGCCGAAGCCTCTTCAACCAGACCGATGCGACCTACACGCTCGGGGCCGGCCGGATACGAAATACCGTGCTCGCCGGTGTCGAGCTGAGCCGCCAGCGCTCGGACAACTATCGCAACACCGGCTATTTCGACGGCACAATGACGTCGATCTCGGTGCCATTCGAATCCCCGACCGTCTCGCCGATCGTCGAATACCGTCAGGGTGGCACGGAGGCGAACAACCGCGTCGACGCGAATGTCGCCGCCATCTATCTCCAGGACCAGATCGCGCTCGGCTCGCGCTGGCATGCCATCCTCGGCGTGCGGTACGATCACTTCGATCTCGGCGTGCACGACAACCGCACCGGCAGTGATCTCGCCCGGGTCGACGAGATGATCTCTCCGCGCGCTGGCCTCGTGTTCAAGCCGGCCGAGTCGATGTCGCTGTACGGCACGTACAGCGTGTCGCATCTCCCGAGCGCGGGCGATCAGTTCGCGTCGCTCACGCCGACCACGCGCGCGCTCGAGCCGGAGGGCTTCACGAACCGCGAGCTGGGAGTGAAGTGGGACATTCGTCCCGATCTCTCCCTGACAGGCGCGTGGTACCGGCTCGATCGCACCAACACGTCGGCGCCCGATCCTGACGATGCGACACGCATCGTGCAGACGGGGCGGCAGCGCAGCACCGGATTCGAGATTGCGGTCACGGGCAATGTGACGAATGCGTGGCAAGTCGCGGCCGGGTTCGCCGCGCAGGAGGCGCGCATCACAAGCCGCACTGCGGAGGCGGCGGCGGGCGCGATCGTCCCGCTCGTTCCGCGGCAGACCCTCTCGCTGTGGAACCGCTATCAGATCATCCGGCGTGCAGGCGTGGGGCTCGGGATCGTGCATCAGACGCGTATGTTCGCGGCGATCGACAACAGCGTGACGCTTCCCGGATTCACCCGCGTCGATGCCGCTGCGTTCGTGACGATCACCGAGTCGCTCCGCGCCCAGCTCAACGTCGAGAACGTGCTCGATGAGCGCTACTATCCCACATCCCACGGCAACAACAACATCGCGCCCGGCGCGCCGCGGACGCTGCGTTTCTCGCTCGCGGTGACGCCGTGAAGCTTTCGGGCGCAACGGCCACGGAACGCTCGAACAGCCGAATCGCGCGAATCTGAACCGCAAACGGCCGAATACGGCAACGGCAACTGCACGAGTCGGGGGCAAGACCGTCTCGAGTAACGATTTGCCGTTGCCGTATTCGGCCCTTTTGCCGTCAGATTCGGGTCATTCGGGTGTTCCGCTTTTGTGGCCTTCGTGGCGCACGATTCGGGGAATACGGCTTGCGGAAGAGACCAGCACCATGACATCGCCGGACAGCACCACCGACCTCCCTGAAGGCTTTACCGCTCTCGGCCTTCGCCCGGCGGTCATCGCGACGCTGGCATCGCTCGGGTACGAAGAGCCGACGCCGATTCAACGCGAGGCGGTGCCGTTGCTCCTCGAAGGGCGCGACGTCCTCGGGCAGGCCGCGACCGGCACCGGCAAGACCGCCGCCTTCGCGCTGCCGATGCTCGAGCGCATCTTCGGTGACGTGCCCGAGGCCGGTCGCGCCCGGGCGGTCCGCGCGCTCATCCTCGTCCCCACGCGCGAGCTCGCGATGCAGGTCTCGGAGGCGGTGCACCGCTACGGAAAGTCGTATGGGGCGCGCGTGCTTCCGGTGTACGGCGGGCAGGCGATCGGCATGCAGCTGAAGGCGCTCCGCGCCGGTGTCGATGTCATCGTCGCGACCCCGGGTCGCATTGTCGACCACCTGCGCCGAGGGTCGATCCGTCTCGACAGCGTGCGCTTCGTAGTGCTCGACGAAGCCGACGAGATGCTCGACATGGGATTCGCCGAGGATCTCGAAGCCGTCCTCGACGCGCTCCCGGCCGAGCGTCAGACCGCGCTCTTCTCGGCGACGATGGCGGGGCGGGTTGCGTCGATCGCGGAGCGTCACCTGCGCGATCCGGTCCGCATCGCCATCGACCGACACCGCGCGGACCCCGGGCAGCTGCCGCGAGTGCGCCAGGTCGCGTACATCGTGCAGCGCCGTCACAAGGTCGTCGCGCTCGGCCGCGTGCTGGACATGGAGAACCCGACATCGGCGATCGTCTTCTGTCGCACGCGGACCGAGGTCGATGAGCTCACTGAGACACTGAGTGGGCGCGGCTACAGCGCGGAAGCGCTGCATGGAGGGTTGTCGCAGGAGCAGCGTGATCGCGTCATGCGGCGCTTTCGGGATGGGGTGACCGAGCTGCTCATCGCGACGGATGTGGCCGCGCGGGGGCTCGACGTCGAGTCGGTGTCGCACGTCGTGAACTTCGACGTCCCGTCCGCCCCGGACGGGTACGTGCACCGCATCGGGCGAACGGGGCGGGCCGGTCGTGAAGGCGTCGCGATCACGCTGGCCGAACCGCGCGAGCACCGGCAGCTGCGAAACTTCGAGCGCGTCACGAGACAGAAGATCCAGGTGCAGACGGTGCCCACGATCGTCGATCTCCGGGCGCGCCGGCTGGAGGTGCTCCGGGGATCGCTGCACGAGACGTTGCTCGGCGGCGACCTCGAGCAGCATCGCGTGGTGGTGGAATCGCTGGCCGAAGAGTTCGACGTGCTGGACGTCGCCGCCGCCGCGGTGAAGCTCGCGCATGAGGCGACCGCGGGCGGCGCGCGCGATGACGAGGCCGCGGAGGAGGTGCCATCGGTATCACCGCCGCCGGACTCGCGCTCGCGGGAATCACGCGATGGGCGGAAGTCCAGGCCCGGGCGCCCGCGCCGGGATCGCGCGACCGCTGACGCGGATGTGACGCGCATCTATATCGGATTGGGGCGGAAGGCGGGAATGCGCCCGGCCGACCTGGTGGGCGCGATCGCCAACGAGGCTGGCATCGACGCGCGCGCGATCGGGGCAGTGGATATCGCCGATCGGTTCTCGCTGGTGGAGGTGCCGGACGAGGCGGTCGACGAGATCATCGGTGCGCTGCGTCACACGACGATTCGCGGGAAGCGCGTGGTGGTGCGGCGGGACAAGAACTAGGAGTTAGGAGTCAGGAATCAGGGGGTGTCAGGGGAAGGTGCGAGGAGAACGACTCGCGCGGGCCCTGCCCTCCTCGACCCTGACACCCCCTGATCCCTGACTCCCGACTCCTGCCCCCTTGGTTTCTTGCGGCCCCGAGGAAATACCATATTTTGGCCCGATTACCGCGGGTGCCAGACACGCGTCATCCGTGGGAATCGGGGGCTCGCGGTTTCGCGCGACCCCCTATCGTGTTCTGTCCCGAGCGGCATACCGCGAGAGGAGGAGGATCCAGCGTGGTCGAAGTGAAGTTGGACGACGTCGATCGTATCGAGTGGGCGCTCAAGACCTTCAAGAAGAAGGTCCAGCGCGCGGGCGTGCTGCAGGACCTGCGGCGCAAGCGGCACTACGTGAAGCCGAGTGAAGCGCGCCAGCAGAAAGCGGCGGCGGCGCGCCGGCGCAAGCGTTCCCGCGGTTGACGCGACGAGCCTGTGGCGAACCGGCCAGCCCAGTGCTGGCCGTTCGCTTACCGCGGCGCGCAACATTTCGATCTCGTAACGCCGCTTGCGCTGGCGTACGCGCGTTTGCAACGTAAGGCATTCCTACCGCGCCCTTACCCACGGCCGAGGGGCGTCATTCGGCGACGACGCAGTCGCCGGCATTGTTCCGGCCCGTCTCGCCGGTCGAGGTGATGCCTTCATGCCCCTGGCACCACCATCGGTGACGATGCCCTTCGAGAATCGGCGGCTCGCGTGAGCACCGAGCCGCACGGTGAGCGAGTGGTCCACGATTCCATGACGCCGGCCGCGTATTCCCCCGCGGATCAACGCGCAGGGGGGGCCGTTCACCCCGATCTGGCCGCGGCCCAGCGCGAGCTCGAATCCGAGCACCTGCGCCTGGCCGAGGCGCTATCCCGGGCGGAGTCGGCGCTGGGGATGCGCGATGAGGTGCTCGCGATCGTCGCGCACGATTTGCGCGCCCCCCTCAATGCCGTGCTGACGAGCGCCGCGTTCTTGATGGACGCCGATCTGGCCGAGGTGGACCGGAGGCGGCTGCTCGATGTCATTCGCCGTGCCGCCTCCGGGATGAGTCGCCTCATCGACGAGCTGCTCGATGTCGCGCGGATGGAAAGCGGTGCGTTCACCGTCGACCTCCAGCGGGTCGACCTCGCCGTGCTTGCCAGCGAAGTGTGCGAGCAGTTCCGCCCTCAGGCGACGGAAGCCGGGCGGCTGCTCGACTGTACTGTCGAGCGGGATCTGCCCCTCGTCCCCGCCGATCGGGGCCGGATGTCGCAAGTGCTCCAGAACCTCGTCAGCAACGCACTGAAGTTCACCCCTGCGGGGGGCGCGATCACCGTCCGCGTCGCGCGGCAGGGCGCCGACGTCCTGTGCGCGGTAGCGGACACTGGTTTCGGCATTGCTCCCGAAGAGCTCCCGCACCTCTTCGAGCGCTTCTGGCAGGCGCGGCGCTACCGGCGCGGCGGGGCCGGGTTGGGTCTCGCGATCGCACGCGGAGTCGTAGAGGCTCACGGCTCGGCGCTGGCCGTCGAGAGCGAGCCGGGGAGAGGCAGCGTGTTCTCGTTCGTGCTCCGATCGACGCGGCCAGCCTGATTAAAGCGCCCCCTGGGCCGCCGCCGTTCCGCTCCTTCCGACGGCAGTTCCACGGTTCTTGCAAACGCCGCCTCAGTCCGGATACGAGAACCGAATCCGGGGGCCAGATCATTCGGAGGAGATCATGCGGATCCAGTACAGGCTGTTGGGGAGTGTGATGGCGGTCACTCTGCTCGGCTTCTCGGCGTGCCGTGGTGCCGAGTATTCCGATCGTGATACCGCCGCGGTCGTGACGGACACCACCGCGGTTGGTGGCAACGTCGAGGCCTACAGCGATGCGAACGCGGTCGCGTTCATTCAAACGGTGAACACGGGTGAGGTCGAAGCGGCCACGCTCGCGAAGACGAAGGCAACCGACCCGGAGATCAAGGCGTTCGCGCGCCAGATGGAGATGGATCATACCGCGATGAAGAACGAGGTCGCGGAAGCGGCGCAGCGGCTCGGCCTGTCGACGACGGCGACCGACGAGGATGTCCTCGAGGACCATCAGGAGGACATGCGGGAGCTGAACGAGGCGCAGGCGGGCAACGATTTCGACGACAAGTACATCGATGAGCAGGTCGAGGCGCACAAGGACGCGCTCGAGAAGATCGATGACGCGATCGAGAAGACCCAGAACGCCGAGTTCAAGGCGCTGTTGCAGAAGGCGCGCGGCGCGGTGGACGGGCACCTGAAGCGCGCGGAGCAACTGGACAAGAAGGTCTGAGAGGCAGGGTCAGGGGCCTGGGGCCAAGGGCCAAGGGTGTGGAAAGGCAAAACGGCTGCGCTTTCGCGCAGCCGTTTGCTCATCTGATGATGGCGGCGGCGGCGAAGCCGCGCAGCCTTTCCACCCCGTTGACCCCTTCGATCCCTTCGATCCCTTCGATCGCCGGGGCGTTAGCGCGTTGCCGTCTTCTTCCCCTCCTTCACATAACGATCAAGCCACTCGACCATTTCCCACAGCACGTGACCGACGGATTCGCGGGCCCGGTAGCCGTGGGCTTCCGACGGCAGTAGCACGTACCGCACCACACCCCCATTCCCCTTGATCGCCGCGAACATGCGCTCGGACTGAACCGGGAAGGTGCCGGAGTTGTTGTCCGCCTCACCGTGGATCATCAGCACCGGCTCGTTGATGCGATGAGCGAAGGTGAAGGGAGACATCTTCATGTACGTGTCCTGCGCTTTCCAGAAGTCGCGCTCCTCGGCCTGGAACCCAAAGGGCGTCAAGGTTCGGTTGTAGGCGCCGCTGCGCGCGATGCCGGTGCGGAACAGATCGGAGTGCGCGAGCAGGTTCGCCGTCATGAACGCGCCGTACGAGTGGCCCCCGACGGCGATGCGCTCACGGTCGGCCACGCCGCGGCGCACGACCTCATCGACCGCCGCCTGCGCACCCGCCACGAGCTGCTCGATGTAGCTGTCGTTCGGCTCGGCGGAGCCTTCACCGACGATCGGCATGGCGGGGTCGTCGAGCACGCCGTAGCCCTGCGTCAGCAGGAACAGGTGCGATGCCCCCTGTGGGCGGACGAAGCGATACGGCGATCCCCGCACCTGGGCGGCCGCGGCGGCGGTCTTGAACTCCTGAGGATACGCCCAGAACAGGAAGGGCAGGGGCCCGCGAGCGCGATCGTAACCCGCCGGCAGGTACAGGGTCGCGGACAGGTCCACGCCATCAGCGCGCTTGTACTTGATGAGCTCCCGCGTCATGCCGGCGAACTGCGGCGCCGGGTCCTTGAACTCGGTGAGCGCCGTGCTGCGTCCCGAGCGCAGGTCGCGCAGGAAGTAATTGGGCGCCTCGTTCACTCCCTCGCGTCGCGTGATCACCCGGCGCGCATCGGGATCGAGCACCGTCACCACGAACTCGTAATGCGGGGCCTGCGATCGCCACAGCCTCGTCGTCTTCCCGGTCGCGAGCTCGATGCGATCGAGGAAGGGACGGTCCCCCTCCGGCGACGCGCCGTCACCGGTGAGATAGGCGAACTTCCCGTCACGTGTCGTGAGGAGGACCGGCGTGCCTAACGGTCCGGGCACCGTCACGAAGCGTCCCGGATCGCCGTACCGATCCTCGGAGGAGAGATCGAAGAGCTGCCGTGGACGCGCTGTGGCCGGCCCGGGCGTGATCGCCCAGACCCGCTCGCGACGCGACTTCCACCACCCCTCGAACGTCAGCGCGAGGGCATCGCCCGCCCACACGATGTCGTTGATCCGATACCCTGCCTCGAACAGCGTCCGCGGCTCTCCGGTGAATGGGGCCGCGAGGGCAACGAGGCGATCCCGGCGCTCCGCCGCGCGGGCAGGGTCGCCGTTGTCGAGCGCTTCCGTCCACACCAGCGTCGCCGGAGCATCTTCCCGCCAGGTGGCGTCACGCGGGCCGGGAACCGTCGCGTCGAACGCGATCGACATCTCCTCGATCAACGGGCGATCGGTCACGCGCTTCACCAGCCCGCCATCGAGCTCCCACACCTCGATGCGCTGGGGAAAGCGGCCGAGTGGGACGACGTACGAGAAGGGGCGGTGAGCGGTCGTCACGAGGAGGTAGCGTCCGTCGGGAGACGGCGCGACCGCGAGATGAATTCCCGCGTCGCCGACGAGACGCGCCGGACCGTCGGCGGACACGATGGCGACGCGACTCGTCGCATAGTGCTCGAAGAGCCGTTCGTCAGCTGGGGTCTCGAGGAGGTCCTGATACGTACGGTTCGGGGCGGCGCGACCCGCCGCCTCCTGCACGACCGGCCCGGTGGGCGTGATCGACCGCGCGGGCTCGGCCCCGCGGTCGGGCGGAATGACCTTGCACGCCAACCGCGCGTTGTCGATCCAGCGACAGGGCGTTCCAATCGTCGCGTTGAGCGGCGGGGCGTCGACCGGGCGTGCGGCGCCCGTCGCCACGTCAGCGACCCACAGCCGAATCATGCTATCCGAGGTCACCGTGAACGCGACGTGCTTCGAATCCTCGGCCCACAGAGGGACGCCGATGCGCGCTCCCGGAGGTGTTTCGATCCGCCGCTCGCGCGGTGCGTTCTTCGTCTCCACGATCGCGCGCAACCGCAGGCCGGTGCCGCTCACGTCACGTGATCGGCCGCCAGTCCGAGGATTGATGCGAAGCCCCGCCAGCCGAAGCTCCGGCTCCGACAGCTCGGCGATCGACGGGAGCGACGCGCGCTCGGCCAGCAGGAGCCACGTGCGGTCGGGACTGACGTAGACCGCCGGCGTTTGCGGCGCGTCGAGAATGTCGGCAATGGGCGCCGGCGGCTGACGGTATCCTTGTTGTGCCGGGAGCAGCGATGGGAACGCGCCGAGGAAGACAGCGGCGGCGAGACGCAGCGAGCGAGTCATGGGCCCTCGCGGTTGAGAGACAGGGACGGGCGTCCAATGTACCACGGGTGAGTACGCGTCACGAGTCCGTTCTGCTGGGGCTCGATATGGCGACTCGGGTTCAATGCATTCAAGCATCCGCGTCCCCCCTTTTAACTTGGATGCCAGCCCGACGTCCCGGGCCATGGCTCGTTAACCTGCGGTAAGACCGTCACGAGCCGACTTGCGGACTCGCATCCAAAAGGCTTAGACAAGAGGCCCGCGGTCCACCTTCACTTCCCCGGATACGAGCTCATGCGCTCCATACTCCTCGTCGCCCTCGCGGCCGGTCTCGGTCTTCCCGCCGACGCGCAGGAACAGAAAGCCGACTCCACGAAGAAAGATCTCCCGCTCAAGACCGAGCGGACGGTCAAGCTGACCACCGACGAGGGCACCTGGCTGTCGCTCGACGTCTCGCCGGACGGCCGGACGATCGTCTTCGAGATGGTGGGCGACATCTACACCCTTCCCATCACCGGCGGCCAGGCGACGCGTATCACCGAAGGGCCTGCCTTCGACGTTCAGCCGCGGTATTCGCCCGATGGCAAGCAGATCGCGTTCGTGAGCGACCGCTCCGGCTCCGACAACCTCTGGGTCATGGACGCCGACGGGAAGAACGCGAAGGCGATCACGAAAGGGGAGAAGACGCAGTACGTCTCGCCGGAGTGGACGCCCGATGGGCGCTTTCTCGTCGTCTCGCGGAACGCGTCGCAGTTCACGCCGCAATACGATCTCTATCTCTATCACAAGGATGGCGGCGCCGGCCTGAAGATGACCGGGACGGCTCCGGCGCCGAGCGGTCCGCCCGCTCCGTTCGCGCCGCAGCTGCCTAACAACTACGTGGGTGCGGCCTTCGGAAAGGACGGACGCTACGTCTACGTGGCGGCCCGGCAGGGGACGGGCGGATACAACCAGACGTCGTTCGGATGGCAGATCGCCGTCTACGACCGCGAGACGGGCCAGATCTTTCGGCGCACCGATGCGCTGGGTGGCGCCATGCGGCCGGTCATCAGCCCCGACGGGCGATGGATGGTCTATGGGACGCGCGCCGACAGCGTCACCTCACTTCGCCTGCGCGACCTCACCAGCGGCGACGAGCGCTGGCTCGTGCAGAACGTACAGCGCGACGACCAGGAGTCCCGGTTCACTCGCGACCTGCTCCCAGGATCCGCGTTCACTCCGGATGGGCAGGCTGTCGTCACGTCGTATGGCGGCAAGCTCTGGCGCGTGGATGTCGGCTCCGGCCGCTCCGTCCAGATCCCCTTCACCGCGGCCATCGACATCGGACTCGGGCCACTGTCGAAGTTCGAGTATCAGCTGAACGACTCCACGCTCACGGTGCAGCAGGTGCGAGGAGCGCGGCCGTCGCCCGATGGCAGGCGGCTCGCCTTCACCGCGCTCGACAAGGTGTGGGTGATGGACCTGCCGCGCGGCACGCCCCGGCGGCTCACTACCACCACGCGCGGCATCGGCGAGCACTCGCCGGTGTGGTCGCCCGACGGGCGGTACGTCGCCTACGTCACGTGGACGGATCAGGGCGGCGACGTCATGCGCATTCGCGCCGAGGGGCGCGGCCAGCCCGAGCGCCTCACGAGACAGCAGGCATTCTACGAGCAGCTCAACTACTCGCCCGACGGACAGCGCCTCGTGGTGGCGCGCGGGCCGCGTCAGCAGCGAGTGGAGCACGAGGAGTTCACGCGCAACCCGTTCGCCGCCGGCATCGAGCTCGTGTGGCTTCCCGCCACCGGCGGTGAGGCGCGCGTGATCACCCCGATGACGTTCTACGGCTATCCGCATTTTTCCCGCGATGCCGAGCGCGTGTACCTGTATGACCCGCGCGACGGGCTCGTGTCGATGCGTTACGACGGAACCGATCGGAAGGCGCACATCAAGGTGACCGGCAACATGGACGCGCGCCGCAACCCGCCACTGCCCAATCCCGCCGATGAGATCCTCGTCTCACCCGACGGGGATCGCGTGCTCGCGCAGGTCGACGGAAACGTCTACGTACTGTCGATTCCCGTCATCGGCGGCACGACGCCGACCGTCAACGTCGCCAATCCGGCGAACGCCCAGGTACCGGCGCGGCGGCTCACCCGCATTGGGGGTGACTTCGTCGGATGGTACCGCGACGCGCAGCGGGTGCACTACTCGATCGGTCACTCGTACTTCACCTTCGACCTTCCGCGCGCCGACTCGCTCCAGCGCGACTCTGTCGCGCGCGCTGATTCACTCAAGCGCGTGACGGCGGCGGCGCCGCGCGATTCCGCTCGCGTCGACACGGCCCGGGCGGGCGGTGCCCCGGCGGAGAACGTCGCCCGCACGCCAGCGGACTCGGTGAAGGTCGCCCAGGCCGACACCGGCAAGAAGAGCAAGCCCGCGTACGAGCCCGAGCGCGTCGACGTGCTCATTACCGTGCAGCGCGATCGGCCCAAGGGTACCGTCGTCTTGCGCGGCGCGCGCGCGATGACGATGAAGGGTGACGAGGTCATCGAGAACGCCGACATCGTCGTGACGGACAACCGTATCGCCGCCGTCGGCGCGCGCGGCACGGTGTCGGTGCCGGCGGGCGCGCGCGTCATCGACGTCGCCGGCAAGACGATCATGCCGGGATGGGTGGACGTGCACGCGCACATGTGGCCGGGCTTCGGCATCCACCCCATCCAGCCGTGGGAGTACTACGCGAACCTCGCCTACGGCGTCACGACCACGCGCGATCCGCAGACGTCGACCACCGACGTGCTCTCGTACGGCGACCTCGTCGAGACGGGCGACATGATCGGCCCGCGCGTGTTCTCGACCGGACCGGGCGTCTTCTGGTCGGACGACATCAAGAGCCTCGATGATGCGCGCGACGTGCTGCGGCGCTACACCGAGTTCTACGGCATCAAGACGATCAAGCAGTACATGGTGGGCGACCGGAAAGTGCGGCAGTGGGTCATCATGGCCGCCAGGGAGCTGGGCCTCACGCCGACGCTCGAGGGCGGGCTCGACTTCAAGAAGAACCTCACCGAGGCGATCGATGGCTATGCCGGGATCGAGCACTCGCTGCCGATCGCCCCGCTCTACAACGACGTGGTGACGGTGCTGGCGCAGAGCGGTGTCACCTACACGCCCACGCTGCTCGTGCAGTACGGCGGCCCGTGGGCCGAGAACTACTGGTATCAGCATCACGACATCCTGAAGGATGCCAAGCTCGGTCGCTGGGTTCCGAAGACGGAGCTCCTGCGTCGTGGGCTCCGGCGGCAGGGATGGTGGCACGAGAGCCAGTACTCGTTCGAGCTGCTCGCCGAGCAGGCGAAGAAGATCGTGGAGGCGGGCGGTCGCGTCGGCGTCGGCGGCCACGGCCAACTCCAGGGACTCGGCGTCCACTGGGAGCTGTGGTCGATCGCGTCGGGGGGCATGAAGAATCACGACGTCCTGCGCGTCGGCACGGTGTTCGGCGCCGAAGCGATCGGGTTCGGCAAGGAGCTGGGAACGCTCGAGGGCGGCAAGCTCGCGGACCTGCAGGTGCTCGACGCCAACCCGCTCGAGAACATCCGCAACACGAACACCATCCGGTACGTGATGAAGAACGGGCGGCTGTACGAGGCGGAGTCACTCACGGAGATCTGGCCGCGCCAGCGCGCCATCGAGCGGCCGTGGTGGTGGGAGCCGGAGCGTCCGCTGGCGGAAGTCGGGGGCTCTCCGTAGCTCGTTCGAGGTTCCGATCGCAGGGCCACGTACTGCCTGACAAAACGAATGACCCGAAGGGCGCGAATGAAATTCGAATCGATTCGAATTTCATTCGCGCCCTTCGGGTCATTCGTTCCTCAGACCGTGCGTGGCCCCGCCACCGGGATCTTTGTGATGGTTGCCCATCGAAAACGACGTGCACTCGATGTATCGTGTGATGTGTACTAATGAGGAGGCGTGGTGACGCTGGTGCAGCAAGCGGGCGGGATCGTGTGGCGCGCCGCGGACGACGGCGCCGAGGTGCTCGTCGTGAGCGCGAAGCACGAGCGCTCGCACTGGATCTTTCCCAAAGGGGACGTCGAAGCGGGCGAATCGCCCGCCGAGGCGGCCGAGCGCGAGGTGCGCGAGGAAGCGGGCGTCGACAGCCGTGTGGTGGCCCCGGCGGGCGACCTGGAATTCGCGCACGAAGGGCGTCACCTGCGCGTGACGTACTTCCTGCTCGAGCTCAACAAGCGGGTGGGGGAAGGGGACGGCCGCGTCGTGACCTGGCGAACCATCGATGACGCGCTCGAGGCACTGACCTTCGAGGGCACGCGGCGGCTGCTGCGCTCGTTTCGGAGAAAGATCGAGGCTCAGGCGAGGCGCAGTCGAGCGCGACAGGCCAACTAAGGCGATTGCGGAGTGCGGATTGCCCACAGGCACCGTCCGCACTCCGCACTGCGCACTCCGCTGTCGCTTGGACAGGCGCCTAACGGGCTTACGGCATGGTGTGCGTGTTCCCCGACACTCCGCCAGCGCCCTGAGCGCCCTGGCTGAACCCGCCCGCGCCCGGGGAGCCGATCTGGAAGGTGTTGTTCCCGCCGATCGTCACCGTGCTCGCGGCGTCCTTCAGAATGCCTATGGAGGGACCACCGCCACCGCCACCACCGTGCCCGCCGTTGCCGCCGTTGCCGCCGTTGCCGCCGGCGCCGCCGTTCCCGCCGCGGCCGCCACTGCCGCCGCCGGCGCATCCACCGCCGCCGAAAGCGCCCAGACCACCCGGCCGCCCGTTCCCGCCGACGCCACCAGGACCACCGATCCCGCCGTCGCCGGTGATGATCGTGTTGCCCTCGATCACGACGCCGGTCGACGACATCACGACCACGGCGAACGATCCGGCGCCGCCCTTTCCGCCCTGGCCAACGTTGCCACCACCGCCGCTGCCGCCGCCGCCAGCACCACCGCCGGCACCCGTCACCGTTCCGCTCCCGCCGCCACCACCACCGCCACCGCTTCCGGACGTACCGGACGTGCCGTTGGTTCCATCAGCCGGCACGTAGCCGGCGGTCGAGAGCGTTCCGAGCTGCGCGCCGCCCGTTCCGTTCTGGCCCGCCGCTCCGGCTGCGCCGTTGGTTCCAGCGCCGCCAGCGACTGATACGAGCGTGCCGCCCAGGCCTCCGGTTCCACCGACGAGTGCTCCGGCGTCGTTACCCTTCGTACCGTTTTCCCCACTGACGTTCCCGTTCCCGCCGTTACCACCCCTGCCCCCGGCGACACCCACCTGCGAGCCAGCGTCCGGCGGACCAGGCTGTCCCGCGGCGCCACCCGCTCCTCCGGTCAAAGCCGGGCACACCGCACTCGTCCCTGGCGCGCCGGGCAGACCCTGCACGCCGTTGAATCCGAACTGGCCGCCCGATCCGGGGCCGGCATCACCCGCGATGATCTGGTTGTTCGTGATCCTGATGTTCTGCGTTTGCCGCAGGAGCACCGTGTGGACGCTCAATCCAGTCGCGAGCGCCTCCACCGGCGTCCTCAGGATGAGGCCGTCGAGCGTGACATCAGACGCGTTCAGCCCCAACACGGTGATCATGGTGCTACCGCCGTTCACCGTCACCTGATTGGCCGCGGGATCGCGAAGCCACGTCCCGTGACCGGCGCGCACGATATAAGTTTCTCCCTCCTCCAGCCTCTCGCCCCTCTCGAGGAGAGCCGCATGACGCTCGACGAGCTCGAAACGCCCGCCCCCGTGGTCGACCTCGCGCGCATGGAGCGCAACCTCGACCGCATGGCCGCCTACTCGACGGCCCACGGCCTGGCCCTCCGCCCTCACATCAAGACCCATAAGACTCCCTGGCTGGCCGCCGAGCAGCTGCGCCGGGGCGCGGTGGGCGTGACGTGCGCGACCCCGCGGGAGGCCGAGGTGATGAGCGAGGTCGCGGATGACATCCTCATCGCGTACCCGATGGTCGGGTCGGTGAAGGCACGACGTGTGGTCGCGCTCCCCACCGCCGTACGGCTGACGGTGGCGCTCGACTCGGCGCGCGCGGCCGACGATCTCGCGGATGCGGCGCACGAGGCAGGGCGGCGCATAGGCGTGCTCGTCGAGTGCGACATGGGGATGCGGCGCGTCGGCGTCCAGTCCGCCGAGGATGCGGTGACGCTCGTGAGGCATGTTTGGGGTCGCCGCGAGCTGGAGTACGTCGGCATCGCCTTCTACCCCGGGCATGTGCGCGAGCCGCTCGACCGGCAGGACGAGGCATTGAGCGCGCTGGGCGAGCGCCTGGGGCGCACCCTGGACGCCTTGAAGCGTGCGCGTCTCGACCCGCGCGTCGTCAGTGGCGGCTCGACACCGACCGCCGTGCGCACGCACGAGATCCCCGGCGTGACCGAGATGCGCCCGGGCACCTACATCTACAATGACCGCACGACGGCCGCGATCGGCGCGTGCACCTTCGACGACTGCGCGCTCACTGTGCTGGCGACCGTGGTGAGCACGGCAGTGCCGGGCCAGGCGGTGATCGACGCCGGCACCAAATCGCTGGGACGCGAGCCGATGCGGGGCGCCGAGGGGGAGGGGTTCGGCGTGATCTACGGGCGCGACGACGTGGTGGTGCGCGCGATGTCCGAGGAGCACGGCCTGCTCGATCTCTCGAGGAGCGACTGGCGCCCAGCCGTCGGCGACCGCGTGCGTGTGATCCCGAATCACGTGTGCATCGTGGTGCACCTCTTCGACACGGTGCACGGCTTCCGAGGGAATGCGGTCGAAACGAGCTGGGCGGTGGCGGCGCGCGGGCGCGCGGCGCAAGTTGACGTTCTCGGGTGAACTGATCGACGGCGGAACCGCAGAAGGCCGCGGCAACTGTAAACACTCCTCGACGATGATCCTCATGCGACTCACGATTCTCGTACTGCTTGCCGCCCTGACGCTCGAGCCGTTGCGCGCGCAGGCCTCCGATCCGCACCTCGCCCGCGCGCGGCGCGTGCTTCGCTCCACGCCACTCATCGATGGGCACAACGATTTGCCCTGGGCGATCCGCACCGATTCGGTCGCACGACACGACGTCGAGAAATACGACCTACGGAAGCGCACGCCGGGACATACGGATCTCGCGCGGCTCAAGGCGGGCATGGTGGGTGGACAGTTCTGGTCGGTGTACATCCCCGCTGGCGTCGGCGACTCCGGGTATGCGCGCGTGCAGCTCGAGCAGATCGACATCGCGCGCCAGGTGATCGCCAAATATCCGGAGATCGAGTGGGCGCTCACCGCCGATGCCCTTCGCGCGAGCCACGGGCGTGGACGCATTGGCTCGCTCCTCGGCGTCGAGGGGGGACACGCGATCGAGAACTCACTCGGTGCGCTCCGCGCCTACTACGATCTCGGGGCGCGGTACATGACGCTCACGCACTCGGCGACCATCGACTGGGCGGATTCGGGAACCGATACGGCGCGACACGGGGGCCTCACGAAGTTCGGCGAGGAGGTCGTCCGCGAGATGAACCGGCTCGGCATGCTGGTGGATCTGTCGCACGTGTCGCCGGGCACGATGAGCGACGCGCTCACCGTCAGCGAGGCGCCGGTGATCTTCTCGCATTCATCGGCGCGGGCGGTCACGGATGTGCCGCGCAACGTTCCCGACTCGATCCTGAAGCGATTGCCGCAAAACGGAGGGGTCGTCATGGTGACGTTCGTCCCCGGGTTCGTGTCGCAGCAGGTGGCGCAATACGGAAGCGAGATGCAGCGGGTGAACGGCGAGCTTCGCCAGCGGTTCGCCGGCGATGACTCCGCTCGTCGTCGCGAGCTTGCCGCGTGGCGCGCGGCTCACCCGGCTCCGAAGGCGACGCTCAAGGACGTCGCGGATCACATCGATCACATCCGGCGCGTCGCCGGGCCGGATCACGTCGGCATTGGTGGCGACTTCGACGGAATCAGCGAGACGGTGGTGGGGCTCGAGGACGTTTCGACGTACCCGGCACTGTTCGCGGAGCTGTCGCGCCGCGGATGGTCCGAGGCGGATCTGCGGAAGCTCGCCGGCGAGAATCTCCTGCGAGTGCTCAAGCGGGCGGAGGCCGTCTCGGCGCGGCTCAGGCAGCAGCGAGCGGCATCGACGAAGACTATTCAGGAGCTGGACGGCACGCGAACGTGAGCGAGCGTCAGCGCTGCGAGTGGGCGCGGTCACCCCTCGACATCGCGTATCACGACACCGAGTGGGGCGTGGCGGTGCACGATGACCGGACGCACTTCGAGTTCATCACCCTCGAAGGGGCGCAGGCGGGGCTGAGCTGGTCGACGATCCTCAAGAAGCGCGAGCGCTATCGCGAGGTGCTCGATGGATTCGATCCTGAGCGCATCGCTCGCTACACGAAGCGCAAGCTCGACGCGCTGCTGCGAGACCCCGGCATCGTGCGCAACCGGCTCAAGGTGGCCTCGCTGGTGCCTAACGCCCGTAGTTTTCTGGATGTGCGCGACGAGTTCGGCTCATTCGACGGCTTTGTCTGGCGCTTCGTGGACGGAACCCCGAAGCGCGGGCTGCGCCGATCGCTCCGCGACATTCCCGCGACGACCGCCGAGTCGGATGCATTGAGCAAGGAGCTGCTGCGGCGAGGCTTCAAGTTCGTGGGCTCGACAATCTGCTACGCGTACATGCAGGCGTGCGGGCTCGTCGACGACCACGTGGTCGGGTGTTTTCGGCGAACGGGCGAGGTGTGAACGCAAAGCGGGCGGAGCCTTTCGACTCCGCCCGCTTTGTTTCCGTAAGTGGCGCGGTTACCTCACGATCTGCACTGCGTCGGTACCAACCACCTTTCGGCCATCGATCGTCAGACCATTCAGTGTCAACGAGTTGGTCGCGCGGCTGAGGTCGCCGCCGCGGATCAGGTCGTCGCGATCGAACACCACCAGCAAGTCTCTATCGCCGTCGCGGTCAACGTCGACCAGCACCGCGAGGCTGCCGTCGTCGAAGAGGAACTTGTTGTCCCCCCAGTTCCCCATGTCCGACGGGGCCGAGAAGTGCGAGCCATGCCTGAGCTGCACCACCGGCACACCGCCGAGCCTGAGGCTCGAGACGTTGACCGTGCTCGCGTCGAGCGTCTCCGAGGTGAGGACCGCCACAGGGATCAGCCTGTCGAACGGACCCTTCATGTAAATGCGGTTGCTGCGGTGCCATGGCTTGATGTCGATGTCGATCTCGTCGACCTTGACGAGGACTTGTGCCTCGACGGCCGACGCTGCGCCGCCATCCTTGTCGCGCACGCTCACACGAACCGTGTACGTACCCGCGTCCGCGTAGGCGTGCGAGCCACGAATCGGCACGGCGAGGCTCGTCGCGTCACCTTCATCGACGGCGCCGTCGCCCCACTCGATGGAATAGCGCCAGGGCGCATCGAGTACGCCGGGGTCGCTGAGCTCAACCGAGACGTCATGCGGCTCGCCGATGAACCGGGTCGCCCCGTTCAGCGCGCTCAATGACGGAAGCCCGTTTGACACATCCACTCGGGTCGTCACGAGTGTCACGAGCTCGCCGTCGCTGACGGCCAGCGTCGCGGCATACTCACCGTTGTCGGCAAAGCTATGCGCGACGGGGTTGCCGTTCACGTTCGTCCCGTCGCCGATCGTCCACGAGTACGTGAGCGCGTCCCCGTTCTCGTCGGTCGCCGAGCCACTGAGCTCCACGGTCTCGCCTTCCATCGATGCATAGGGCCCACCGACCTCGACCACAGGCGGGACGTTGACGGGCTCGGGCGCGCAGCTGTTCGCTTCGCGATATCCTTCACCGCCGGGCATATAGGTGATGGAGCATCCCTGCAGCCCGAGCACGGCCGCCCCGGCGGCCGTACGCACGTGATTCGCCGCCGCCGCGATACCGGCGCTGACGTTCGACACGACCATCTGCATCTCGCGATAGGCAAACACCACCTCGCCCGTGCGCTCGAGCAGCTGCACCTGGAAGCTGCTGCCCGGATACGAGAGGCTGCAGCAGGGCCGCATGTCGTTCCACGTGACGACGAAGCGCCGGTCGCCCGGGTCGCCGACCGTGTTCACGAAGACGCGGCTGTTCTGGAGGTTCGGGAAGCTGAACCGCGACGCAGGCATCCAGTCGGCGTACGCCGGCGCCGCGAGGATGAACGCGCCGTCAGGAAGGTTCCACGTGCGCTTGAACTGAATCGGACTGCCGAAGCTGATGTGGCCGTTCGCGCTCACGTAGACGGACGAGTAGGACTGTCCGTAAAAGGAAAAGGCGAATGGCAGCGCCTGCGGCGTCGTGTCGTCATCGATGTACTGAAGTCCGGTCCCGAGCTCGGGGACCCATGCCGCAGGCGTCACCGACGCAAGATCGACGGCCATCGGCGACAGCGGATTCGCCGACAGACGAAGCCCGGCCATCGCGTCACCGGCGATGCTTCCCGTCGACAGCGCGACGCCGAACGCATTCGCGCGGGCGTACATGTTTGGCGGGAGGCCGGGCGCGTACTTGGCCAGCGCGTCCGGCACCTCGACGTACGACATCTCGTCGACGTTCGGCGCGAACGGCTTCGTGGTGAAGAACTCACAGGCGCTCGTGGACAGCGTCATCACGAGGAGCGCCACCGCGGCGTTGCGGGTCGGGAACATGGTTGAGCTCGAGGTTGATGTCCGTGGTACTGCGCGCGATCCCTCTGCCAGGCAGGCGGAGGTATCCAAAGAGATGACGGACATCCAGCGGCGCTCGTAATCATTAGGAACGGCGCCTAGTCGTTAGGCTTCACCGCCTCCCGAAGCTTCGGGCGATTTGCACGCATAACTCGTTGACGCCGCTGGCGTTCGTGCCCGCGCCCGAACCGTAGGAAACGGTGGCCGGCGACTTGCGTTGGCGCATGAAAAATGCACCCCCGGAAATGGCCCGAACCGGAGCGAAGGGACACCGATTTGCCCTCCGATTTTTCAAGTCAAATCGGCAGTTTTAACGACGTGAGGAATGAGGACCGAGCAGTGAGGAATTGACAACCGAGCTCAATCGATTTCCTCACTCCTCATTCCTCATTCTTCTTCTGGAGAAGCCCCACCGCGATGGCGATCAGCACGCCGCCAAGGAGTGTCGAGGGAGGAAGCGGCTCCGCGAGGACGAGCGCGCCGAGCAGGGTGGTGAAGAACGGCTCGATGGTCGAGACGATCGCCGTCCGCACTGAGCCGAGCACGGCCAGGCCGCGGAGAAATAGCAGGAAGGCGAGCGTGGTACCGATGAGCGCGAAGCCGAGGATGCTCGCCCAGGCCTCCGGCGCGAGCCGCGCCGTCAGACCACCGGTCGCGAGTCCAATCGCGACGTGAACGATCCCAGCGCCAATCGACACGTACGCCGACACGACCGTGGGACGAATGCCCTCCTGTAACCGCCCGATCGCGGGGATGTAGAGCCCGTAGCACGCCGCGGCCGACAACGACAGCAGCACCCCGACCAGCGGGACATCGGTGGTGTCGGACCACGGCGTTCCCACCATCGTCGCGATGCCGGCGAATGAGATCGCCAGCGCGACGAGCCTCCGCGCATCCACGCGCTCGGTGCCGCGGATGAACGCAAAAAGCGCGACCCACGCCGGATACGTGTAGAAGAGGAACGCGTTCGTCCCCGCCGGGAGATGATCGAGTGCGCGCAGGGCGAGGAACGAGATGAGCGCTTGCCCGCCGCCACCGATGAGCAGCACGCGCGCGGCCAGCGCGCGCGGCAGGCGCAGCGCTCGAAGACCGCCGGCGGCGATGGTGAGGAAAAGGGCCGCCAGGAGAAAGCGCCACGAAAGAATCGAGGTGAGCGGGGCGCCGGCGCGGCGCGCGAGCACGACGAAGATCGCGATGGCGCCGAAGCACAGCGCGCCAAGCACGATGAAGAGCGTGGCGCGAGCAGTGGAAGGCGGTCGTGCGGGCGTGGCGTTCTCTCTTGTGGGGCTGTGGGCCGGGAGTCTATTTAAGTCCGCGCGTTTGAACAACGGTTCCTGGTGCAATGCGCAACGAGCCGTAACAGCGTTATCACAGAGGACACCGAGACATCCACAGGGACTCACCGAGGAGCCGCAACTGCGCAAGCCTTTGGAAAAAGCCCTTGCCGTTGGTGTTCTCTGTGAGTCTCGGTGAATGTCTCGGTGTCCTCTGTGATCATGCTGTCAGGGCTCGTTGCGCGATGACCAGGACACGCAGCTCCGCATAACCTCCACCGAAACGATGCGAATCAGCTTCTCGACAGCTTTTGTCGCGACCTTCGTACTCCTCTCCGCCTGCGCTTCCGCTCGCCCGCGCTCAGCCCCCGACGCGGGAGCGTATGACGTCATCATCACGGGCGGCCGCATCGTCGATGGCACCGGAAATCCCTGGTACTACGGCGACGTCGCCATTCGTGGTGACCGCGTCGCTCGCATCGCACCGCGTGGCGGGCTCGCGACCGCGAACGCGCGAATCCGCATCGATGCGGCGGGGCTCGTCGTCGCACCCGGGTTCATCGACATCCAGAGTCATTCGCGTAGCGCGTTTCTCACTGGCGACGGCCGCGTCGTCAGCAAGGTGACACAAGGCATCACGACCGAAATCCTCGGCGAAGGATCGACGAACGCGCCAGCGAACGACCTCACGCTCCTTGGCGCCGACAGCACCTTGCTGCGCCTTCACGCGCCCTTCCGCGGCCCCCGGGGGTTCGATGCCTGGCTCCGCGCGCTGGAGACGCGAGGCACGTCAACCAACGTCGGCTCGTTCGTCGGTGCCTCCACCATCCGGATGTACGCAAAGGGAATGTCCGAAGGCCCCGCGTCACCGGCCGAGCTCGACACCATGCGCGCGGCGATGACCCGGGCGATGGAGGACGGGGCGTTCGGGCTCGCGTCCGCGCTCATCTACCCGCCCGGCGTCTTCGCCTCCACCGACGAGCTGGTTGAAGTGGCCAGGGTCATGGCGCCGTTCGGTGGCGTCTACATCACGCACATGCGCTCCGAAGCGGACCAGCTGCTCGAAGCGATCGATGAGGCGCTCGCGATCGGCCGCCGAGCGGGTGTGCCGGTAGAGATCTATCACCTGAAAGCGGCGGGAAAGCGGAACTGGCACAAGGCGCCACTCGCCATCGCGAAGATCGATTCCGCGCGGCGCGCGGGTCAGGATGTCGCCGCCGACATGTACGCGTACGTCGCCGGCGCGACCGATCTTTCGTCGTGCCTGCCCCCCTGGGCCTCCGCCGATGGGAAGCTGCTCGACAATCTGCGTGATTCGGCGATGCGCGCGCGCATTCACGCCGACGCGTCGCGCGAGTACACGGAGTGGGAGAGTCTGTGCCGCCTCGCGACTCCCGAAGGCGTGATGGTCGTGTCCTTCGCCAGGGAAGAGAACAAGGCGCTCGAGGGAATGCGCCTGTCGGAGATTGCCACGCGGCGCGGCACCGACTGGGTGAGTGCGGTCATCGATCTCACACTCGAAGAGGAGGACAAGCTCGGCGGCATCTTCTTCATCGCGTCGGAGGACAACCTCACGTTGCAGATGCGACAACCATGGATGAAGTTCGGTACCGACGCGGGGGGACAGGACCCCGAGCGCGCGCGTGGGATGACGCATCCACGCGCCTACGGGAATTACACCCGGGCGCTCGGGCGGTACGTACGCGAGCAGGGCGTGATGTCGCTCGAGGAAGCGGTGCGCAAGATGACGTCCGCGGTCGCGACGCGTCTGTCGCTCTATGACCGCGGTATGCTGCGTCCGGGCATGTTCGCGGACATCGTCGTGTTCGACCCGGCGACGATCCTTGACCGCGCGACCTACGAGCGCCCGCATCAACTTTCGGATGGCGTGCGGCACCTCCTGGTGAATGGCGTGGCGGTCGTGAGCGACGGACGCCACACCGGGGCAACGCCCGGACGTGCCGTGCGCAGAGGACGCTGACGTATGCTCTTTCTCGACGCCGCCGCGGTGCGGGATCTTCTCTCCGTCGAGGAGTGCATCACCGCGGTAGAGCACGCGTTTCGACTGTACGGTGAAGGGAAGGCGCCGCAACCCGGCGTGCTCGCGATCCACGCGGCGCACGGCACCTTTCACATCAAGGCGGGCGTGCTCGAGCTCAGCCGGCCGTATTTTGCGGCGAAGACGAACGCCAACTTTCCCGGGAACGTCGAGCGCTACGGGCTTCCCACGATTCAGGGAGTCATTGCGCTCTTCGACGCCGAGCGTGGAACTCCGCTGGCGATTCTCGATTCGCGCGAGATCACCAGTCTGCGCACCGGGGCCGCGACGGCCGTCGCCGCGAAGTACCTCGCGCGGGCGGATGCGTCGGTCGTGACGATCTGCGGGTGTGGTGTGCAGGGACGCGTGCAGTTGGCCGCGGTGCACGCGGTTCGGAAGCTCGCGCGCGTGTACGCCGTGGACCGCAATCGAGAGACCGCCGTCCGCTTCGCGCGCGAGATGTCGAACGATCTGGGAATCGAAGTGACCGTCGCGCCGGATCTCGCGACCGCCGCGCGCGCCAGCGACATCTGTGTCACGTGCACGCCATCGCGCGAGGCAATCCTTGGCGCGGGAGACATCAGTCGTGGGGCGTTCGTGGCCGCCGTGGGGGCGGACAACGCCGACAAGCAGGAGCTCGATCCCGCGCTCCTCGCGCGATCGGCGGTGATCGTCGACATCCTCGATCAGGCCGTGACGTCAGGCGACCTTCACCACGCGATCGCCGCGGGGGTGATGACGCGTGATGACGTGCGCGCCGAGCTGGGCGAAGTGGTCGCGGGGAAGAAACGGGGCCGGCTGAACGACGACGAGGTCGTCGTGTTCGACAGCACGGGGACGGCGCTTCAGGATGTCGCGGCCGCGGTGGCCGTGTACGAGAAGGCGCTCGCGGAGCCGGGGCGGGACTGAAATCGAGGTGCTCGACGTGCTCGAGGTGCTCCAGGTGCTCGAGGGGGAACCGCGGCGCCCTCGAGCACCTCGAGCACGTCGAGCACCTCGAGCACCTCGCTGGGTCCTAGCGCCAGGCGCCGATGATCGCTCCCATCAGGATGACGTGCACGAGCTGGTATCCGGCGTCGATCATGAACGCGGCCGCCGGCTTGTCGGAGTAGAGATTGGTGTTGAGGCCGATCGTGAAGCCGAAGCCGAGCCATGCGAGGACCGCCAGCACGATTCCCTGAATGGCCGTCGTGGCGCCGGTGAGACCCATGAGCAGGGCGATCACCATCGCCATGATCACGTACGTGATGAACGAGAACGTGTACGTCTTGCCCATGCTCGACTGCATGGCCGCCAGCTTCTCCGGAGTGTGTCCGTGAGCGGTCATCCACTGGCGACCGAACAGCGGGGGCGAATACCACAGCGCGCCGAGCGCGAAGGCGGCAACGGCGGCGACGATGATGGCGAGCCAGTTCACGTCGATCTGGGGCACTGAGACCTCCCGCGTCAGGGGTGAGCCGGCGCGCCGTCGCGCCGGGCGCGGGTGAGAATACCGCTTCCGGGGGTTTTGCGCGAGATCGGGCGTCGATGAAATGAGGGGAATGAGGACCAAGCGGTGAGGAAATCGATGTCAGCAGCAGCCCGCTCAACGGCTTCCGCATTCCTCGATTCTCATTCCTCATGCCTCCTCCACGTACCTCTCCATGAGAATCCGCTCATGATGCGCGACGTGACCGGCGATCACGTACGCCATCGCGCGCACGGAGACGACGAAGCCGCTGGCGGTGCCGCGCCGAGCAAGGGCGTCCGCGTCGAGGTGATAGTAGAGGTCGAGTGTCGCGGCGCGCAGGTGGGCGAATTCGTCGGCGAGGCTCGAGAGGGTGCGCACGCCGAAGTTCCCCGTCGGGACGTACTCATCCTGCTCGAACGAGGCGAGCGGGGTGGTGTCGCCGCGGGCGAAGCGAAGTGCACGATAGGCGAAGACGCGCTCGGTGTCGTTGACGTGGCCGATCATCTCCTTGATCGACCACTTGTCCGGCGCGTAACGATAATTTCCGCGCGTCTCGCCCAGCGACTGGAGGAACCCTGGGAACTCGGTGCCCTGGCGCGACAGGATCTCGAAGATGTCGCCGTCGGGCACGCTGGCGACGTATCCCGCCTGGTAGGGAGCGTATTCGTCGGCCGGGGGCCGCTCGAGCATCACGTGCGGCATGCCGGCCTCACACGCGCTGCTTCTCGCGCGTCACCCACTCGCGGATGCGCGCGTCGAGAATCCCGAGGGGCACGGCGCCCGCACCCAGCACCTGATCGTGGAACGCGCGTACGTCGAACGCGTCGCCGAGCTCGCGCGTGGCATGCTCGCGTAGCTCGAGGATCTTCAGCTGGCCGATCTTGTACGCGAGGGCCTGCCCCGGCCAGGAGATGTACCGATCGACCTCGACAGTGATGTCGTGCAGCGGCTTGCTGCTGTTGGCGGCGAAAAAGTCGATCGCCTGCTGGCGCGACCATCCCATCGAATGCAGGCCGGTGTCGACGACGAGACGCACGGCGCGCCACATGTCGTAGGTGAGCGCGCCGAATCGCGAATAGGGATCGGTGTACAACCCGAGATCCGAGCCGAGCGATTCGGCGTAGAGCCCCCACCCCTCGACGAAAGCGGTGAAGCCGAGGTGCTTGCGGAACTCGGGAACGTTCTCGAGCTCCTGCGCGAGCGCGATCTGAAGGTGATGTCCGGGCACCGCCTCGTGCACCGTGAGCGCTTCCATCTCCCATTTGGGTCGTGCCTTGAGATCGTACGTGTTCGCGTAGAAGTACCCGGGCCGGCCGGCCTCCGGCGACCCGGGCATGTAGTACGCCGTCGTGACATCGCGCTCGGCGTAGGCGGGCACCGCGATCACGCCGTACGGCACTCGCGGCAAGCGGCCGAACAGGCGAATCAAGCCGGGGTCGATGCGCTTCGCGATGTCGCGATACTCGCGCAAGAGGCTCGCCGTATCGGTGAAGTAGAAGCGCGGATCGGTGCGCAGGAACTGAATGAAATCGCCGAACCCACCGGTGAACCCGGTGGCCGTGATGACGCTGTCCATCGCGCGACGGATGCGCTCCACTTCCCGCAGGCCGAGCGCGTGAATCTCGCTCGCGGTCATGTCGGTGGTGGTGTATTGGCGGACGGCGAACGCGTACCACGCCTCGCCATCGGGAACCGCGGACAGGCCGATGCTCTCGCGCGCGCCCGGAACGTAGCGTTCGGTGAGAAAGCGATGGAGCTGGCGCCAGGCGGGGAGCACCGAGTCCCGCACGATCACCGCGCCACGCTCGCGCAGTCGAGCGCGCTCGGCCTCCGGCATCGCCGGTGGCAGGTGCGCGAGGGGCGAGAGCATGACGCTCATCGCGGGGTCGTCCACGATCTGCCGTCCCACCGCGTCGGCGACGCCGTGCAGCGTGATGCGGGGCGGCGTGATGCCGCGCGCGAGTCCCGTATCGAGCAGGGCGATCACCTGCCTCACGAGTCGCGGAAAGGACTGGAGCCGCGCGAAGAGCGCCATCGCGTCCTCGCTGCGAGCGACCTTCATGAGCGAGACGAGGTCGGGAATGTCCCGCTGGATCCCGCTCAGCGCGGTCACCTGGATGAGCTCGCTCGGAAACCTTGCCTGGTCGACGGCGTTTCGTCCCTCGTGCTCGAGGAGATCGTAGGTGAGACGGTCAGCCGGCGAGAGCCGTTGGCGATCGACCACCTTGAGGACGGCGAGCGTCCGCCCCGCTTCCCGCTTGCGCCGTGCGATCGCGCTCGCGGACAGGTCCGTCCACGCGTGGTCGTGCCCCGCGTGCCCGATCAACGTCGCGAACTCAGGGGACTCGGTGACCTGCCACTCGAGGTACAGCTCGGCAAGCTGTCGGAGGCGCGCCGAGTCGCTCGACGTGCGCGGACGATCCGGGCGTGCGAGGTCGCGGAACCGTCGGTCGAGCTCGGCGAGCGAGGGCGGGCGATGTTGCTGCGCGGTCGCCGCAGTCTGGATGGCGACGAGGGCCGCGAACGCGAGGAGGGCAGGGCGCATTCGGAAAAGGCTGCGGCGGGGAGGGGGATCGCGCAAGGGTCCTCCGTTCGTTGCGCCACGAGCCGTCACAGCGTTATCACAGAGGCCACAGAGACATCCACAGGGACTCACGGAGGGACTGCAACCGCGAAGCTTTTGGAAAAAGCTCTTGCGGTTGGGGTCCTCTGTGAGTCCCTGTGTGCGTCTCGGTGCCCTCTGTGATACCGCCGTTACGGCTCGTGGCGCAAAAGAGCCCGGACGGCTCCCGAAACGCCCTTGCCACCAGCGACGCTGTCGCCACAACCTCTACCGCATGAAGATCTCCAACGCGGCCACGCTCATCGCGGCCGCCATCCTCGTCTCGGTCCCTCCGCTCGGCGCGCAGCTCGCCTCGACGCCGGACTCGGCTCCCCCCGTTCGCCGCGAGTTCCGCGGGGTGTGGGTCGCCTCGGTGGCCAACATCGACTGGCCGTCGCGACCCGGACTCTCGACGTGGGAGCAGCAGGAGGAGCTCCTCCACGTGCTCAATCGGAGCGTCGCGCTCGGGCTCAACGCGATCGTCCTCCAGGTTCGCCCGGCGGCCGATGCATTTTACCCCTCGCCTCACGAGCCATGGTCCGAGTATCTCAGCGGCCGGCAGGGCGTGGCGCCGGAGCCCGAATGGGATCCGCTGGCGTTCGCCGTGGACGAGGCGCATCGCCGCGGGCTCGAGCTGCATGCGTGGTTCAATCCGTTCCGTGCGCGTCACCCGTCCGCCACCTCGGAGCCGGCCGCGACCCACGTCTCGCGGCGGCAACCCGACCTCGTGCTCCGCTACGGCAGCCACCTCTGGCTCGATCCCGGTCTGCCGGCGGCGCGCGCGTACTCGGTTCGCGTCATCGCCGACGTCGTCCGCCGGTACGACATCGATGGTGTCCAGATCGACGACTACTTCTATCCCTACAAGGAGCGCGACTCGTCAGGCACGCTGCTGGAGTTTCCGGACAGCGTGAGCTGGGCGCGCTACGTTGGCGGCGCGGGCGAGCTGTCGCGCGATGACTGGCGGCGTGGCAACGTCGATGCCTTCGTGCGGGAGCTCTATCGCGCCATCAAGCGCACCAAGCCGCGCGTGAAGTTCGGTGTGAGCCCGTTCGGGATCTGGCGCCCCGGGCATCCGCCGACGATTCAGGGGTTCGATCCGTACGAGCAGATCTACGCCGACGCCCGGAAGTGGCTGGTCGAGGGGTGGGTGGATTACTTCGCACCGCAACTCTACTGGCCGATTCAGCCACCGGCGCAGAGCTATCCAACCCTGCTTGCATGGTGGGTCCAGGAAAACGTGAAGCGGCGGCATCTCTGGCCTGGGAACTTCACCAGCCGCGTCGGCGCCGCCGACTCCGTGCGGCGGTGGATGGCGGGCGAGATTCTCGACCAGGTGCGCCTGACGAGAGAGGTGCCGGGTGCCACCGGCAACATCCACTTCAGCATGAAGGTTTTTCTCGAGAACCGTGACAGCATCGGGACGCAGCTCGGGCGCGGCGTGTACGCCGAGCCCGCCCTCGTTCCCCCCACACCTTGGCTCGACAGCGTCCCGCCGCGTCGCCCCATCGTCTCCGCGCGCATCGACACGGTGACGGGCGGGCTGGGAGTGCGCATGCTCCCGGGCGGCAAGGAGGCGATCTGGCGGTGGATCGTGCGAACACGCACCGGCGGTGCGTGGGCGACCCACGTGCTTCCTGGGTGGCAGCGGGCACACGCTCTGACGCTCGACGGCGTTGCGCCTCGGCCGGAGGAGGTGCTCGTCAGCGGCGTGGACCGCGTGGGCAACGAGAGCCGGGTGGTGCGTGTGCGTCTTCCGTCCCGCGCGCCGGCGTCGACGGCGCCATGATCGCGGCTTTCGCGCGGCGCGCGAAGCGGTTCGCCTCGCGGAGCGACGCCCTCACCGCACGGCGCGCGGCCCTCGCGGCAGGCGACGCTACCTTGCAGCGTCGTCGAACCTCGGAGGATTCGTTCGCATGCTGGAGGCGCGCGACCGCGCGGTCGCTCCCACGGGATCGCTGTCGATCGACTCGGGTCGCTCGCGCCTCGCTTTCGACGTGCGCTATTTCGGGTTCCTTCGTGTGCACGGCGAGTTCCGTGATGTGCGGGGAGAGATCTTCGGAATGGACCCGCGCGCCCTCTCGGCCTCGTCGGTGACGGCGATCGTCCCGATCGTCGGTCTCGCGACCGGTATCCGGTTCCGCGACTGGCATCTCAGCAGCGCCGGCTACCTGGCCGCGCGCCGATGTCCGGAAGCGACCTTTCAAAGTGAGCGCATCGTCCCCGACGGGCGCGCGGGTGCGCGCGTGATCGGCGTCCTCACGGTGCGCGGGGCCGCGCGCGAGGTGGTGATCCACGTCGACGAATGCCGGTTCGACGCCGCGCAGCGTCGGATGCATGCGCGGGCCCACGTGACCCTGCACCGGTCGGATTTCGGTGTGGGCCCGTCTCGGCGCGCGCCCTGGTGGGACGTGCGGCGGTATCTGATCGATGATGCGGTTCGGCTGGTCCTCCACGTCGAAGCGGTCGAGCGCTCCGAGGCGTAGATGAGCGATCAACCCGCCAAGAGCGCTGAGTCAGCGCGGCATCTCCTCGACACACAGCGCGAGCGAGCCGAGCGGCTGCTCAATGGTGTGCGCGCTGGCGTGCTGGCGGCGCTGGCGGTTGCGGCTCTGGCCTACGCACCGAGCCTGACGCCGGCACTCAATCGGGTGAACGTACTCGTCCTCGCGCCGACGCTCGCATGGACGGTCGCGCAGTACCTGATCTTCTACCGGCGCGAGCGCCTCCCGGGCTGGCTCTCCATCGCCAATCCGCTCGTCGACATCACCGCGGTGAGCGCGATCATCCTCGGCTATGCGCTCGCGCAGTCCGCGGCGCTCGCGCTCAAGACGCCGATCTTCCTTTCGTATTTCGTCATCCTCGCGGCGCGTCCGATCGCGTCATCGACCGCGCGGGCAGCGCTCGTCGCCGCGCTCGCCGTCACCCAGTACGCGCTCCTCGTGCACTATTTCGTGATGTCGGGGCGTATCGTGACCACGTCCCCGCTGGCCGCGCCGGGCGTCTCGGGCGTCTCGCTCCTCGACGAGAGCGCGAAGGTCCTGCTGCTCGCGCTTGCCGGAGCGGTGGCGACCTATGCGACGGCGTGGCACGAGCGGCTCGCGATCAGCTATTTCCGTCAGGCGCGGGACCGCGAGCACCTCGAGGCGCGTCTCGCCCGGGCACAGCTGCAGACGCTCAAGCTCCAGCTGCAGCCGCATTTTCTCTTCAATACGCTCAACACGATCACCGCGCTCATCGGCGTCGATCCGCGTGTGGCGGAGCGCATGGTCTCCGGGCTGAGCGAGCTGCTGCGGTTGTCGTTGCGGAATGCGGGCGAGCAGGAGGTGCCGCTGTCGCGGGAGCTGGAGCTGCTCGAGCACTACGTCGAGATCCAGCAAATCCGGTTTCGCGACCGGCTGACCGTGACGGTCGACGTCGCCCCCGAGACGATGCAGGCGCTGGTGCCGAACTTCATTCTCCAGCCGCTGGTGGAGAACGCGATCCGTCACGGGATCGGGCCGCGGGCCGCGCCCGGCCACGTCGATGTGCGTGCCTATCGCGAGAACGGGTCCTTGCACCTGCGGGTCGCCGACAACGGCGTTGGTGCGCGCGCCCGGCGCTCGGAGTCGTCCGGCGAAGGCATTGGGCTGGGCAACACGAAGGCGCGGCTGGAGCACCTGTACGGCGCTGAGCACGGGTTCAACGCCCAGGGTGGCCGCGACGGCGGGTTCGTCGTCGATATCGTCATCCCCTTCCGCCCGCGTGACGAGTCCGCGGGCACCTAACGACCGGAGTTCCGATGGAGCAAATCCGCACGTTGATCGTCGATGATGAGCCGCTGGCGCGCCAGCATCTCCGCGGCCTGCTCGCCGACGATCCCGAGATCGCGGTCATCGGAGAGTGTGGGAACGGCCGCGACGCCGTGGAGGCGATTCGCTCTCAACAGCCGTCGCTCGTGCTCCTCGACATCCAGATGCCCGAGCTCAACGGGCTCGCGGTGGTCGACGAGGTGGGCGCCGAGTCGATGCCGACGACGATCTTCGTCACCGCGTTCGATGAGTACGCGGTCAAGGCATTCGATGCGCACGCCCTCGACTACGTGATGAAGCCGGTCAGTCGCACGCGGTTCCATCAGGCGATCGCGCGCGCGAAATCGCAGCTGCGCGATCCGGCCCCCGCGGCGCGGCCCCCCCTCGCCGCACTCCTCGATCAGCTGCGGAGCGAAGGCACGGCGGTCCCGCGGCGCATCGCGCTCAAGCGCGATGGGCGTCTGCTCTTCGTTCGCGTGGAGGACATCGACTGGGTGGAAGCGTCCGATGATCACGTCGTCGTGCACGTGGGCCGCGAGCTCTATCGGCAGCGCGACACCCTCGCTCGTCTCGAGCAGCGGTTGCCGCCCCACAAATTCCTGCGCGTGCACCGCTCCTCGATCGTGAACGTCGACCGCATTCGCGAGATGCAGCCCTGGTTCCAGGGGGACTTCGTGCTGATTCTCGTCGACGGAACACGCGTGACGACGGGACGGAGCTACCGGGAGCGCGTGCGGGAGTTCATCGAGAAGTCGATGTGAGGACGAGGGTCGAGGGGTCCAGGGGTCAGGAGATCGGGGGATGGAACGGCAGGCGGCCCGCGGCCGCCTGCTCATCTGAAGGAGGCGGCAGCGACGAAACCGCGCCGCCTCTCCATCCCTCCGATCCCTCGATCCCTTGACCCCTTGACCCCTGCCGCCTCTCACGTAGCACCAACCTCATCCCATATCGGGCCCTCAGCGTGATCATCGGCCGCATCGCCACGCGCTGCCCCGCCGCCAGCTCCGCGCGCCAGCGCTGCGCGAGCGTCGCGAGCACGAGCATCCCCTCGGTCCACGCGAACTGATCCCCGATGCACATACGCGTGCCGCCGCCGAAAGGGAAATAGGAGAACTTCGGTCGTGCCGCCTGCGCCTCGGGGGTCCATCGCTCGGGATCGAACCGCGCCGGGTCGGGAAACCAGCGCGCGTCGCGCTGCGTGACGAGTGGACTCACGACGACGAGTGCCCCGCGAGGAATTACGATCCCCGGCACCGGGTAGTCCTCGAGCGCCCGCCGCCCAATCGCATACGCTGGCGGGTACAGTCGCATCGATTCTGACAGCACCATGCGCGTATAGGAGAGGCTCGCGAGATCGTCGGCCGTGGCGCGTCGCTGCCCGAGGATGCGATCGACCTCGTCGTGCAATCGCCCCGCGACGTCCGCGTGTTGGGAAAGCAGGTACCAGGTCCACGTAAGCGCGTTGGCGGTCGTTTCGTGACCGGCGAGGAAGAGCGTCATCGCCTCGTCGCGCAGCTGCTCGTCCGTCATGCTCCCGCCGTCCCCTTCGGCATCCTGCGCGGACAGCATCATCGACAACAGGTCACCTCGCTCCTTCCCCCGCGCGCGCTCGGCGCGTCGCTCGGCGATGAGGCGGTAGATGGTCGCGTCCAGCCGCCCGCGAGCGCGGGCGAACCGCCGTGTGTGCGGCAGTGGGAGGCGATCGAGCAGATGCATCCCCGGGATGAACACGGTCTGAAAGAGGTGCAGCGCTTCGGTGAGTGCGACGCCGATCTCGTCCGCCTCCGCGTCGACGTCGGCGTCGAACAACGTGCGGGCGACGATGGCGAGGGTGAGCTGCATCATCTCGTGATCCATGTCGACCGTCTCGCCATCCCACCATCGGTCGGCGGTGATCCACGCGCGATCCACCATGTCCTGCGCGTACGCGGCAATCCGCTGCCGGTGAAACGCCGGCTGAACGAGACGACGCTGGCGGAGGTGGAACTCCCCTTCGCTGGTGAGGAGGCCTTCGCCAAGCAAGATCTTCGCGCGCTGGAGTACGTGCCCCTTCGTGAACGCGCGCTGATGGGTCACGAGGACGTCGCGCACCTGATCGGGATGCGCGAGCAGGTGAACGCGGAGATTCCCCACCGTCGCGCGCGCGACATCTCCCTGCTCACGCTGGAGCCCGAGGAGGAACCCGGCGAGATCGCGCCGCGCGCGGAGGATGTTGGCGAGGGGGGCGAGAAAGCTCATCCGGGGATGATGCAGGGTCGCGGGCCAGGGGCCAGGGGCCAAGGGGGTGGAAAGGCGGCGCGGCTCCGCCGCTGCCGCCTCATCAGATGAAGCGAGCGGCCGCAGGCCGCTCGCCTTACCATCCCCTCGGCCCTTGGCCCCCGACCCGTGGCCCGCTAGAATCGGGGTACCAACCCCGACCAACCCCATGGCTTCTCGCGCGCGACTCCTCGGACTTCTCGTCGGCTGGCTGATCGTCATCGGCCTTCTCGTCGGCGCCTTCGTCTTCTACGGCGGAACCCGACTCTCGCAGCCCCACCGGCTGACGGGGTTCCCGCACATGCCGCTCTACGGCGCGATCACCTGGTGGTTCTTCCTCGCCATCCCGATGATCGGCCTTACCTACGGCGTGTTGAACGAATGGCGAAAGAAATGACGCTGCTGTTGTTGCGTGATTGAGACCGATCCCCGGCCGCGACGAGGCCGGGTTTTTTTTTGGTTCTTCCGGGATTTGCGGGATGGCTGACGCTGGGCACTGCCCGACAGCGGCCACGGACAGCCGAAACTGCCGAATGACCCGTATCACGCGAATGATCGAGCGCGCGAGCCGGCTCCGCGAGGTGTTAACCGAAGGAGCCTTCCGGAACTTCATCCGCGTCTGGAGCGTGCTGCGGCGCAGTGCGCTCTTCGCGTCATTCGGGTGATTCGTCAGTTCCGGCGGTCCGTGGCCCCGTCACCGCGATCGTCCCCGGAAGTCCCGGCTGGCGGTGGGCCGCCGATTTGGATTCAGCGAAACCACCGGAAACTTTTCCGGGCCGCGGCCGTTCACCCATTTACGCGCAAGTACTCACTTGCTTACCACACATGTTTCCGGGCAGATTCGTCACATGAGCTCCATTCGCGAACGCCTTCTCGACGCAGCCGCACGTGTCTACGCCGAAACCGGCTACCGGGGCGCCACCACCCGGCGCATCGCGCAGGAGGCCGGCGTCAACGAGATCACCCTCTTCAGGCACTTCGGCTCGAAGACTACGCTGATCATCGAGGCCGTCCGCCAGGCCAACCTGCGCAGCGACTGCCCGGAGGTCCCGCTGACCCCCAGCGAGGTGGCCCCCGAGATCAGAACGTGGGTGGGCGAAGAGCTCGCACACCTCACCCAGCTCCGGTCGATCATCCGGACCAGCCTTGGCGAGGTCGAGGAGCGCCCAGAGATCATTCCGCTGATCGGCGAGAAACCCCGCGAGGTGATCCTCGGCCTCCGGGCCTACGTCGAGCAGCTCCAGCGGGAGGGGAGGGCGGATCCGGACATCGATGCCCGCAGCGCGGCGCTCACCTTCTTCGGAGCGCTCTTCGCCGACGCGATGGGCCGCGACGTGATGCCGGAGCTCTATCACGAATCCCTCGAGGACTCGGCCGATCACTACGCGACGCTGTTTCTGCGTGCCATCGGTGTGGCGGAGAATGCCGGAAATGGGGTCAGGGGCCAAGCGCCCAGGGCCAAGGGGCGGGCGAGGGGTGAGCCGTCACTCGCCAATCCCTGAACCTCGCTGGTGGTCCTTGGCCCTTGGCTCCTGACCCACTCTACGCTTTCGAGAATCCGAACATGAAGCTCAGAACATCACTCGCAACGTTCGCCGTGCTGGCTGCGCTGGCCGGTGCGCGGCTCGACGCTCAGCAGCCCGCCACGGGACGTCCTCTCTCTCTCGCCGACGCGCTCCGCATCGCGGAGACGGCCAGTGAGGAGGTGGGAATCGCTCGGGCCGCGGCCGACCGCGCGCACGGGGAACAGCTTCGGGCGCGCAGCGAGCGCTTCCCGCAGATCTTCGCATCGCTCGGCTACACGCGGACGCTCGCTTCGGAGTTCGAGGACATCGCCGACAACGCACCACCGCGGAACCCACAGGCGCTCGATCCGATCGATGACAATCCGAACGACGCTTTCCCCGCGACCTGCTTCAACTACCTGAATCCGAGCGGGACGACCACCGACCGGTTGACCGGCCTCGAGAATGCCGCTCGGTGCACCAGCGCCGGCTTCGACTTCAGCGCGTTGCCATTCGGCCAGCGCAACAACTGGACGCTCGGGCTCGACGTCCAGCAAACGCTGTTCGCGGGCGGACGCGTGACCGCGCAGACGCGGATGGCTGGGGCGGGTCGCCGCATCGCGGAGACATCGCTGACCTCTACGCGGGCGCAGCTCGTCCTCAACATCATCGAGGCGTATTACGACGCGGCGTTGGCCGATCGGCTCCTCGCGATCGCCGTCTCGACGCTGGACCAGGCGGAAACGACCCTTCGGCACACCCAGCTCGCGCGGCAGGTTGGCAACCAGCCGGAGTTCGAGCTTCTCCGTGCGACGGTTGCCCGGGACAATCAACGCCCGATCCTGATCCAGCGGCAGTCCGATCGCGACATCGCGCTGATGCGCCTCAAGCAGCTGCTGAATCTCCCGGCGAATGAGCCGCTGGTGCTGACGACGCCGCTCGACGACACGACCGCCGTGGTGCCGGCGCGCCTCACGAGTGGGCTGTCGCCGAGCATCGATTCGGTGATGCCGGCCGAGCGCGCGCCCGTCCGCCAGGCGGCCGACGCCGTGGAGGTCAGCGCGAACGCGTTGCGAGTCGCCCAGGCACAGCGGCTCCCGCAGCTCAATGTCAACATGAAGTACGGTCGCGTGGCGTATCCGCCCACCGGCGTGCCGGGGTGGACCGACTTCAACACGAACTGGACGGTGGGCGTCGCGCTCCAGGTGCCATTGTTCACGGGCGGGCGCATCACCGGCGACGTGCGAGTCGCGCAGGCCGATCTCGAGGAGGCGCGCTACCGGCTGACGCAGGCGCGCGAGCTCGCCGAGCTCGACTCGTACGCGGCCCAGGCGAGACTCGAGGCGGCCGCGGCATCGTTCGCCGCGAGCGCGGGAACGGCGCAGCAGGCCGCGCGCGCGTATCAGATCGCCGAGATCCGGTACCGCGAGGGGATTTCGACCCAGGTCGAGCTGTCCGACTCGCGTATTCTCCTGGAGCAGGCATCCGCGAACCGCGCGCTGGCCGCTCGCGATCTCGCCGTCGCGCGAGCACGCGTCGCGCTCCTGCGCGATCTGCCGTTCGGCGCGATCGGCGCTCCCTCGTCAGGCGTTTCGCAGCAGCAAGCGCAGCAGCAGCAACCGGCCGTTCCTCAACGCTCACAGCAGGCGACAGCATTCACCGCAGGCCAGACCGGAGCATTCGCACCATGAGTCCCCACCGTCCATTCATTCGCGGAACTCTCCTGATCGCCGTCACGCTCGCCGCGGTGACGGGCTGCCGCAGCGACAACGAGGCGAGCGCCGAGGAGAACACCACCCCCGTCGTCGACGTGGGCGTGGAGAACATCGCGGTCGTCGAGCAGACGATGCTCCGCGTGGGACCGCTCTTGTCCGGCTCGCTTCAGGCGTCGCGCGAGGCGGATGTCCGCGCCGAGATCACCGGCACGGTCGTCCAGTCGCTGGCGGACAACGGCCAGACGGTCCAGAAGGGACAGTTGCTGGCCCGCATCGACGACACGGCGATCCGCGATCAGTGGCTGTCGGCGCGATCGCTGGTGACGTCGGCGCAGAACGCCGCCAACGTCGCGCGTCGTGATGAGGAGCGCACGCAGCGTCTCGCCGAGGCAGGCGCGGTGGCGGATCGGGACCTCGACGCGGCCCGTCAGGCGCGCATCGCGGCCGAGGCGCAGCTGGAGGACGCGCGCGCGCGCCTTTCGCTGGCGCAGCGCCAGCTCGACAACACCCAGATTCGTGCGCCGTTCGCGGGGATGGTGAGCGAGCGCTCCGCGAGCGCGGGGGACGTCATGCAGCCGGGATCGGAGATGTTCACGATCGTGGATCCCTCGAGCATGCGTCTCGAGGCGTCGGTGCCGGCGGAGGCACTGTCGGCGTTGCGCGTCGGCGATCCGGTGGAGTTCACCGTCAACGCGTATCCGGACCGCACGTTCAGCGGCCGTGTCGAGCGGATCAACCCCTCGGCCGACCCGGCGACCCGTCAGGTGCGCATCTACGTCGCGATTCCGAATGTCGGCGGCCGCCTCGTCGCCGGACTGTTCGCCGAGGGGCGCGTCGCCACCGATGCGCGGAGCGCGGCCGTGGTGCCCCAGAATGCGGTCGATGTTCGCGGGATCCGGCCGACGGTGTTGCGTGTGAAAAGCGGCCGCGCCGAGCGGGTAGAGGTCGAGCTCGGCCTGGAGGATGAGGCCACGGAGCGGGTGGAGATCCGCAGCGGACTGGCCGCCGGCGACACGGTGCTCATCGGAGCGGCGCTAGGTGTGACGCCGGGCTCCCAGGTTCGCGTAAAGCGCGTCGACGACAAGTAAGCGAGAGCTTTCCATGGTCATTTCAGATTTCGCCATCAAGCGACCGATCATCACCGTCGTCAGCATGCTGGCGCTGGTGATCTTCGGGATCTTCGCGCTCATGCGGCTTCAGACGGATGAGTTCCCCGATGTCGCGCCACCGGTCGTCACCGTCGGGCTCCTGTATCCTGGTGCGTCGCCGGACGGCGTCGAGCGCGAGGTGCTCGATCCGGTCGAGGAGGCGATCTCCTCCATCTCCGGCGTGAAGAAGGTGTGGGGGAAGGCCGAGGACGGCTTCGGCACCATCATGATCGAGTTCGAGTTCGCGAAGCCACTGTCGGAGGCGACGCAGGATGTCCGTGACGCCATCTCGGGGATACGCGCCGATCTGCCGTCGGAGCTGGAAGAGCCGATCATCCGCAAGTTCAACGACACGGATCTCCCGATCGTCTCGCTCGCGCTATCGTCGACATCGCTCACGCCCGCCGAGCTGACGCGACTCGCGGATCCCGGGATCACGCGTCTGCTTCGCTCGATTCCCGGTGTCGCGGAAGTGCAGGTGTCGGGCAATGTGGAGCGCGAGCTGACGGTGCAGATCAGGCCCGAGGCGCTTCAGTCGGCCGGGGTGGGTGTCTCGGATGTCGTGCAGGCGCTTGCGCTCCAGAACCTCGCGGCGCCCGTCGGTCGCGTGACCAGCGCGCTCGAGGAACGATCGATCCGCCTCAAGGGACGGCTGGAGTCGCCGGCCGAATTCGCTCAGCTCGTCGTCGCCGAGCGCAATGGCCAGCTCATCCGTCTGGGCCAGGTCGCCGACGTGTTCGACGGCGTCGAGGAGCAACGCACGGCAGCGGCCTACAACGGACGCGAAGCCGTCGGTATCGACGTCAAGAAGTCGAAGGGGTACAGCACGACGAGCGTCAGCGACAAGATCCTCGAGCGGATCGACAGCTTGAGGACCACACTGCCCGCCGGGACGACGATCGACGCCGTCAAGAACAGCGGCGTCGAAGTCCGCAACTCCGTGCGCAACGTGCAGGAGGCGCTCATCGAGGGCGCATTGCTGACGGTGCTCGTCGTCTTCCTCTTCCTCAACTCCTGGCGCTCGACGGTCATCACCGGCATCGCGCTGCCGATCTCCGTGCTCGCCTCATTCATCGCGGTGTGGGCATTCGGGTTCCGCCTCGAGACGATGTCGCTCCTCGGCCTGTCGCTGGCGATCGGGATTCTGATCGACGACGCGATCGTGGTGCGCGAGAACATCGTCCGTCACGTGGAGATGGGGAAAGACCATTACACGGCAGCGCGCGAAGGGACCGATGAGATCGGGCTCGCGGTCGCCGCGACGACGTTCTCGATTCTGGCCGTGTTCGTGCCGATCGCGTTCATGCCGGGCGTGGGTGGGCAGTGGTTCAAGCCGTTCGCCCTGACGATTGCCGCGTCGGTGTTCGTGTCGCTCTTCGTGTCGTTCTCGCTCGACCCAATGCTCTCGGCCTACTGGAAGGACCCGCACAAGGCGGAGCACGAGAAGGCGTGGATCACGAAGAAGCTCGACCGGTTCAACGCCTGGTTCAACCGGCGGTCGCAGGACTACAAGAAAGTGATCGCCTGGGCGCTCGACCACCGCCTGCCGATCGTCGTGATCGCGGTCGGGACGTTCCTCGGGTCGTTCACGCTGCCGGTCAAGGGAGTCACGGGGCTGCTCGTCGTGCTGCTCGCGATCGCGGTCGCGCTGTTCGGGCTCTCGCACTTGCGCCGGTGGTATCTGCGGATTGGCGCGATCGTCGCGGCGGTTGCCGTCGCGATGATCCTGCTGCCGATCGTGCCGGCCAAGGGGATCGTCGGTGTCGCGTTCTTTCCGGAGGACGACAACGCCGAGCTGAACATCAAGATCGAGACGCCGCCGGGGTCGAGCCTCGAGTACACCCGGCTCAAAGCGGAGGAGGCGGCGCGCATCGCGCGCGCCCACCCCGAGGTGCGGTATACGTACACGACGCTCGGAGACAACACCTCGGGAGCGGTCGACATTGGCAACATCTACATCAAGATGGTGTCGAAGTCGGATCGTGACGTGAGCGCCGAGAAGTTCGCCGCGATGCTGCGCGCGGAGACGCAGCGGGTGTCTGGGGCGACCCTCGCCGTCTTCGCCACCGATTGGGCGGGCGGGTTGAAGCAGCTGCAGATCGAAGTGCGCGGCACCGACCCCGAGGCCGTGAACGCCGCGGCCGAGATGGTGCTCGCCGAAGTGAAGCAGGTGCCGAATGCCGTCGACATCAGTCTGTCGAGCAAGGGGCAGAAGCCCGAGCTCAACGTCGAGCTGCATCGCGGTGTGGCCGGCTCGTTAGGTATCACCGCCGGGCACGTGGCGCAGGCACTGCGGCCGGCGTTCGCGGGCATCGATGCCGGCGACTGGGAGGATCCGAGCGGTGAGGTGCGCGACGTCGTCGTGCGCCTGGCACCGGAGGCCCGGCGTCGCGCGACCGATCTGCGCCAGCTTCCCCTCGTGGTGGCAGGGCCCAACGGCCTGCCGTCGACGGTGCCGCTCGGGCAGGTCGCGAAGATCGAGGAGAGTGTCGGGCCCGCGGTGATCAATCACCTCGACCGCGATCTCGTCGTCAACGTCGAGGCGAACGTGTCCGGGCGCTCGACCGGCGAGGTCATTGCCGACATCACCGACCGCATATCGACCCTCCAGCTGCCGCCGGGAGTTCGCGTCACCCAGGGCGGCGACGCCCAACAGCAGGCCGAGGTCTTCGGGGACATCTTCTTCGCCCTCGGCGTCGCGCTGCTGCTGATGTACCTGATCCTGGTGATGCAGTTCGGGTCGTTCCTCGACCCGCTGGCGATCATGCTGTCGCTGCCGCTGTCGCTCATCGGCGTGATGCTGGCGCTGGCGTTGTCAGGCGGCACGATCAACATCATGAGTCTCATCGGCGTCATTCTGCTCGCCGGCATCGTCGCGAAGAACGCGATTCTGCTCATCGATTTCGCGAAATGGGCGCGTGAGCGACGCGGGCTGCCGTTGCGCGAGGCGCTCATCGAGGCGGGCGCGATACGGTTGCGTCCGATCCTCATGACGACGTTCGCGCTCATCGCCGGCATGATCCCGGTGGCGTTGGGCCGGGGGGAGGGAGCGCAGTTTCGCGCGCCGCTGGGGATGGCGGTGATCGGCGGCGTGATCACGTCGACATTGCTGACGCTGATCGCGATCCCGACCTTCTACGAGATTCTCGACGAGTGGCGCCACGGGCTCGCGCGGATCTTCGGCTTCACGCCGAAGCAGAGGACGGCGGAAATGCCGATCCCGGAGCCCGCTGGGGATTGAGGCCGCCCGGAGAATGAGGAATGAGGACCGAGGAGTGAGCAATTCGATTGAGTGGACTCTTGGCCAATCGTATTCCTCACTCCTCAGTCCTCATTCCTCATTGTCTTTTGAAGCGTAAATCCCTCACCCGCCCCAGAAAGATGCTCATCTCGATGACCTTCCCGCTGTCATCGCGAACGAAGCGGATGATGTCGCCGGTGGGGACCTCGAAGACGTCGCGATATCGCGGCTGCAGCTCGAGGGAAAGGGTCGGGCGCTGGCGCAGAAGGAGTTTACCTGCCTGCTGCACGAGGGTGAACGTCGCCGCCGCCTCATCGCTCGTGTACGTTCCGGCGAAGGGCGCGAGATCGCCGGGCGCTGGCGTCCACGGCTCGACGGGCAGAAAGAGGAGCGTGTCTCCATCCTCCTGCAGGAGTCGCAATGCGCGCGTTCGCCCATCGGGCGCAACGTCGAACAGCGCGCGCCCACCGTTCGATGCGTGGAACAGGTTGGGCGAGAGGGCAACCGCCTCGGTGCCTCGGTTGTCGATGAGCTTCCCGTCACGCACGGAGATCCGCAGCGGCTCCCAGGTGACGGTGTTGCGGTAGAGGCCGGCGCGCGCGGCGAGCACGTCCGGCGCGAGCGCGATTGTCTTCGGCGGCGCGGGATCGGTGGCGGCCGCACCGAGGAACAGATCGGCGACGCGGTGGCCGAGGGTGACGGCGGGCGCGCCGGCGTGGTTGCACAACACGGCGACGGCGAGCCCCTGATCGGGATACCGGGCGAGGAAGGCGCGATAGCCAGCGGTGGCACCGCTGTGACTCACCTGGGGCACGCCGCGGTATCGTGACACGCCGAGACCCGCGGCGTACTCGATCTCGCGCCCGCTCGTAAGGCGGCCGGGGCGCACCTGCTCGCGCAGCAGCGCCGGCCCGCCGACGTGCCCGGCGTCGAAATTGGCGCTCCACCGCAGCAGGTCCTCCACCGTGGTGAGCAGCCCGCCGTTTCCATGCACGTTCTCGAACGGCATGTTGAGACGGAATCCGGTGCGGGTGGGTGAATAGGCGGTCGCGCGCCCCTTCACGACGCGCGTGTAGTCATCACGCCAGGACGTGCGCGCCATCCCGAGCGGCTCGAAGATCTCGGTGCGCGTGAAGTCGGCGAAGGCGCGGCCACTCACCCGCTGCACGATGATCGCGAGCAGGTTGTATCCGGTGTTGCTGTAGAGGTACTCGCTCCCCGGTGGGAAGTTGAGCGAGCGTTGCCGGGTGACGATGTCGAGGACGTGATCGTGCGTGTGCACACGAGAGCCACGCGGCCACCCCTCCACGGCCGCCACCGTGCCCCAGTCCCGCAGCCCGCTCGTGTGATTGAGCATGTGCCGGATCGTGAGCGGCGCACCGTAGTCGGGAAGTTCCGGGATGTGCTTCCGCACCGGATCGTCGATGGAAAGCTTCCCCTGCTGCGCGAGCAACAGGACGGCGGCGGCGGTGAACTGCTTGGCCACGGAGCCCGCTTCGATGATCGATTCCGTCGTGAGCGGCGCGTCGTACTCGAGGTTCGCCATGCCGTACGCCCTGGCGAGCGCGGTTCGTCCGTGGCGCGAGACGCCGACGGCGCATCCGGGAGTGCTCGTGGTCAACCGGGAAAACAGGCTGTCGACCCGGCCGACGGTGTCTTGTCGCTGCGCTGCCTGCGCGTGCGCGACGTGACTGGTGAGCGCGAGGGCGAGAAGGAGGACGCGAAAGCGCATGGCCTATTCGATGACGAGTTTGGTGATGCGGCCATTCGGCCCGACCGCCCAACCTGCACGCCCCGTTCGGGCGAATCCGACGCTCCAGTATGCAAGCGTGTCGAGCCGGCTCCAGGAGCGCGCGTCATCGGCCGACCAGTCCATTCCGCCGGGGCCGACGGCGACGAGCGCCGGGGTGCGAGGGAGGTACGCGGACCCGTACACCGCGCCCGCCATCGCCGGGCGGCCACCGAGCGTCCACGTGCGTCCGCCATCCCCGGTCACGGCGGTCCGATCGCCACGCTCGGTCGGGCGGCCGAGCGGGCCGCCTAACGCCACCCCGTGCAGAGTATCGCGGAAGGTGAGCGTCGCGGCACCGGCGGCTTCGCCCGCCGAGAGCGGCGTGAGAAAGACGCTCCAGCTGCGTCCGTAGTCGGCCGTATAGAGGATGCGTGATTCCGGCGGGGCATTGCCAGTGGAGATCCATGCGCGGCCGCCGGTGCCCGTGATCACGCAGGTGCCGCTCGCCGCGAACGCCCCTTCTCCCGCCCGCGCCGCCGGCAACGCCTCGTCAGGGACGCGCGCCCACGTGCGGCCACCATCGCTCGTCGTGAGGATGCCAAAGCGTCCATCGACCGCGTCGCTGAAGGCGAGCCCGCGCCGCGCATCCCAGAAGTCGAGACAGTCGTAAAACGCGCGGGGGTCCGTATTCCGAAACTGGAGCGTCCACGTCTGCCCGCCATTCGTCGTGTGATAGATGCGTGAGCGATCGCCGTCGCCGGCGGCGAGCAGCCAGGCCGTCCGCTCGTCGACGGCGTAGACGTCACGAAACTGGAGGGAATCCCCCTCGGGGACGACCGCCGCGCGCCAGCTCGCGCCTCCATCGGTCGTCACCGCATAGGTGCCGCGATGCCCGCTCACCCAGGCCACCCGCGCGCTTGGCGCGCTCACCGCCTGGAGCAGGGCGGTGGTGCCGCTCCGCTGCGCGGCGAGCACGGGCGGTGATGCGGGGGCGCGCTCGAGCTCGGATGTCCCGGAGTGAAGACACCCCGCGAGCAGACACAGCGACGCGACGGGACGAAGGGGTATGCTCACGTCGTTCCTCTCGGCGATCGAGGTGGGCGTCCGCGCGCCGTTAGGCGCACCGCCTGCCGGTGCGCTCCCCAGTCACCCGGCGGACCGACAAACTCTCCGGCGCATTCGGCGTTGCAGCAACGACAGCGGCCATCGGTCGTGAGATTCCACTCGAGGAGCTCGTACCAGTCGCGCACGATCAGCGGCGTACCGCACCCGTGGCAGGTGGTCGTCCCGCCGGCCCTGTCGTGGACGTTCCCGGTATACGCGTATCGTACGCCGTTCCGGAGCGCGATCTGGCGCGCACGCGCGAGCGTCGCCGGTGGCGTGTGCGGCCGGTCGCGCATTCTCCAGTCGGGGTGAAAGGCGGTGAAGTGGATCGGCACGTCGGGGCCAAGCTCGCCGACCACCCACCGCGTCATCGCGTCGAATTCGTCGTCACAGTCGTTGAGGCCGGGAATCACCAGGTTGGTGATCTCGAACCAGACGCTGGTCTCGTGTTTCAGATAGACGAGCGTGTCGAGGACCGGCTGGAGATGGCCGGCGCAGATCTCGCGATAGAACGTGTCGGTGAATGCCTTGAGGTCGACGTTCGCCGCGTCCATGTACTGGTAGAACTCCGCGCGCGCGTCGGCGTTCTGGTATCCCGCCGTGACGGCGACACTCTTGATCCCGCGCGCTCGGCACGCCCGGGCCACGTCGATCGCGTACTCGTGGAAGATCACCGGATCGTTGTAGGTAAACGCCACGCTTTGGCAGCCGAGCCGCAGCGCGGTGCCCGCGATCTCGTCGGGAGAGGCCGCGTCGGCGAGCGTGTCCATCTCGCGGGACTTCGAAATGTCCCAGTTCTGGCAGAACTTGCAGGCCAGGTTGCACCCGGCCGTTCCGAATGACAGGACGGGCGTTCCGGGCAGGAAGTGATTCAGCGGTTTCTTCTCGATCGGATCGACGCAAAAACCGCTCGATCGCCCGTACGTCGTGAGGACGATCTCGCCGTCCTGACAGGCGCGGACGAAGCAGAGGCCGCGTTGCCCGTCGCGCAGCTTGCACGCGCGCGGACAGATGTCGCACTGAACGCGCCCGTCGTCCAGTCGATGCCAGTACCTTGTGCGGACGACAGTCGCGGGATCTTCAGCGACCACCGCGTGGTCCCGTTCTGCCACTGCTCCCTCGTTCGGCGTTTGTCGAAACATGTCGCCGGGACCGAGTTGTCTCTACTGCCTGGGGCGGCTCGGGCATCCAAGTTCAAAGGACATGCGGATGCGGCCGATGCAGCGGATCAGGCGGATAGTGACCGGTAAATCGTGATCATTGGCGCATAGGTCTGATGACTTTGTCGTGCGCCGTGGAAGTATCCTCTCGCATGACCAGAATTCCCTTGCCGGAGGAGCGGCCGACACGCTCGATCATTGGCGCGTTCTTCGAGGTGTACAACACCCTTGGGTTCGGCTTCCTCGAGCACGTGTACGTGATGGCGCTGGAGCGTGAGCTGATCGATCGCGGCCATCGCGTGGCAAGAGAAGTCAGCGTCCACGTGGCCTATAAGGATCACGTTCTCGCCGTGCAGCGAATCGACATGATCGTGGATGAAAAAGTCGTCGTCGAAACGAAGGCGGGCGCCGAGCTCCCCGGTGCGGCCCAGCGGCAACTCTTCAACTATCTCCGTGCAACCAGTCTTGAAGTTGGGCTCCTGCTGCATTTCGGATTGGAGCCTCGCTTCCACCGGGTGTTCTGCAGTAACAAAGGCAGCAAATCCGCCTGATCCGCTGCATCCGCGGCATCCGCGTCCCCCCTTTGAACTTGGATGCCAGGCTGGGACGGCTCGTGGCGAGATGATGCCAGCCATCTCACCCCTCGCCCCGCAGAATCCCCAAAGCTAGTCGGCGCGCGGCGGACGGGTGTGCCGGGTCACCTCGGCCTCGAGCGTGCGCGCGGCGTTCTGGGCGCGAACGCTGGCCTGGCGGAGGTTCTCGACCGCCACCGCCAGACGCTCGAAGGCGACGCGCGCTCGCAACAGCGAGTCGCGCGCCGACAACAGGTCGGCGACCGTCGTGCGCATGTTGGGCGCAAGGAGGGCGTCTACGTCCTCGGGACGAAGCGGCTCGGTGGCCATCGAGACCTCGATCGTGCAACGATCGTGCGCGAACCGTTGGTCGCGTCACCGCCAGCGGAACAGCGCCAGCGCGGCTGTGAAGCCCCCCACCAGCCACGCGGCGAGAATACCCAGCTCGCCCGCCAGCGCCGAAAGCGACGCGCCCTCGAGCAGCGTGGCGCGGAGCGCGTCCGCCGCCGCGGTGAGCGGAAGCGCTTGAATGACCGGCTGCGCGGCATCGGGGAATCGCGACGCCGAAAAGAACACGCCCGAGAAGATCCACATCGGGAGCATCACGAGGTTCATCAGGCCCGACGCACCCTCCATCGTGCGGACCCGTGAGGCGACGAGCAGTCCGAGCGCGCTGAACGCCAGTGCGGAGGTCAGCGCGACCAGGACCAGCGTTCCCAGCGAGCCGCGGGCGGGTACACCGAACACCAGGATGCCGAATCCGAGGAACGCGCCCACCTCCAGCACGAGCATCGCCAGGCGCGACAGGATGAACGATGCGAGGAACTGGGCGCGCGACATCGGTGTCGCGATGAGCCGCTTCAGCAGCTTCTTCCGGCGCGATTCGACGATCGTGAATCCCACACCCCAGATCCCGCTTCCCATCAGGTTCATCGCCAGGAGACCGGGAACGACGAAGTCGATGTAGCGCGCTCCGGGCTCCCGCACGTGCCGCTCGCGCACGGTCGCGACGTCGCTCCGTCCCGCGGCGCGCTGGATGGCGTCGTCCACCAGCAGGCGTGCGTTCCGCGCGTCCGGGCGCGTGTCATCATAGCGATACTCGACGGTTCGCTCGGCGCGCGGCACGACGAACAGCGCGATGCGTCCAGTGCGCAACGCGTGCATCCCCGCGCTGTCATCGAGCGGGAGGACATCGAGGCGGGAATCGCGCGCGATCGCATCGCTGAGCGCGCCCGCGTGCGGCTCCGAGACGAGCACGCCCACCTTCACGACATCGGGAGCCCGCTGGCGAAACGCGATGCCGAGCCCCGCCGCCAGGAGGATGGGAAAGATGAAAACCCAGAACACCGCCTCGGGCTCTCGCCAGAACTCGAGGAAGCGCACCTTCACGAGCTGTGTGAGGGGATGCTCCCGCAGGCCGCGACGCGGCCGGCTCACGGAGGGAGGGGACACGCTCGCGGTCATCCTCCCTCGCGCAAGTGACGGCCGGTGAGCGACACGAACACGTCCTCGAGCGTCGCCGAGTGGGTGCGAAGCTCCGCCAGCGTCGCACCGCGCCGCTCCACTTCGGCGAGAATCGCCGGTAGGGCGACGTGAAGCTCGCCGACAGTCAGCGCCCAGGAACCGTCGCTGCCCCGAACGCTCCGAACGCCTGCGAGCGCGGCCAGCACGTCGGTGGAAAGCGACGAGACCTCGCCTAACGCAAACTCCACGACGTGATCGGCGCCGAGGGTTTCCACTAGCTCGCGGGGTGTTCCAAGAGCGATGGCGCGGCCGTGGTCGATGATCGCGACGCGATCGCACAGCCGCTCCGCCTCTTCCATGTAGTGCGTCGTGAGAACGATCGTGCGCCCTCCCGCGCGCAGCTCACCAATCAGCTCCCACAGTTGGCGGCGCGCTTGCGGATCGAGTCCCGTCGTCGGCTCGTCGAGGAACAGCAGCCGCGGATCGCCGACGAGCGCACAGGCGAGCGCGAGCCGTTGCTTCTGCCCGCCGGACAGCGAGCCGACGCGTGCGCGCGACTTCTCCTCCAGCTGCACGAGCGCAATGACGTCTTCGGGCTCACGGCCACGATCGTAAAAGCTCCGAAACAGCCCCATGGTCTCGCGCACGGTCAGCTTCTCGGCGAGCTGCGTCTCCTGAAGCTGGATGCCGAGCAGCTGGCGGAGCTCACGCTCATCGGTGGACCAGCGGCGCCCCAGCACCTCCACATCGCCCGAGTCGGGCGTGAGCAACCCTTCGCAAATCTCGATCGTCGTCGTCTTCCCCGCGCCGTTGGGGCCGAGGAGGCCGAAGCACTCCCCGGGGTGGACCTCGAGATCGAGCCCGCCGACAGCCACCACGTCACTGTAGCGCTTGTGCAGCGCGCGCACGGCGAGCGCTGGCGCGGCGGTGATCACCGACGCGCCCATGGGCGGTGCACGAGAAATGTTTGTGCTGACGTCGCCGTCGCGTGCGCGACGGTGATGAGTCGCCGGCGAGCGAGCGTGCGCAGCGCGTTCTGCACCGCACGCTTGGAGACCCCCGTTCCTTCGGCGATCATGCGCAGCGGAATCTCACCGCTACGTGAGCGGCCGCCGTTCGTGTGCCGCCACAGATACAGGTAGACGAGGAAGGCGGACGGCCGACGGTCGTGGCCGACCAAATCGGGCATCAACGTGTCGACGACGTACGGGTCGAGCATCGGCCGTGCTATGGCATCCATTGCCATGGCACCGCATGCACGGCTGGACGCGGGTAGCGGACCCGCCAAGATTTCCCGCGACCCATCATGCGCGCGAGGAGATGGAAATGATCAAGGGTATCAAGTTCGCCAGCATCCCCGTCCGGGATCAGGACCGCGCTCTTGCCTTCTGGCGCGACCAGGTCGGCCTCGCGGTCGCCACGGACCAGCCCATGGGAACGCAGCGCTGGATCGAGCTCCGCATCCCGGGCGCCGATACGCGTCTTGTTCTGTTCACGCCTGACGGCCACGAGAATCGCATCGGTACCGACCAGAATGTGGTCTTCTGGACGGACGATGTCGAGAAGACGTGGAAGACGCTGTCGGCGAAAGGGGTGACGTTCACCGGGCAGCCAAAGAAGGAGCCGTGGGGAACGTTCGCGATCTTCGAGGATCCGGACGGGAACCGCTTCGTCGTTGGGACGAAGTAGCAGCGCCTATGCTCGTGTCGTCCACGGGGGCTCACCGCTCGCGCCGCGGTACTCGATTCCCTCGAGGGCGCCGCCACCTCGCACCTCCCACGTGGCGCCGCGGCCGCGCGGGGCGCACCGCAGCTCCGACCCGTCGCCGAAGCGGAGCGTGATCTCGCCGGCGCGTACCACCTCGAACCACTCGAGCCGGCACTGGAGGAGGCCGAGCAGTGGCGCCAGTCGCTCCGGCTCCCCGGGATCGATCGCGCGCTCGGAGCCGTCCGGCTCTCGGTAGCGGAAGGGTGCCGCGATGCGCACCTCCGCCGACGCCTCGAGCGTCCACGTCTCGATGCGCATCGCCGAGGGCTCGACGCAGAGCCGCGTGACGTGGTGCGCGTCGAACGTCCACCGGTGACGGTCGGCTGATTCCTCGAGCGTCGCCGTCATGCGCGTGCCTTGGTCAGACCGCCAGGCGCTCGAAGTGCATCTTGCGCAGCTTCGCGATCTTCGGCGCGATCACGGCCTGACAGTACGACTGCCGCGGGTTTCGCGCGTAGTAATCCTGGTGATACGTCTCAGCGGGATAGAACGCCTTCATCGGCTCGATGGTGGTCACGATCGGCGCGTCCCACGCCCGCGTCGCTTCGAGCTCCTTGATCGCACGCTCGGCCTCCGCGCGCTGCTCCTCGTTGTGAGGAAAGACCGCGGAGCGATACTGCGTACCGACGTCGGCGCCCTGGCGGTTGAGCTGCGTGGGATCGTGAATCGTGAAGAACACGTCGAGAAGGTCGCGGTACGTGATGACGGACGGGTCGAACGTCACCTGCGCGACTTCGGCATGCCCGGTCGCCCCGGTGCACACCTGCTCGTAGGTCGGGTTCGGCCGGATGCCACCCGCGTACCCCGACTCCACCTTCGTCACGCCCTTGAGGAGACGAAACGCGGCGTCGAGACACCAGAAGCATCCGCCGGCAAGCGTCGCGACCTCGTGTCGATTCTCGGTCATGCTCGAAGGCTAAACCACGTCATACTCTACCGCTACGTCCGGGGTCGCGACCGCGACCGTGCCGTAGAGCGGTCACCGCTTTTGGAACTGCGCGATCAATCCCCCCGCGCGATCCCTGGGAACGCCGGCAAGCGTGAACCGCATGCGTACGGAGTTGAACAGGGTGACGTCGGGTCGCACCGGTTTGCTTCGGTCGACGATGGCCTGAATCCTCACCGTGACGTCGCCCACCGGCACCGACTGCTCACGCGCGATCACCTGCACCAGCTCGACGCCGCAGCTCGCGACGCCGGCGAGGAACGCTTCCGGCGGTGTGAGCTCCTCGCCGGGACATCCGTTCGCCACCGGCCCATCGATGATGAAATGATGTATGCGCGCGCTGCACAGCACGCGGCCGAACGTCGCCGTGGAGCGCGCGTCGACCGCGTATTCGCGAGGCGCCGGCGCCGGAGGGCTTAGATCCATTCAGTCACGCGACGCCCATCCTTGTCGCGGAACTGCCCGGTGATGAGCATGATGAGGTCGGCCAGCCACCAGATGCCCACCCCGCCCAGCGTGACGAGCATGAGGAAGCCGGTGGCGTGCTTGCCGACGTAGAAGCGGTGGGCGCCGAACACGCCGACCAGGAGGCAGAGCAGCCCAGCCGTTAGGCCGCGCCGCTCGCTCGGCATGTCGCGCATCGCCAGCGCGCTGCTTCGCGTATCGAACTGCTCCGCGCCGCAATACGGGCACTCGCGCGCAATGGCGGAAATCTCCGTGTCGCACGAGCGGCACGGCATCGTCGCAGTGATGGGCGAGTTCTGGTAGGGCACGAGTCCTCCCGGAGACTCGCCTACCTTAGTGCGGGCGAGACCTGCCCGCAACGCCACGTCAGCGGAGGAAGCGCTCCGCGAGCTGCGCGAGGCGCTCGTCGCCTCCATCGCGCGCTCGCGCGAGGATGCGCGCGACGTGCGGATGGAGGCCCGGCTCGCCCCAGCGATACCCGGTGGCCTCCTCGGCGTCCCCCGTGGCACCCTCGCGCGCGCCCTCGAGGAGCGCGGCCGCGGCGGCGGCGTCGAACTCTGGGTGGTCACGCGGCGGAAGCGAGAAGCGGCGACGCGGCCCGCCGCCGGCGTCTTCGTTGACGAACGCTCGGGACACTACGAGGTGCTCCAGGTGCTCCAGGTGCTCCAGGTGCTCCAGGTGCTCGAGCACCTCGACGTTACATCTCACGGGATTCGATGATCCTGACGCCGGCACGATCCTCGACCGCGGCCTCGAGCAACGCCGCGGCCACGTCGCGGGCGTGCACCGGTCGGTAACGGCCTGGAATCACTCTCGCGAATACCTTGCCGATCGATTCGCCAAGGCGGAACTCGGCGCGCTCACCAAGGATCAACGAGGGGCGCACGATCGTCACGCTTCGATAGGGCAGCGAACGAATGGCGTCCTCCACTTCACCCTTCACCCGGCTATAGAAGATGCGTGAGCGCGCCGTGGCGCCCACTGCGCTGACAAGGAGAAAATGCTGCGCGCCCTCGCGAAGGCCCAGTCGTGCGGCGGCCAGCGGGTAGTCGTGGTCCACTCGGCGAAAGCGTTCCTGTGTTCCGGCCTGCTTGATCGTCGTGCCGAGCGCGCACGTGATGTGGGTGACGCGGAAGTATTCGGCCGCGTCGTCGAGCCGCTCGAAATCGACGACGTGCGACTCGACGCGAGCGGGCGCCGCCGGCGCGAGCGGTCTCCGCGTCAGCGCGATCACGCGCGTGAAATGCGCGCTCTCGCCGAACTGCCGCACACATTCCCCTCCCACCAACCCGGTGGCGCCGAGGATCAACGCGGATGCCACTGACCGTGCGCTTTACTCGGCGGCCAACGCGCCGACGGAGAGGCTCAGGTCACGTCGCAGGGCCGCGTCGCCGGAGATGATGTCGCGCCAGGTGAGCTCCTGTCCTTTGCGCTTGCCTTTCTCGGTGACTTTGATGCCTTCCGGCGAGATCGTGAGGGTGTACCGCGTTCCGTCGAGCTCGAGCTCGCGCTTGATGGGACGATCGAGAGGTGTGGTCATGTGAGTGTCCGTGGTTGCCAACTGATTCCGCATATCCAGGGCCGCGCAGCCACTGGTGGCTCACCTCCCCGGGCACATCCGGGTGTTGACCCCGTCACCGAGCGGTGCACATTCCCGCGATGCCACCCGACACCCTTACCGAGCCCAGTCCCTCCGCGCAGCGCACGCTCGACCGACTGCGCGTCGCGTTTCAGGGAGAGTTCGGGGCGTTCGGAGAGGAGGCCATTCATCTCCTCTGGCGAGGGGAGGCGCACCCCGTTCCCAAAGCGACGTTCGAGGACGTCATGTCCGCCGCCGAATCGCGGGATGTCGAGTATGGCATGCTCCCGATCGAGAGCACGCTCGCGGGCGGGCTGGACGTCGCGTACGATCTGCTCAGCCTCCACGACGGTCTCAAGATCGTGGCCGAGGTCATCGTGCCGGTCCACTTGTGCCTGCTGGCCGTGCCTGGCGCGACCATCAAATCGCTTCGCACGCTCTCGAGCCACCCGGTGATGCTCGAGCAGTGCACGCATTTCCTCGGTCGCTACAAGCACATCACCCCGCAGCCGGCGTGGGACACGGCGGGCGCAGCGCGCGAGGTGCGCGACGCGGGCGATCGCACTCGGGCGGCGGCCAGCACGAGACGCGCGGCCGAGCGATTCGATCTCGCGGTGCTGATGGACCACATCGAGGACCGGCCCGATAGCCAAATGCGGTTTCTCGCCGTCGCGCGCGACGCCGCGACGATTCCGGAGAACACGCCGGCGCGAACCGCACTCCTTGCCGTCTTTCCGCACGAGGCCGGCGCGCTCGTGTCCGCGCTTGGCCCCATGGCCGAGGCGAAGTTCAACATCTCTCACCTGGCTTCGCGACCGACGCGCGAGCCCTGGCGCTACCAGTTCTTTCTCGAGTTCGAGCACGCGTCGGGTGACCCGGCCGTTCACACCGCGCTCGCCGCAATCCGCCGCGCAACGGATGAATTCCGCTTGCTCGGCACGTATCCGCGATGGACGACGGCGGGAACCCAGCGTACGCCCGAGTGGTAACGCGCGCCTCTACTGGCCACGCGCGCAGCGACGTCATATCGTGTGGTCGCGCCCGCGGCGGGCGCGACCATCCCCTCGGGAGGAGAGTGTGCGTTTATCGTCGACGTTCGTCATTCTCGGTGTCACGCTCGGTGCGGCCACCGCGCTGGCGTGGCCCATCGCTCATCGTCAGGGAGGGCAAGGGTCCGCGCTCGATCAACTCGGATGGTTCACCGGGTGCTGGGCCTACACGAGCCCGCGCGTGATCATCGAGGAACACTGGACGAGTCCCGCGGGCGGCTCGATGCTCGGACTGAGCCGCACGCTGCGGCGTAATCCTGGCGGCGACAGCACCATCGCGTGGGAGTTCATCCGCGTCTATGCGCGCGGCACCGACCTCGTGTACGCCGCACAGCCGCATAACCAGCCGTCGGCCGAGTTCGTGTCGGAGAAGGTGAGTGATGCGGAAGTGGTGTTCGCCAACCCGGCGCACGACTTTCCGCAACGCATCATCTACCGCCGCGTACGCAGCGACTCGCTGCGAGCGCGCGTCGAGGGCACGCAGAGCGGGCGGACGCGTGGCAGCGACTTTCCGTACGCACGCGTCGCCTGCGATTCCGCGCGAGGCTGACGGCTCCAGCATGGAACTGCTCGTCGTGCGTCACGCCACCGCCGAAGACAAGGACGCGTTCGCCCGCACGGGGGAGGATGACGACCTGCGACCGCTCACGCCCGGCGGGCAGCGGGAGATGCGAGAGGTCACCCGGGCTCTTCACGAGCTGGTACCCGAGATCCACGCGCTGGCGACGAGCCCACTCGTCCGTGCGGTGCAAACGGCGGAGATTCTCGGCAGCGCCTATGGTCGCGAGCCAGCACTCGTCGAATGGCTGCGGCCGGAGGCGGAGTACGAAGAGTTCGCGCAGTGGGCCCGAGCGCACCGCGAGAAGAAGGTGGTCGTGATCGTTGGCCACGAACCGCACCTGAGCGGGCTCGTGAGCTGGCTGATCGCGGGTGGAAAGCGGACGGTCCTTCAGCTGAAGAAGGCGGGGGCGTGCCTTCTCGAGGTCGAGGGCAAGCCAGGCGCGGGCTCGGGCACCCTCATCTGGTCGATGGGGCCGAAACACCTCCGGCCGCTTGGGAAGGGGTAGGCACTCGCCGGGGAGTGCGACACGGACAGAGGTCGCACAGGTTCCTTACACCGCGCGTACCTCGAGCTCGCTCCCGTCCGAGAGCGGTGGGCGTATCTTTTCGCGACCTCACTCACGGGAATTCCGCGTGCGCCTCACGCTCGCCCTAACGATCGCGGCGTCGTCTGCCGTGTCCGCATCCGTCGGCCGCGCGCAGGGCGCGATGTTTCGCGGCGGCCCGAGCCACGCCGGCGAGTACCGCACGCGCGGAGTCGCCGCGTTCGGCGGGTTGCAGTGGCGGGTGCAAACGGGCGGACCGGTGCGGTCCTCTCCAGTCCTCTCCGAGTCGACGATCTACATTGGCAGCGGGACGGCCACGTGTACGCGATCGACGCCACGACCGGTACGATACGGTGGCGCCACGCGACAGGTAGCGCGGTCGCGTCGACTCCAGCGGTCGGCGATGGCCTGGTCTTCGTCAATGGGAACGACGGACGGTTTCGGGCGCTGAGGGCGGCCGATGGGAGCCTGGCATGGTCGGTGGCCACTGATGCCGCGATTCCGCTCACGTGGGGGTACGAGAGCGGCGAGATCTACACGTCGTCACCCGCACTCGATGGCACCACGGTCGTCTTCGGCTCGCAGGATGGTCACGTGTACGCCCTCGACACCCGCACCGGTCGACAGCGGTGGCGCTTTCGAGCTGGGGGCCGCGTCTATGCGTCGCCCGCGATCGCCGCCGGAACCGTCTTTGCCGCCGATCAGGCCGGGAGCGTCTTCGCGCTCTCCCTAACGAGCGGCCGGCAGATCTGGCGCTTCGACACCGAGGGCACTCGGCTCAAGTCGGCGGATTGGGGATTCGATCGAACGACGGTCCAGTCCTCGCCGGCGGTCGTGGGAGGCGCGGTATACGTCGGCGCGCGCGACGGGTTTCTGTACGCGATCGATCGCGCCACGGGCGCAGAGCGCTGGCGCAACGACCACAAGGTGTCGTGGGTGAACAGCTCCCCCGCGGTGAGCGAGGGGCTGGTGTACGCGGGCAGCTCGGACGGGCGTTTCGTCCACGCGGTCGATACGGCCACGGGCCAGGAGCGGTGGCGTGCAAAAGCGCAGAGCACTGTGTGGGCGTCTCCAGCCGTCGACAATGCGCTTCTCTACGTCGGCGAAGGCGACGGAACGATGTACGCGCTGGACAAGCGAACAGGACAGGAGGCGTGGCGGTATCGCGTGGGGCATCGTCTCTTCTCGTCGCCGCTGGTGGATGACGGACGCCTGTACTTCGGTAGCGATGACGGCGGCATCTACGCGGTCAACGCGGCACGTGCGGAGCCGCTCCGGCGCGCCGTGTTCTTCGACTCCGCCGCCATCGCTTCGGCGATCGTCAGCAGTGAGCCATTGCGAGCGTATCTCGCCCGGCGCGGCTACGAAGTGCTCGACACCGCATCGCTCGCCCGATTCATGAATGACCGCGTTCGCGATCGCGCTCCAAGCGCGGTGGTGTTCGCAATGGACTACCTGCCGCGATCCGTGGCTCCGGTCGCCGCCGACACCGTGCTCTTTCGCCGCTACCTCGGGGCGCGCGGGAAGGTCGTGTGGGTCGGGACGCCGCCATTGCTGTGGCCGCAGCCCGACTCAGGCCGCCGCACGCTGAAGGGCGTGGATCGCGGCGCAACCGCGCGCCTCCTCGGCGTGCGTCACGAGCGCGGCAACTTCGATCTGATCGGCGTGTCGAAAGTGACGCCGCAGGCGAAGCACCTCGGCCTTCCGGACTGGTGGCTCGACAACTGGGGAGCCAACCCGGAAGACGTCACCCAGGTGCTCGCCGAAGACGAGTGGGGCCTCGCCGCGGCGTGGGCAAAGCGGTTCGGCGGGCCGAGTGGGAGCGGATTCGTGCGCCTGTTCGCCGGAGAGGGAACCCCCGGTCGCCCGTCATCCTTGATCGCGATCCAGACGGCGGCGGAGCTGTGGCCCATGGAGGGAGGTGCTCGAGGTGCTCGAGGTGCTCCACGTGCTCGAGGGAAAGGCAGTTCCCCTTGAGCACCCCGAGCACCTGGAGCACCTCGAGCACCTCAGGTGTACACCACACACCCGCGCTCGCGTAGCTCCTTCAGCCACGGCATCTCGAGTAACCCGTTCCATCGTGCGTCGAGCTTCTCGAGCGAGTGGAGCTCGCGGATCGACTCCGGAAGCGACGTGAGCTGGTTCTCGCGCAGGTCGAGATGCATGAGCTGCCGCATCTCTCCCAGCGCGTCCGGGAGTGTCGTGAGGCGGTTCCCGCGCAGCCCGAGGTGCGTCACGCGCTCGAGTCCGCGAATAGTGCGCGGGAGCGAGATGAGCGCGTTCCGGTTGAGGTGGAGAATGCGCAGGCTCGTCAGGCGTCCGATCGAGTCGGGCAGCTCCTGCAGGGCGTTGCCGTCGAGATGCAGCTCGCGCAGAGCCGACAGCGCGCCCATGGAATACGGCAGTGCCCGCAACGCGTTGTCGTGCGCCCTGAGCTCGACGAGCGACCCGAGCGCACCGGTCGATTCGGGGAGCATCGTCAGCGCGTTGTTGGCGACGTTCAGATACGTGAGCGCCTTGAGCTTGCCGATCGAGTCCGGAAGACGCGCGAGCCGGTTGTTGGAGATGTAGAGGAACTCGAGCGCGCGCATCTCGCCCAGCGCCTCGGGGAGCTCCGTCAGCTGGTTATAGCTGAGGTCGAGCGTCGTGAGCTGCCGCTGCGACGTGACGTCGGCGGGCAGCGCGGTGAGCGCGCTCCCGTGCAGGAAGAGCCGTGTCGACTCGAAGTCGGCCGTCACTCCTCGTACTCGTCGGAGCCCTGGATCCAGAGAAACGACTGAATGTCGATCATGTCTCGCGGTGAGCGGTCCCGCACATCATCGCGAACTCGGTTCGCGAACGCCAGGAGCCGCGCAGGTCCGAGCGCCTCGTTCCACCGCTCGCACGCTATCAGTGCTGCCTCGCGCTCGGCAGGGGGAATCGATCGGCGCCGGTGGGTACCGTGCTGGCGCGGGCGGGTGCGGGAGTCGCGGCCGGCAGGCGCGCGGTCCACAGCATCTGGAGCCGGGTGAGACACCCCTCCGTCGCGATGTAGCGGCCGACGTCCCGTGCGGCGAGCATCGCCCCGACGAAGGCCGTCCCGAATGCGAGCGCGCCAACGCCCGTGAGCGCGAGCGCGGCGATCACGGCCACGCTCGCGCCACCCAGCGTCAACGCCGATGAGTGCTGCCGGCGAAGCGGGCCGAACTGGGGGACGAACTCCAGCTCGCCTTCCCGCAGTCGCACGCGCACGCTGGCGAATTGCGGAAGCCGAATGCACAGATGATCGCCGTGCGGGACAACGACGTAGCCCAGCTCCTCGAGGTCGGCGCGAAACGCGGCCAACTCGGGGACGAGTGCAGAGGCTGGCAGGGTCCCGTCAGGCGACATGCGTCAAAGGTGTATCCCGTGCGACGGCGACGCCATGCCGCTGGCGCGCGCGTCCGCGGCGGCGAAGAATACATGGAGCGTGCCGTCGCATCCACGTCCCGGGAGGGAATATGGCGCTGGCGATCGAGTCATCCGTCTTTCAAAATGGTGGGGCGATCCCTCGCCGCTATACGTGTGACGCTGAGGACGCGTCACCGCCACTGCGCTGGACCGGCGCGCCCGACGAGACGCGGAGCTACGCGCTGATCGTCGACGATCCCGATGCACCGGATCCAGCTGCCCCGAAGCGCGTCTACGTGCACTGGGTGCTCCATGACCTGCCGGCCTCGGTCACCAGCCTCGAGGAGAATGGCGAGGCGCGCGCGGTGAAGGCAGGCGCGCGTCAGGGGAAGAACGATTGGTCGCGGACCGGCTGGGGCGGTCCCTGTCCCCCGATCGGCCGTCACCGCTACTTCTTCAAGCTCTATGCGCTGGACGCAACGCTGGGCGACCTCGGGACCCCGACCAAGAAAGAGCTGGAGAAGGCGATGGAGGGACACATCCTCGCCAAGGCCGAGCTCATGGGGACGTACCAGCGCGGGGAGCGGTGAGCGATCCGCGCGCGCTCAGTCCGATGGTGCGACCGAGCGCAGGCGCTCGAGAAATCGCTCCGGCCGCTGTGGCGTCAGCATCACGCTGTAGCCTTTTCGTGTCGGCACATAGACGGTGCGCCGCGTCTCCGTGAGATACACGAGGGCCTTTTCGCCATTCCGGAGACGGAACCAGCCCGCGCGATACCCAGGGAAGGCCGTTCCCATCGTGCGCCACCGCGGCTGAAGCTCGGGGGAACTCGCGAGATCGACGATGCGCGCAGCGCCTCCGCGCAGCGAATCGGCGGGAATCATGCGGCCATAGAGGTCGCCGCGCAGTCGAAGCCCCGCGTCGGACAGCTCGAACCGGCTCACTCGCGCGCCGCGCACCGTCGCCACCAACACCAGCGCGGCCGCGACGAGAATGACGAGAATGACGGCGAAGAACACCCACAGCGCCCGCGATGGCCCGGGGATGATGGCGAAGGATTCCATGGGCCGCCGGTCTACTCCGCTTCGGGGATCACCAGCCAGAGCACCGCGTAGACGAGAAGGCCAGGGAAGGCCACCGAGAGGATCGAGACGATCACGTAGATCGCGCGAGCGAGCGTCGGATCGATCGACCAGTATTCCGCCAGACCGCCAACGACCCCGGCAATCATGCGATTCTCCCGCGAGCGGCGCAGCGGCTTTCGCATCTCCACCATCGCGTGCCTCCGGAAGGGTGTGCATCAACTTCGATGGACGGTTGGCGGATGTCCAGAGAGCGGCGCTACCCTTGCCAGGGCTCATCCGCCGTGGGGCCGTACATGCCGGGGACGGGCACGTCGAGCAGGCGCAAGTACACGGTGAGCTGCGCGCGATGGTGGATGAGGTGGTTGATGTGCGAGCGGACGACCGGTCCCCGCGCCCCGGAGAAGAGCACACGGTCTCCGTGCTTGAGCGACCACGTGACGTCGAAGTCCTCATCTCTGGCCGATGCGAACGCCTCACGCGCCTCGCGCACGTTCCGGTCGAACAAGTCGACCAACGTCTTTGTCTTCTCGAAGCTATATCCCTTCGACGTGGCGAGGTCGATCTCGGTGCCGCGGATCGTCTGCGTCAGCCATCCCGGCATCGTGGCCACGAGCTGCGCGAGATGGCCGAGCGCGAATGACTTGGGGTGGGGCTTCCATTCACCCTTGTCGCTCGGCACCCGCTCGAGCACGCGCCGCGTGGAGGCCATCTCCTGATCGAATTCGGGAAGCAGGCTCTTGCCGATGCTCATGAATCGCCTCTCGTGAAAAAAGGTTCTTCGTGGATTTCCGGGAACGATCGCGGTGACGGGGCCACGGACAGCCGAAACTGCGATCAGACCCGTAATACAACACGAATTGCCCGAATTGCTCCTGGCGCCACGCAATTCTCCGGGCGTAGGCACAACGATCTACTCATGTCCGTTGGGGAACCGAGCTCAAGCGCGCGACGTGATTCGCGTTATTCGTGTCGTTATTCGGGTCAGTTTGCAGTTTCAGCTGTCCGTGGCCGCTTGGGGACGGCAGCCAGGCGTCAGACAATCGCCAATTGCCCGAGGAACCTTAAAAAAGGCGTCACGGCAAACGCGGCAATCTACGAGCCCTTCCCGCCTCGCGCAGGCGACGGAAAACCACGCATTCGGCACCCGGATTGCTCTGTCAGGGTTGGTTTTCGCGAGGAGAACACATGACGGATCAACACCGTATCGTCCTCGGCGTCGCGGCCGGTTGCCTGTTGGCGGCCACCGCGGGCTGTAGTCAGCTCGGGGGCATCCTCGGCGGAGTGGGATCGCCGCAGTCGAATCAGGTGAGTGGATACATCGAGGGCGTCGATACGCGAAGCCAGCAGATCGCGATTCAGACGTCGGGCGGGCAGCGTGTGATGCTGCTGTACGACAACCAGACGGCGGTCGTCTACCAGAATCAGAACTACCCCGTGACGGCCCTCGAGCGCGGCGATCAGGTGACGGCGCGAATCCAGAGCACGAGCGGCGGCGCGTACTACACCGATCTCGTTCAGGTCGATCAGTCGGTCTCCGGGCCGAGCAGCGGCGGATCAGGCAGCGTGCAGTCGCTGCAAGGGACGGTCGGGCAGATCGATCGATCCAATGGCCTGTTCCGACTGGACGGCAACAGCGCGTCGGTGATCGTGTCGCTCCCCTACAACGTGCGACAGGCGGACCTCAACACGTTCAACAATCTCCGCGTCGGCGACCGCGTGCGCCTGTACGGCGTGTTTCTCAACAACTCGCGCGTCGAGCTGCGCCAGTTCTACTGATGCCTCACGAGCGGCACGTCATGGCCGGACGATTCTCCAGACCTGCGTGCCGGCGACCATGTACAGCTCCCCCGCACCGTCGCGACCGAACGAGACGGTGAGGGGGAGGCTGACATCGGGCCACAGGCGGTGCTCGGTCGCGGCGCCGCCGGGCGTCGCGCGGAAGCTCCGCATCCATCCCCTGCAGTAGTCGGCGTAGAGGTAGTGCCCGGTGAGCTCGGGGATGGCGGTGCCGCGGTAGACGTAGCCGCTCGTGACCGAGCAGCCGTCGGCGTGGAGATATTCGTGGGCGGGAAGCGTGAGCTGCCCGCTCGGGTTGCAGTTGGAGCCCGGGTTGTAGCAGGCGCTGCCTTCCATGAGACGCCACCCGTAGTTGAGCCCTGCCGCGGTCGTCCGTGAGACGTTGATCTCCTCGCGGGCGTCCTGGCCGACGTCGCCGATGTACAGCAACCCGGCGGGCACGTCGAAGGCGAAGCGCCACGGGTTTCGAAGGCCGGACGCCCAGATTTCGGGGCGCACGCCGGAGCGGCCGACGAACGGATTATCTGGCGGAACGGCATAGGGAGCGGTGCGGACGTCGATGCGCAGAAGCTTGCCGAGCAGCGTGCTCATGTTCTGCGCGTTGTTCTGAGGATCGCCGCAGCATCCGCCGTCGCCGGGCCCCACGTACAGCATCCCATCCGGTCCGAACGCGACCACCCCGCCGTGGTGGTTCTCACCGCGATGGGGAATCACCATCACCGTACCCGCGCTTGCCCCCGCGACATCGCTTCCCGGTGTGGACGCGAAGCGCTCGACCACCATGTCGCCGAAGAGATCCACGTAGTACACGTAGAAGAGGCCGTTCGTCGCGTACTGCGGGTCGAAGGCCATGCTGAGCATCCCTCGCTCGCCGGCGAAGTTCACCCGGCTGCGGAGGTCGAGGAACGGCGTCGGGAGCAGCACATCGTCCTCGATGATTCGGATGCGCCCGTTCCGCTCAACGACGAACTGTCGTGCGTCGCCGTCCGGAGCGGTAAGGAAGACCGGGGCAGTGAGTCCCTCGACGACGAGCTCGATGGCCAATTCGAGCGGCGCGCTGTCATAGGTCACCGTCGCCGCCGTCGTGTCGCCATCGGCGACGCTCGCCGTCTGACTGGTGGGCGCAGGCCGGTGCGTGGTGAGATTGCTGCCGGCGATTCCGGCGGCGATGGTGTATGTGCCCGGCTCGAGGTAATGGAGTATCGTCGACGAACCGATCGTGCGTGCGAAGCCGTCGGGACCGGTGACCTCCACCGACGCGTTGGTCCCGCCGGGGAGCCCCGCGATCGTCAGGTCGAGGAACGCGTTGCCGGAGCCATAGGCGACGGTCGCCGCCACGGGCACCGTCGACGGCCCGAGCGTCAGGGTCTGCGTGCCCGGCGCGGGGCGATACGTCTTGCCCGATGCCTGCACGTCGCTCGCGGTGATCGTGTACGTGCCCGGCTGGAGCAGGTCGAGCTGCTCCGTGCCCGTCACGGTCCGCGTGTACGAGCCTGGACCGCTCACCGAGAGACTCGCCTGCGCACCCGCCGGAAGCCCGAGCACCGTCAGGGCCAGCCGCGCCGTGGCGACGCCGTAGACGATCGGGCTGCCGCTCGCGATCGCTCCGGAAGACACGGCGATCGTCTGCGTCGCGGGGGACGCGGCGTACCTCACGTTGCTCGACGTCACCTCCGCTGCGGCCACGGTGTAGCTTCCGGGGCGGAGCGCGGTCACCGTGTCCGAGGAGGTCACGACGACGTGAAAAGCGTTCGGGCCCGTGATCGTGACCGAGGGTTGCACGCCGGCCGGCAGCCCCGCGATGGTAATGGCGAGGCCGCCGGAGCTCGGGGCAGTCGTGCCGTCACCGCACGCCGCCACCATGGCCAGGGCGCCCGTTAGGCATCGCCGGTAATTGCGTCTCACTCACCCCTCGAGGTCAATGGTCTTCCCCTCAGATGCGTTCGAGCCGAACGGCGATCTCGACGAGGAGTTCCCGCTCGGGGACGGCACGGCCGAGATCGACGCCACGGTGCAGTGCCCGTACTGTGGCGAGACGGTCGCGATCGCGCTCGACCCCGGAAGCGGCTCCGTGCAGGAGTACGTCGAGGACTGCGAGGTATGCTGTCAGCCGTGGGCGGTCTCCGTGAGCTACCACGGCGACGGTCACGCCGAGGTGTCGGTGCGGCCGCTCGAGAGTTGAGGTGCTCAAGGTGCTCAAGGTGCTCGAGGTGCTCAAGGGGAAGGCAGTCTCCTCGAGCACCTCGAGCACCTCGAGCACCTCGAGGAAAGTCACCTTCTCTCCTGCCGGCGCAGCCCCCAGTATTGACCCGGCCCCTTTCGGAGATCGTCATGCGCGCGCTCATCTCGTCCTTGCTCCTCCTCGCGTTCTCCGTTGTCGCGCCCGCGAGCGCCCAGGAGTCCTTCCAGCCGCTCCGCCCGGTTGCGACGTACTCGATCGTCGCGCGCGACTCCGCCACGGGCGAGATCGGGGTCGCCGTCCAGTCACACTGGTTCTCCGTCGGCGCGCTGGTTCCCTGGGCGGAAGCGGGCGTGGGTGCGGTGGCGACGCAGTCCTTCGTCGATCCGCGCTACGGGCCCCTCGGCCTCGAGCTCATGCGCCTCGGCCGCTCCGCCCCCGACGCGCTTCGCGCCCTCGTGAGCAGCGACGCCGACTCCGCCGTTAGGCAGGTGGCGATGATCGATGCTCAGGGTCGCGTCGCCGCCTTCACCGGGGCGCGCGCCATCCGCGCGGCGGGACAGCACATCGGAGCGCAATACTCGGTGCAGGCGAACCTCATGGAGAAGCCGTCCGTGTGGCCGGCGATGGCCCGCGCCTTCGAGACTACCAGGGGCGATCTCGCCGAGCGGCTGCTGGCGGCGCTGGAAGCGGCGGAACGCGAGGGGGGCGACATTCGCGGCCGGCAGTCGGCCGCCATCGTCGTCGTCGGTCGCACCAGCACCGGCCGGCCATGGACTGATCGGCGGTTCGACCTCCGCGTCGAAGATCATCCGGCACCCGTGGTCGAGCTGCGGCGACTCGTCACTTTGGCGCGCGTGTATCAGAAGCTCAACGAGGGTGACGAGTGGGTGACGAAGAACGACATGCCGCGCGCGGTGCAGGCGTACGGGGCAGCGACCAGTCTCCTGCCTGACGCGGCGACGAATGGGGAGGCCGTATTCTGGACCGGGATCAGCCTCGCGAGCGCGAAGCGCGTCGACGAGGCCATTCCCTATCTGCGCCGCGCATACGTGGCCGACGCCCGATGGGCCGAGCTCGTGACTCGGCTGCCGGAGGTGGGGTTGTTACCCAACGAGCAGGCGCTCGTGACGCGGCTGGTGACGGAGATGAAGCGTCCGCCGCGGTAGCTCACGCCGCGGACGGCGGTGGCGTCAGGGCGATCTGGCCATCGATCTCGAGCTCCGGCAGCACGCCTGGGATGGTGAGTGTGGCACGTACCGGCAGCACTTCGGTTCCGCGAAGGGCGCCGTTGGCGAGCGCGCGCTCGACGGCGGCCTCGATCTCGCGCTGGGCAGTGACGCCGAAGCGCTTCAGGAACTTGCGGAGCTCGAGGTTGAAGACATCAGGATCCACGGGTGACCTCCACGAGGCTCACGGGCGCGCCGGCGGCGGTATCAACTCGAGCATGCGGAATGCGCGCTCGGCGATCTGCCCGTTGCGTGCACGTTTTGCGTCGAAGTACAGCAGCGTGCGATTGTTCGCCTCCAGCTTCCCCAGCACGAAGCTCGCGGCCACACCGTCGCCGGTGGCCTCGTCCACCTGCGTCAGCTTCCACTGCGGCCCCGTCCAGCGCCCGGTGGCGCGCTGGTCATCATTCGCCGCCACGATGTTGAACTCGCGAAGCTCGCCGAACGGTGTTCGAACGACGCGAGCGACGGTGTCAATGTCGATTCCGTTCAACTCAGCGAACGCCGTTCCTCCATCGAGCCGCCACCCGTTGGGAAGCGAGGAGATGCGAATCGCGCCAGCTTCGGCGCGCTGCATTACGACGCTGTCGGCGAGCTGGAGCATCTCTCGATACTCGGCCTCCGAGACGCCCATCCGCGCATCGTAAGGCAATGGCTGGCCTTCGGGCGCCGAGCGAACGTGCGCGGTCCACCACTCCTGGTTCGCGCGGGCGGCCTGCTGAAGCCGCGTCACCAGTTCGGTAAAGCGCGGCGGGGCACCCAGCGTCAGATTGGTCACGCTCACCTGACCCACGGATAGCAGCTCGCGAAAAGCGACCAGCGCCGCCGCCGAACTCGCTTCCTGTGCAGTCGCGATCGATGCGGTGAGGAGGGGGATCACAATCGCGGAGTTGACTCTCGGGCGCCAGCTCATGGAGCACCTCGCTGTGGATTGTCGCACGACGACGTCCGCGTCGGAGGTCAGCCGAGCGTCCATATGTCACGCGATCCTCACCGATTGGTAATGCAACCGACAGTCGCGCGTCACAAGAGCCTCGTAGGTTGGAACGCCCGGACAGGGTCCTTTCGTCAGGGAGGGCGATCATGCGGCGGTCCATTGGGTGGATGGGGCTGGCTCTCGTGGCGGTCCTGCTGCTCTACGTCCTGGCCCGACGGGCAACCGAGTCTCGACGCGCGCGTGGGGAGATGCCGGCAGACACGATGTGCATCGCGTCGCGCCTGGGCCTGCCCTGCGCGCCCTGAATCCCGCGCCCCTCCCCCAGCGCCCGCGCTGGCCCTTGCCGCGGCCCGGGGCGAGATTGCACCAAACCTCGCCACGCTGACGGGCCGGCTCGCGGAACCGTTATGCACAGCCATTTCTCCCGGTGGCGAGAGCGCCGGAGGATTGCGAGATGCGGACGATCCGACCGTTGTACTTCGCCTTGGCCGTGGCGGGCTGCGCCGCGTTGGTGGCCGCCGCACTTCCATCGTCCGACCGCATCACCGCGGCCGAGCACGACATCGCTGGCGTCGTCACCGGGCCAAACGGGCCGGAAGCCGGCGTGTGGGTGATCGCAGAGACCGCGGAGCTGCCGACGACGCTCGTCAAGATCGTCGTGACCGACGATCGGGGACGGTACGTCATCCCGGAGCTTCCCAAAGCGAGCTACAGCGTCTGGGTGCGTGGCTACGGTCTGGTCGATTCGCCCAAGCGTCGGGCCGCGCCGGGCACGACGCTGAACCTGACGGCGGTCATCGCTGCCGATGCGCACGCGGCCGCGCAGTACTACCCGGCCGGTTACTGGTACTCGCTGCTGCGCGTTCCGGACACGAGCGAATTCCCCGGCACCGGACCGGCGGGGAACGGCATCTCACCTAACGTGCGCAGTCAGGCGCAGTGGCTGGCACGCATCAAGTCTGGCGGCTGCCTGGCCTGTCACCAGATGGGCAACAAGGCCACTCGACAGTTTCCTCCATCGCTCGGGAAGTACGAGTCCTCCGTGGCCGCGTGGGATCGGCGCATTCAGTCCGGCCAGGCGGGTCGCGGGATGAGCAACGCGCTCGACCAGCTCGGACGACAGCGCGCGCTGGCGATGTTCGCCGACTGGACCGACCGCATCGCCGCGGGTGAGGTGCCGAGCACCGCGCCGCGCCGTCCGCAGGGGGTGGAGCGCAACGTCGTCATCACCCAGTGGGATTGGGCCGATCCCAAGTCCTATCTGCATGACCTGGTGTCGACCGACCGGCGGAAGCCGACGGTCAACGCCAACGGGGCGCTCTATGGCGCGCTCGAAGCGAGCGCGGATTACCTGCCGGTTCTCGACCCCGTGCGCCACGTCGCGAGCCGTGTCCCGTTGACGGTTCGCGATCCGAACACGCCGCCGACGAATCCCTCGATGCCGCACCGGTCGCCCTACTGGGGCGACGAAGTTCTCTGGACGAGCAGGAACAACGTGCACAACCCGATGTTCGACGAGCGGGGCCGCGTCTGGATCACCTCTGCGGTCCGTCCTCCGGACAACCCGGCCTTTTGCCGGGAAGGCTCCGACCATCCATCGGCGAAGCTTTTCCCCGTCGGCCGCGCGAGCCGGCACCTCGCCGTCTACGACCCGAAAACGAAAGAGCTCAAGCACATCAGCACGTGCTTCGGCACGCACCATCTCATGTTCGCCGAGGACGCCGACAACACGCTGTGGACGAGTGGCGGCGGCCCAGTGGTCGGCTGGCTGAACACGAGGCTGTACGATGAAACGGGGGACGAGGAGCGGTCCCAAGGGTGGACCGCGCTGATTCTCGATGCCAACGGCAACGGCCGGCGCGACGACTACGTGGAGCCGAACGTGCCGCTCGATCCCGCGAAGGACAAGCGCATCGCCGCGGGGTTCTATGCGGTCTCGCCGGCACCGGACGGCTCGGTGTGGGGATCGTCGTTAGGGTTTCCCGGCGCGATCATTCGTTTGACTCCGGGCAGGAATCCGCCGGCCACGGCGCTGGCGGAGCTGTACGAGCTGCCATGGAACAACCCGAAGGCCGCCGTTCGAGGATTTTCGCCACGGGGCATGGACATCGATCGCAACGGCGTCGTGTGGGCGGCGCTCGCCAGCGGACAGCTCGCCAGCTTCGACCGGAGGAAGTGCACTGGGCCGCTCAATGGCCCCACCGCCACGGGACAGCACTGCCCCGAGGGATGGACGTTCTTTACGGAGCCGCTGCCGCAGATGCAGGGCGTACGGGAACCGGGGAGCGTCGAAGCCAGCTATTACACCTGGGTCGATCAGTTCAACACGTTTGGGCTGGGCGCGAACCTGCCGATCAACACCGGGAACCTGTCGGAAGGGCTGCTGATCCTGAAGGACGGACAGTGGGTGATTTTGCGCGTGCCCTATCCGCTCGGATTCTTCACGAAGTGGCTCGACGGCCGAATCGATGATCCGACCACCGGATGGAAGGGTAGGGGACTGTGGGCGACGGTGAGCACGCGCGCGCCCTTCCACATGGAAGGCGGAAAGGGGACAACGAGCAAAGTGTTGAAGTTCCAACTGCGACCCGACCCGCTCGCCAGGTAAGCGTTCGTCTCGCGTCGTGCTGCTGATCTACGGCTCGACCGGCTACACCGGCCGCCTGATCGTCGCGGAGGCTCTCGCGCGTGGTCTCCGCCCGGTACTCGCCGGCCGCAATGCCGAAGCCGTACAGATGCAGGCGCAATCGCTGGGGCTGGAATGGCGTGCGGCGCGAATCGACGACGCCGTTGCGCTCGATGCGGCGCTCGCGGGCGCGACCGTCGTCCTGCATTGCGCCGGACCGTTCGCGCACACGTGGCGCGAGATGTCAGACGTCTGCCTTCGCCAGCGTACGCATTATCTCGACATCACCGGGGAGATCACGGTGTTCGAGGGACTCGCCGCCCGGGACGCCGAGGCCCGGGCCGCCGGGATCATGCTCCTCCCCGGCGCTGGCTTCGACGTCGTTCCGTCGGATTGTCTCGCCGCGCACCTCGCGCGCCGTCTGCCTAACGCCGAGCGTCTCGCGCTCGCCTTCCGCGCGCTCGGGGGCGCGTCGCGCGGCACGCTGACGACCATGGTCGAGAACCTGGGCGCGCCCGGCGCGGTACGCCGTGCCGGCAGGATCGTGGCCGTACCCCAGGCCTGGCGCACGCGTCGAATCGACTTTGGCGACGGGAAGCTGCGTGACGCGACGACGATTCCATGGGGCGACGTGTCCACCGCATTCTACAGCACGGGCATCCCCAACATCGAGGTCTACGTGAGCATGCGACCGGTCGTGCGCCGAGCGGCGATCGCGTCACGCTGGCTTGGTCCCGTGCTGCGGAGCGGGATCGTCCGTCGTCTGCTCGTGGCGTGGGTGCGAAACCGTTCCCCCGGACCGAGCGAAACCGAGCGCGAGCGCGCTGCGAGTCTGCTGTGGGGAGAGGCGGTTGCCGCGAGCGGCCAGCGCGCAGAAGCGAGACTGCGCGGCCCGAGCGGCTACACCCTGACCGCGCGAGCCGCCGTGCATCTCGCCGTGAGGGCGCTCGAGGGCGATGCTCCTCCCGGATTCCAGACACCATCCCGCGCCTATGGCCCCGATGTGATTCTGGAAATACCCGGCGTCACGAGGACCGACGTGCCGTCCACCTGACTGGGACCTCGCAGCGGCCACGAACCGCGTGAACTGCCGAACAACACGAACGCCGTCGCCGACTCCGTCGAAACTTCCGGCGTCAGCCTCCCGTAACGCCCTGGGCAGCAACCGCTCCAGATCGCCCTCCGCCCGACGTGGTTCGCAGCCACCCGAATCCATCCGGACGTGCATTCACGCCCGTACGCCGTCCTCATCCTTGTATCGGTCACCGGCATCGCGTTCTCCGGATGCCACCCCGGCAACGCGGAGGCGAAGCAGCTCCGCGGCGCCTGCGACGCGGGAGACGTCACCGCCTGCAACCGGTTCGCGATCAAGCTCCAGAAGGGCGAGTACGTCCTCCGCGACGACACGCGTGCCGCCGAGCTGTTCGAGAAGGCGTGCACGGGTGGGGTGGGCGAAGGATGCGCCAGCCTGGGCGTCGTGTATCAGCGTGGTCGAGGTGTGAAGCGCGATTCGGCGCGGGCACTCACGCTCTTCGAGCAGGGCTGTGAACGCGGCGCGATGGACGGATGCACGCGGCTCGGTCTTCAGTATCAGCGGGGCGCGGGTGTCACGAAGGATTTCGCGCGCGCGGCCACGCTCTTTCAGCGCGCATGCGACGGCGGCGACGTCTCCGGATGTGCCTCGCTCGGGACGCTCTACGCCGCCGGCGAAGGAGTGACGCAGGACTTTGCGCGCGCGGCCGGTCTCTTCACGCGATCGTGCGAAGCGGACGTCGCGCTCGGGTGCCTGGGCCTCGGGCGACTGCACGCGGCCGGCACTGGTGTCACGCGCAACGACTCCGCGGCGGCCGCGCTGTTCGAGGAGGCCTGTGAGGGCAGCGAGATCGAGGGGTGTGTCGCGCGCGCGGCCGCGTACCAGGCGGGAGTGGGCGTGAAGCAGAACCTCAAGGAGGCCGCCGACCTGTATCGTGAGGCGTGCGATGATCGCCACGGCGAGGCGTGCTTCCGCCTGGCGGAGATGTACGACACCGGAGCCGGCGTCTACCGCCAGCCCGAGTACGCCACGCGCCTGCGCGGGCGTGCCTGCGAGTTTGGCTACTCCCTGGCGTGCGAGAAGCCGAAGGAGGGGGCGTGATGGCGACCGGAGAACCGCTGCTCGCCGTCGAGCGCCTGACGAAGCACTACGGGAACGTCGTCGCGCTGAACGACGTCAGCTTCAGCATCACCGATGGCATCACCGGCATCCTCGGTGAAAACGGGGCGGGAAAGAGCACCGCGATCAAGATCCTCCTCGGCCTTCTGCGCCCAACATCGGGCACGGCCACCGTACTCGGCCAGGACGCGTCGGAGAGCATCGCCGTGCGGGCGCGGGTCGGCTACATGCCCGAGCACGACTGTCTCCCGACCCACGTGAGCGCCGCCGAGTTCCTCACGCACATGGCGGAGGTGAGTGGGTTGCCGCCGTCGATGGCGCGAACGCGCGCCGCCGACACGCTGCGCCACGTGGGGTTGTTCGAGGAGCGGTACCGCGCAATCGCCGGCTACTCGACCGGCATGAAGCAGCGCGTCAAGCTCGGCCAGGCGCTCGTGCATGATCCCGCCTTCGTGTTCCTCGATGAGCCGACGGCCGGACTCGACCCCGCCGGGCGCGAGGACATGCTGGCGCTCATTCGAAAGACGCACCGCGAGTTCGGCATCAGCGTCCTGTTCTCCTCGCATCTGATGGCCGACATCGAGCGGACCTGCGACCGCATCGTCGTTCTCCAGGGTGGGCGGCTGGTGCAGTCCGGCGAGGTGGGTCAGTTCACCAGGGAGACGGAGACCGTCTTCATCGAGGTGGACAACAACCGGGAGCGGCTGGTTGCCGCGCTCGAGACGCGGGGCGTCGTCGTCACGATCGACCACACCGGCCTAACGATCGAAGGGCCCGACGAGTCCGTCTACGATCACGTGAGAGACGCGCTGGTGGAGGCGCAGGCGCCGCTCCGCCGGATGGCCCCGCGCCGTCGCGCGCTGACCGAGCTCTTCGAGCGCGATGCCGAGACCGCCAACGCCCAGGGAGCTGCATGACCACCGACGCAATAGCGCAGACCGAGGCCCCGGCGTCGCATGGCGGCGCGAGCGGTACGGTCTTCGACATCGGGTACCAGCGCTACACAGGGCGCCGGGAAGGGCGGGGGCGATCGAGGCTCGCGATCTTCAAGGACGGGTTTCGGACCGCACTCGGGTTCGGTCGCGGCGCGCGCGCCAAGATCCTCCCCTGGTTCTTCATTGGTGTGCTGTCGGCGATCGCGCTCGTCATGGCGATCGTCGCGGGCGCAGCGGAACGCCTGGGCGGTCCCGGGACCGCCGAGCGAGCGGATCTGCCGTCGCATTCCGACTTCTACGGCATCGCGTCGATCATTCTGTTTGTCTTCGCGGCGGTCGTCGCACCGGAGCTGCTGTGCCCCGACCGGCGGAACCGCGTGATCACGCTGTATCTCGTGCGGCCGCTCTCCGGCGCCGACTACATCACGTCACGCTGGCTGGCCTTTCTGGTGGTGATGCTGGCGGCGGCGTGGCTCCCGCAGGTCATCCTCTTCCTGGGTCTCTCGATGGGGGATCCGTCGCCGGCGCTGTACCTGCGCAACCACTGGCTCGACGTGCCGAGGTTTCTGGGGGCGGGCGCGGCGATGGCGGCGTACACGACGACGCTGGCCATGCTCACGGCATCGTTCACCACGCGGCGCGCCTACGCGTCGGTATTCCTCGTTGGCCTGTTCATCATCACGACACCGTTCACCGTGGGTCTCGCCCAGGAAATCGAGGGGGCGGCCGGGCAGTGGATCTCGATGTTCAACCTCACGAACATCCCGGTCCACGTGAACGACGTGATCTTCGGCGACGTCAGCGAGATCACCGAGGATGCGCCCGCTCGCGAGCTCGGTGCGAGGATGCTCGTCGCCTGGTTCTTCATCTGGACGCTGGTCCCGGGCGCCATTCTGTGGTGGCGCTATCGGAGGTTGACGCCATGATTGCTCCCCCGGCCCCTGTCATTCGCGTGGACGGCGTATCCCGGTGGTTCGGGAGCGTCGTCGCGGTGAGCGAGGTGTCGTTCGACATCATGCCAGGCATCACCGGGCTGCTCGGGCCGAACGGCGCGGGGAAGACGACGCTCCTTCGCATGATGACCGGCCTCGCGGCGACCTCGCGCGGTACCGTCTCCGTCTTCGGGCAGCCGGTGCGCGACAACCCTCCGCTGTATCGCCGGCTCGGGGTGATGTCGGAGCACGAGACCGTGTACGGATTCTTGAAAGGGCGCGAGTTCGTGCGAATGATGGGCCGCCTGAGGGGCGTCGAGAATCTCGAGGCCGCCGTGGACCGGGCGATCGGCCTCGTCGACATGGCCGACGCGCAGGATCGCGCGATGGACACGTATTCGCGCGGCATGCGCCAGCGTATGCGGCTCGCCGCGACGCTCGTGCACGATCCGGAGATCCTCATCCTCGACGAGCCACTCAATGGCGCCGACCCTCGGCAGCGCGTGCACTTCAAGCGGCTCCTCCAGCAGCTCGCCGCGGAGGGGAGGACGATCGTGCTCTCGTCGCACATCCTCGAGGAAGTGGAGCAGGTGGCGGACACCGTCCTGCTCATCGTGAACGGCAAGCTGGCCGCGTCCGGTGGATTCCGCGCCATTCGGGCCGCGCTCAATCAGCGACCCTACCACGTGCGGGTGCTCTGCGACGCGCCCCGGCGGCTGGCGGCCGAGGTCGTGCGGCTCGCCTCGGTCGATGCCGTGCATGTCGACCCGGACGGCGCCGTGGTCGTGCTGAGCCGGAACGTGCTCGATCTCCAGATCGAGCTGCCGCGGCTCGCGCAATCATCCTCCATTCGCCTCCGCAGGGTGGAGCCGCTGGATGACTCGCTCGAAAGCGTCTTCGGCTACCTGGTGGAGCAGTAGCATGGGATCCGTCTATCGCCTAACGCTCCGCCAGCTCACCGGCCGGTGGCGGCTGCTGGTCATGACCGTGCTGGCGGCGATGCCGGTGGTGATCGCCCTGATCATGCTGGCCTCGGACGACGCACCCTCCGTGAGGGAATTCGAGACCGCCATTCTGGGTGCGATGCTGGCGGGCTCCATCGCGCCGCTGGTCGTGCTCGCGATCGCGGCTGCCGCCTTCGCGAACGAGATCGAGGACCGCACGCTCGCCAACATCACGCTCGCGCCGATCCCGCGTTGGCGGATCGCGGTGCCGAAGCTACTGGCGACGATCACGATCGCCGGTCCGTTCATCGCGCTCAGCGCGCTCCTCACGAGTCACGTGGCCTTCCTCGGTGATACCGCGGCGACGGTGGCGGTGACGGTGTCGGCGCTCGTCGGCGTGGCGTTGTATGCCGCGGCCTTCGTGTGGCTCGGGCTTGTGTCGCCGCAGGCCATCGGGCTTGGCCTTCTGTACATCGTTCTGTGGGAGGGGTTCTTCTCCGGCTTCGTGTCGGGCGTGCGGTTGCTCAGCATCCGGCATTACGCGATCGCGTGGATGCACGGATTGGATGCGCGCCGATTCGCCGCTGGCGATCACGTGAGCTTCGGGGTTGCGATCGTCCTGTCGGTGCTCGTGTTCGCCGGCTTCCTCGGGCTGGCCGTTCGCCGGCTGCGGCGGATGGACGTGCCCTAGGCGCCGAGGCCGCTCGTAGGTGCCGGCGACTCCCTCGGAACGGCATAGCTCCAGAAGCTCCAGTGGTGGTATCCACCGCGGCGGCTCGAGCGCGTCCATCCGAGGCGCGCCAGGTGCGTGGCGACCAGGTGGCGAAACACGCCATGGGTCACGACCAGCGCCGTCGTTCCGTCGGCGACAATGCTCGCCAGCCACTGCGCCGCCTCCTGCGCTCGCGTCCACTCGGGACCGCTGGGATCGGTGCCACGCAGTCTCCGATACATCCAGCCGGCGTGCATGAGGGCGTCCCATCCGGCGAGCGGCAGGTGCGTTGGCCACCGTGGAATCGCGAGTGGCGCTTCTCGCAGGAGCGGAGACACCCGGATCACCCGTTGCGGAGCCAACCGCTCAGCCGATTCCACCGCTCGGCGAAGATCGCTGGCGACGATGTGCGTTGCGCTGGCCGCGAGTTCGGCGAGTGATGGAGGCGGCTGCCCGTCCACTCGAATGCCGGCCGCGTCGTACGCGTCACGCCACCGCTGCACTCCGGTGTAGTCGAGTGGGCCCGTGTGCGTGTGGGCGGAGGGACCGTGGCGAACCAGAATGAGGCGCGCCGTCACCGGACATTGAGTCCACGGAGGTATGGGATGATCTCCGCGGAGTAGTAGGGCTCCTCCGTCCCCCAGAAGATGTAGTCGAGTCGCAGCTCGTCGGTCGCGAAGCGATACAGTTGCGCGACCGTCACGCGCGCCCCGGTCCCGGGGTCCTTTTCGGCGAGATTACCGTCTTGCACCGCGACGCCGGCGACGACGGCCTGTCGTCGTGCGGCGATGAGCGGATAACTGTGATTGCGTTGCCCGCGCCGGTGGGGGAGCAGATCAGGTCCCCCAACCCCTGCCCCAATGCTGTCGGCGTGCGCGTACACCGCCCTGAGATATCCCTTGTCGTTCGCCGGCAGCCATTCGCCGGGCATGAAGTTGGCGTAGATGATGACGCACGAGCGCGGAAACGCCTTACGAGCGGCGCTCATGATCTCGCGGATCCCTTCGACGTAGCTCTCGTAAGTGAAACCCGCCGGGCGGAACGCGGGGTGGTCGAAACCGATGGCCGTCTCCGGAATGACCAGGCCCTCGATGCGTCCATCGAGCTCCGCTCCCAGCACCCCGATCAACTTGATGAAGCGCGCGCGCACCGCGGGGTCCCAGCGCCGTGCCGTCCAGCCGCCGAAGCGCGCGCTCTCCCCCTCTCCCTCGTACTTTCGCGCCGCGCCTCCATGAAATGCGGTATCGGTCGTGAGATACTCGGGCACCAGGATGCGCTCGGAGAACGACACGTCCTGCAGCTGTATGAAAAGGCGTTTGCCGTGGCGCTCGAGGAAGGCTAGGCGCTCGCGGATGGCGGTCAGGTCGTAGCGATCCCGCTCCGGCTCCAGCTCGCGCCACGTGAACGTGAGCTGCGCCCCCGCGACCCGCTCGTGCGTGAGGAAGCTCGCTTCCGAGATCCGCTCGTGCTCTCGAGCGAAGAACACGTAATTCCTGGGAGCGTTGGGGCGCACACGTACCCCCTCGCACACGAACGCAAGGGATGCGACGAGGAGCACGAGGGGAGCCATCAGGTCACCATGGCCTCGACGGGGCCGAACGGCCAGCGGTTGGTGCGCCACGACCAGACGAGGAACGCCAGACACCCGATGGCCAGGACCCCCAGGCCAAACAGGATGACCTGGAGCTGGGTGGTGGCGAACAGGAAGATCCACCCCAGGAGCGCGACGAGCGCCGGAAGCGGATAGAGCCACATGCGGAACGGCCGAGGCATGTCCGGTGCGTGCCGCCGCAGCAGGATCAAGCCGACGACTTGCCCCATGAACTGCACCAGGATGCGCGTGACGATGAGGGCGTCGATCACGGTGCCTAACGAAAAGAAGCCGGCGATGATCGAGATCGCCCCGAGCACGAGCAACGAGACGTACGGAAAGTCCTTCGTGGGGTGCAGCCGGGCGAAGGGGCGAAAGAAGTAGCCGCTCTTCGCCGCCGCGAAGGGGATGCGCGAGTATCCCAGCAGCAGGGCGAACACCGATCCGAACGCGGTCCAGAGAATCAGCAGGGTGAAGATCGTCGCCACGCCCTCGCCGTAGATCCGCTGCATGAACACCGAGACGATGAAGCTCGACTCCGGGTGTGCGGACGCCGGGACGAACTCCCGCCACGGCACTACCCCGATGATCGACAGATTGATGCCGATGTAGATCGCAGCCACGGCGGCAGTGCTGATGAGGATCGACCGGGGGATGACGCGACCGGGGTCGCGCACTTCGTCGCCGATGTAGCAGACGTCGTAATAGCCCAGATAGTCGTAGATGCCGATGCGTGCGGCCGCGCCGAGCCCGAGGAAGAAGCCCAGTGAAAAGTTGAATGCGTTCGGTGGAAAGTCGAAGGCGATGCGTGGGTTGAAGTGCACGGCACCCGTCACGATGACCGCGAGCACGGTCACCAGCGTGCCGGTCCAAAGCGAAATCGTGATCGTCGCGATCGAGTGGATGTGACGGTAGAGCAGGGCGATGTTCACCAGCCCCACGCCGACAATGAGCGCGATCGATTCGGGGCGCGTGAGGCCCTTCCAGAGGTAACCGGCGTACGCGGCGAACCCAATGTAGCCCGAGGCGATTTCCAGCGGCCCGCTGAGCAGAAACTGCCAGACGAACAGGAACGCCATCAGCCGCCCGAATCGCGCGCGCCCGAACGCCTCGCGGAGGTAATGGAACGATCCGCCCGACCCGGGCATCGCCGCGCCCAGCTCGCTCCACACCATCCCGTCGCAGATCACGATCACGAGCGCCACGATCCATCCCAACAACGCCTGCGGCCCACCGAGCGCCGACATGAGGAGCGGGATCGTGATGAACGGACCCGCGCCGAGCATGTTGGTCATGTTCAGCGCCGTCGCGGGCAGGAGACCGAACCGGCGGCGGAGCTGAGGCTGCTCGGGGCGAGATGCCACCGCTACCAGGGCAGCGGGACGACGGGCGGCATGACCGCGACGAACACCACCACAGTGGCGAAAGCCCCGATGGACATGGCCACGGAAAGGAAGGCGCTCGGGTGCCTCGGCATCGTCAACAGATGCATTTCCCCCCAGTGGCGTCGCGGGCCGGGACGTCGCCCTCGATCATGACCCACTTCGTCCGAAAGAACAAGCGCGCGGGATCCCGGGGCGAGCCCGCACCACCTATGAACTGCGTCTGAGGTCCTGAGTGCAGGGGGTCCCCGGAGCCGCAGCGACGCGCGAACGGCAACCTCGCATCAACACGGATTCTTCGACGGCAAAAACAGCACGGCAAGGGCAAATTTACCGCGGAGAGCGCAGAGGACGCAGAGAAACGTCAACCACAGCGGCGTTTGACAACGGCTCCCAGCGGGTGCAGTCCTCTGCGCGCTACGCGTTCTCTGCGGCAAAATTGTCGTCGCGGTTGCCGTCGCCCTTACTGCCACTGCACTCACCAATTCAGACGCAGTTCACTAGAACGGGTACGAAACGCCGACTCGCACGCCCACGTTGCTCGCGGGCATCACGCTCACCCGCTGCGGCACGGCCTCGACGCGCCAGCGGTCGCCTCGACCCATCAGCAACCCGATCCACCCGCCGAGTCCGGCTCCGAGGATGGCGCCGCCCACGGTCGTCTCTTCGCGGTCGAAGCAGACG
>JAICNG010000183.1 GCA_025931335.1 Gemmatimonadaceae bacterium | reverse complement strand
TCACCGTGCCGCTGCGGACGAGGCCGTGCTGCTTGCCGCCGTGGAACACCGGGTAGCCGTGGCGCGGGAAGGCCTTGTCGCGCATCACGAAGCCGGAGAGCTTGCGCTGGAGACCCTGCTCCTTCTGCCTCACGAGCGCCTCGCGTCCCACGAAGTCGCCCTTCTCGAGCTTCACCAGCCAGGCGAGGCCGCCCTCGAGGGGCGTCGTCGTCGAGTCGATGTCGTTGCCGTAGAGGGCGAAGCCCATCTCGAGACGCAGCGTGTCGCGTGCGCCGAGTCCGGCGGGGGTGACGCCGGTGCCGTCGGTGAGTGCGTCCCACATGCTCGCCGCGTATTCGGGGCGGAAGTAGAGCTCGAAGCCGTCCTCGCCGGTGTAGCCCGTGCGCGAGATGACGGTGGGGATTCGCGCGACGTCGCCCTCGTCGAAGTGGTAGTACTGGATGTCGGAGAGCTTCGTGTCGGTGAGCCGCTGGAGGATCGTCTCCGCCTCCGGACCCTGGAGCGCGAGGAGGGCGACGTCATCGCTGAAGTCCTCGAGCGTGACCTCGAAGCGTGACGCATAGCGCGAGATGTGCTCGAAGTCCTTCTCCCGGTTCGACGCGTTGACGACCATCATGATGCGGTCGGCGAACCGGTAGACCAGGCAGTCGTCCTCGATCGTGCCGCCTTCATTCAGAAGCGTGGAGTACTGCACCTGTCCCACCGCGAGGGCGGCGACGTCGTTCGAGGTCACGTAGTTCGTGAACGCGACGGCGTCCTTGCCGCGGATGATGAACTCGCCCATGTGGCTGACGTCGAACAGCCCGCACTTCTCGCGCACCGCCTTGTGCTCGGCGGTGATCCCGGCCGGGTATTGCACGGGCATCTCGTAGCCGGCGAAGGGCACGAGCTTGGCGCCGAGCGCGGCGTGGATGTCGTGGAAGGGGGTGTAGCGGAGGTTCTGGGAAGCGGCTGACAGCGACATGATGCTCAGCTCCGTGTCGGACCGGCGGAATATGCCATTAGGGCAGGGTCAAGGGCCATGGGCCAAGGGCCGCTACCTCGTCGAGCCGGGGACGACCCTCCCGATTACCATGCCCACCTCGAGCACCGCCAGGGCCACGGTCGCGTTATCCTTCACTGGTCGCGACTCGAGGACTGTTCGCTCCGTGACCAGGCTGACGCTGCTCGTCGTCGACGATGAGCCACAGATCCGGCGCGTCGTGCGCAACGCGCTCGCCTCGGAGGACACTCGGGTCCTCGATGCCGCATCCGGATCTGACGCCCTCGACCTCGCCGCCGCCGAGAGACCCGACGTCGTCGTTCTGGACCTCGGGCTCCCCGACATGCAAGGGATCGAGGTTTGCCGGCGGCTCCGCGATTGGTCGCGCGCCCCGATCCTGGTCCTGTCGGCGCGCCACTCCGACACCGAGAAGGTCTCGCTGCTCGATGCCGGCGCGGATGACTACGTCACCAAGCCCTTCAACACGACCGAGCTCCAGGCGCGCGTGAGGGCGCTCCTGCGCCGCGCCGCTCGCGGCGATGCAAGCGCCGGCGACACGCGCATCGTGGCCGATCGCCTGATCATCGACCTCGTGGCACGAGCCGTCACCGTGCAGGGTGCGGCGGTGCATCTGACGCCGATCGAGTGGGACCTGCTGCGCACCCTCGCGACGCAGGCTGGGCGCACGCTCACCCACCGCCAGCTCTTCGCGGCCGTCTGGCCGGCGCGATCTCACGGCGACGCGCAACAATATCTGCGGGTCCATGTCGCGAGCCTTCGGCGCAAGCTCGAGCTCGATCCGGTGCGACCCCGCCTCATCATCACGGAGCCGGGCGTCGGATACCGATTCCAGCTCGGGAGCTGATTCCCCCGCCATGCCCTTCACACGGCAACAGCTCGGCTGGCTCGGCGTCCTGGCGGTCGTCACGGCGGGACTGTTCGCGGTGCGCCCCTGGCTCAGTGGCATCCACGTCGCTCTCGCCTACCTGCTGGTCGTGCTGGGGGGCAGCGCTCGTGGCGGACGCGGCGTAGGGCTCTCGTTGTCGGCCGTCGCGTTCCTGGCGTTCAACTTCTTCTTTCTCCCGCCGTACTACACGTTCGCGCTCGCCGATCCGCTCAACTGGCTCGTGCTCGCGGCGTTTCTGGTGACGAGCGTCGTCGCCGCGCAGCTGCTCGATCGCGCGCGGCGCGAGGCCGCGAACGCGCGCCGGCGTGCGGCCGAGGTCGATCGCCTCGCATCGCTTGGGGCCGAGACGCTCAACGTGGGCAGCGCCGGCGCCGCATTGCAGGCGATCGCCGATGTGATCCGGACGACGCTCGCCGTGGCGCGGGTCGAGATCTACGCGCAGACCGACGCGCGGGGGCCTATCGCGCTTGCCACCGAGAGCGGGCCGGCGGCGTGGCCAGGGGGCCGCGACCTCGGTACCGACTCCACCGATCCAGGTCCTGTCGTGCCCAGCGGAACGCGCCTGATCGAATGGGTCGCCATGAACGGGCGAGCGGCTGTGGAACGGGACGACGGCTCGGTCCGCGTCGCCCCCGCCGCGCCGGACGGCGAGCGGGCCAACGACGTCGACTCGTCAGGCGCCCACGCGCTGCTCCTC
>JAICNG010000156.1 GCA_025931335.1 Gemmatimonadaceae bacterium | reverse complement strand
CGCCGTTCCCTGCGCGAGCACGCGACTCGGTGCCAGGAGCGCCGCCACGATTGCCATGGCGGCCAGGATGGAGCGTGTGCAGACATTTACGTTCATGGGTACGCCTCCCTAGTGGGCGTGAGCTGACGGGCGGAGCGATGAGCCGGCATCGCTCCGTGTCATCGCGTTGTAACGCCGACGGTCAGCCCGAGGGGATGTGTCCGGAGCGTGAACGATGTGATGTGAGCCGATCGCTGACAAGTGCGCATTCATGGTCAGCAGCACGTTCACGGTGAGTGACCCCGCGTGTACGGCGGCCGTTACAACTCCTTACATTTTCCCAACGGCGAGTTACTCGAGACTCGGCTCGTAGTCCCGCTCGACCGGCGGATGCACGTGGTCCGTGTCGCGCTCGAGCATCCGCGCGCAGGTATTCCAGCGCAGAATCGCCTCGTCGTTTCCCGGCGGGCGGAGGGTCTCGGCGCGCTCGTACAGGGTCATCGCCTTACGAAACCAGTCATACGCGATCTCGCCGGCACCCGGTGCGCCGCGGTGGAGCTGCGCCTTCGCGCGCCGCTCGTAGATGATCCCCTCGTAGTACGCGCGCTTGTACTCATCGCGCAGCCGCGGCAGCACCTCGCGCGCGCGCCGCTCTCCCTCGGCGGGCGCGTCGGGGAACTGGTCGGTGATCGCGAGCAGCAGCGTGATGGCCGCCTGCTGATTGTCCGGCTCGAGGGCGAGCACGTCGAGGCAAATGCTCTCGGCCGCCGTGGGCTCGGCGAGCAGGCGATACCGCTCGGCTTTCTCGAGCGCGGCGGGAATGCTTTCGCGAGAGATGGGTTTCAGGGGGAACATAAGAGACGATTGCGGAGTGCGGGTTGCGGATCGCTGGTAAGACCGCCGGTGCGAGGAGGGTGTTCACCCGCAATCTGCAGTCCGCAATCCGCAATCGCTATCTCACGCTCTTTCTACTAAAGATTTTCACCAACCGCCCAATCGGATCGAAGTACTCATCGACCACGCGCTCCTTGAGCGGGATGATCGCGTTGTCGGTGATGGTGATGTTCTCGGGGCACACGGCGGTGCAGCACTTCGTGATGTTGCAGTAGCCGATGCCGTGCTTTTCCTTGAGCGCGGGCACGCGGTCCGCGACGTCGAGCGGGTGCATCTCCAGCGCCGCGGCGTAGACGAGAAAGCGCGGGCCGATGAACCGATCGTGCATCTGGTGATCGCGCAGCACGTGGCAGACGTCCTGGCACAGATAGCACTCGATGCACTTCCGGAATTCCTGCACGCGGTCGACATCCGACTGGGCCATCCGCCAGGTGCCATCGGGGGCATCCGGGGGGCGCGGCGTGAACGGCGCGATCGACCGCTTTACCTCGAAGTTCCATGACACGTCGGTGACAAGGTCGCGCAGCGGGGGAAAGGCGCGCATCGGCTCGACGGTCACCGGCTTCGTCAGGTCGAGGTCACTCAGCCGCGTCATGCACATGAGCTTCGGCATGCCGTTCACTTCGGCCGAGCAGGAGCCGCACTTTCCCGCCTTGCAGTTCCATCGCACGGCGAGGTCGTTCGCCTGCTCGGCCTGGATCTGATGGATCGCGTCGAGGACGACCATCCCTTCGCTCACGTGCGTGGTGTAGGCCACCAGCTCGCCGCGGGTCGCATCGCCCCGCCAGATCTTGAAGGTGGCGCGGCCCGTGGGCTCCGGCTTGCGGTCGGGGGGCGCCTTCTCCTGCACGCGACCGGGCTCCGCGAGGTCGGGCTTGAGTACTTCGCTCACCATTACTTCATCTCCTCGATGACGGCCGCCAGCTCCGCGGGCAGTGCCGGGATGGGTCGACGGTCCAGCTCCATGCGGCCGTCGGATCCTTTGCGGACGACGATGTTGAAGCGCGCGTACTCCGGATCCTTCTCGGGAAAGTCCTCGCGGAACTGCGCGCCGCGGCTCTCTTTGCGCTCGAGCGCGGCCCGCGTGATGGCCTCGGACACGATCAGCATGCAGCGAAGGTCGAGCGCCGTGTGCCACCCCGGATTGTACTCGCGATGTCCGGAGACCGCGACGCGGGACGCCTCGCCCCGAAGGCGGTCGATACGCTCGAGCGCCCGACGCATGTCGGCTTCGTTCCGAACGATGCCGACCAGGTCCTGCATGAAGTCCTGCAGCTCGTCCTGAATCTGATAGGGTCCGTGGGCGCCGTTCGATGGTCGCTCGAAAGGCGCCAACGCCTCGTGGATGGCGGCGTCGGCCTCGCGCTCGTCCACTCGTACCGCGGGCCGCTCCTGCGCGAATCGCGCGGCGAACTCTCCGGCCCGCTTGCCGAACACGAGCAGATCGGAGAGCGAGTTTCCGCCCAGCCGGTTGGCGCCGTGCAGGCCGGCGGCGACCTCACCCGCCGCGAAGAGCCCGGGCACGGTGGACATCTGCGAATCGCCATCGACGCGCACGCCGCCCATCATGTAGTGGGTCGTCGGACCGACTTCCATCGGTTGCGCCGTGATGTCGATGTCCGCCAGCTCCTTGAACTGGTGATACATGCTCGGGAGCTTCTTGCGAATGTGCTCCGGCGCGTTCGGGAGCCGGCGCTTGATCCAGGCGATGTCGAGGAAGACGCCGCCGTGTGGCGAGCCGCGCCCTTCGCGCACCTCCCGCACGATCGACCGCGCCACGTGGTCGCGGGTGAGCAGCTCGGGAGGGCGGCGCGCCGTCTTGTCGCCGATCACGTAGCGCCAGCCTTCCTCTTCGTTGTCGGCCGTCTGCGCCCGGTAGTTCTCCGGGATGTCATCGAACATGAAGCGGCGGCCTTCACGATTGAGGAGGATGCCCCCCTCGCCCCGCACGCCCTCCGTCACGAGCAGCCCGCGCACGCTCGGCGGCCACACCATGCCGGTGGGATGGAACTGCACGAACTCCATGTCGACGAGCTCGGCGCCGGCATCATAGGCCAGCGCGTGTCCATCCCCGGTGTACTCCCAGCTGTTGCTCGTTATGCGGAAGGACTTGCCGATGCCGCCGGTGGCCAGGACGACGGCTTTGGCGCGCCAGAGCCGGAACCGTCCCCGCTCGCGGTCGTAGCCGAACGCGCCCGCCACGCGGTCGCCGTCCTTGAGCAGGCGAACGACCGTGCACTCCATGTAGACGTCGAGCCCGCGATGAATGCCGTGATCCTGGAGGGTTCGAATCATCTCGAGGCCGGTGCGGTCTCCCACGTGCGCGAGCCGGGGATACCGGTGGCCGCCAAAGTTGCGCTGGAGGATGCGGCCGTCCGGCGTGCGATCGAACAGCGCCCCCCACGCCTCGAGCTCACGCACGCGGGCGGGTGCTTCCTTGGCGTGCAGCTCGGCCATGCGCCAGTTGTTGAGATACTGGCCGCCTCGCATCGTGTCGGCGAAGTGCACGCGCCAGTTGTCCCGATCGTCGACGTTGGCCATCGCGGCCGCCACACCGCCCTCGGCCATGACCGTGTGCGCCTTCCCAAGCAGGGATTTGCAGACGACACCGACTCGCGCGCCCATGCTCGCCGCCTCGATGGCGGCGCGCAGCCCCGCTCCCCCGGCGCCGATGATCAGGACGTCGTGGTCGAGCGTGTCGTACTGGGCCATTAGATCAGCCTCCAGTCGGTCCACACGCCGGTCGCGCAGAGCCGAACGTAGATGTCGGCGAAGGCGACGCCGATGAGGCTCATCCACGCCCACCGCATGTGACGACCGTTGAGGCACGTCACGCAGCTGTACGCGGTGCGGCGAACGGGCGCGCCGGACAGCTGGTCGAGGTGCCCGCCCACGACATGGCGCAGCGAATGACACCCGAGCGTGTAGCCGCCGAGCAGAAAGACGTTGAGCGCGAGCACGAGCGTGCCGACGCCGATGCCGAACTCCGTCGCTCCGGTCGCGGAATCCGCGAACCACAGCGCCTTGTACACGTCGTACAGGAGAATCCCGAGGAAGATCAGCGAAATGTAGAGGAAGTACCGGTGCACGTTCTGAAGCACGAGGGGGAGCGTCTTTTCGCCGCGATATGATTTCCGGGGCTCGCCGACGCTGCATGCCGGAGGGTCGGCCCAAAACGCCTTGTAGTAGGCCCCGCGGTAGTAATAGCAGGTGACGCGAAAGAGCCCGGGGAAGGGGAGGATGATGAGCGCGGGGGAAAACGGGAGCCATCCCGGCCACCACCCCGGCCGCGGACCGAGCCACGCGTGGGCCGGATCCCCAAAGATTACCGGGGAGTAGAAGGGGGACAGGTATGGACCGTAGGTGTAGTTGGCGTTCTGGAACGCCGCCCACGTCGCATAGATAAGGAAAGCGGTGAGGACGCCCAACACGATGGCCGGCTGAACCCACCAGGCGTCGCGCCGGAAGGTCTCGAGGAAGCTGCGTCGAATGGGGAGCTGGAGGTGGGTCATCTCGAGGTGCGAGTCGTTAAAGAGGTGCTCAAGGTGCTCGAGGTGCTCGAGGTGCTCAAGGGTGAAACAGCCGACCCTCGAGCACCTCGAGCACCTCGAGCACCTCGAGCACCTCAGAAGTTAACCCCCTCTCTACCCCATCGAGAATCCAAGCAAGCCCGTTTAACTTTCGGGGGCCAGAGACCGGCCGCCACGCCCTGGAAGTCGACGTCGCGCCGGTCTCTTCGCATGATTCCCCCTGGAGTGGAGAGTTGATGTCACGTTCGCTCGTCCGACAAATCGCGCTCGCGGCCGGGGCACTGGCCGCGATCGCCGCGACCGTCACGACCGTGCGACCGGTGTACGCGAACCGGCAGCCCGTGGTGAGCCGCCTGCTCGCGGAGAGCTGGCGCGACAGCACATATGATCAGGCGCCGTGGATTCAGGACACCACGGACGCCGTCCTGGCCAGCTCGCAGTTCGATGCCGACCAGCGCGCCTTCGCCGAGGACCTGCTCGCGACCGGGGCGGTCGATGCAGCCCGGGCTGAGGAGTTGGCGTCCTTTGCGGTGCGCGAGGCGT
>JAICNG010000074.1 GCA_025931335.1 Gemmatimonadaceae bacterium | reverse complement strand
GCGTCAACAACACGCCGCCACGGTCACGAACCTCCCCTCCTCCTGGGACCACGCGATCTCGTACGTCGCCTCGCCGCCCGCGAAGTACCGGAAGGTCGGCCGCGCCCGCAGCTCCGCCACCAGCGACTCCACGCGCGCGTCGCTCACGCTGTCGCGGGCGAACGCCTCCACCGCATCGAGGGCGGTCGGCGGCGTCGACGAATCGATCGGGATCCGATTCGCGCGCCGCCACATGTCCTCCGCGATGTCGTACCGGATCGCGTCGCGCATCCCGTCGCGGTTCACTCGCTCATCGGTCGTCAGCTCGCTGCCGCCGGGGCGGAACGAGGTATTGCCGAGCAACGAGTCGATCTGCGCGCGCACGCGCTGCTCGACCGCCGAGTCGGTGAGCTGCGAGCGGTCGTCGTAGCGGAAGTACATCCCGGAGTCCCAGGAGTCCGTGTAGAGGAGGGAATCCTCGGGCGAGCGAATCTCGAGGGTGACGTCGAGTGAGTCGTGCCGCGGTCCGCTCGCGAGGACCACGAACCGTTCCGGCCGGCGATCACCGGTGAGGTCGACCTCGCGCGCGCGGCGGATGGTAATGGCGGGGCCCGCGGCGACGCTGTCGGACGCCGTCTGGTCGGCATCGCCACCGCACGCACCAACTACAACCACGAGGAGGGCGCAGCGCGTAAGTGATCTCACGGAACCCGATCGGCCACCTGGTGATCGACGGAGAGTGCCTCGTGGGGCTCGGCGGGAGTGACGTCAGCCGTACCGTTCTCCCCGATGCTTCCGTTCTCCTCCGCGGAGCGAAGCGCCCGGAGGACGGTGCCGCCGGCCGCGAGCGCGCCGAGGAGAATGTACAGGTAGAATGTGTAGAAGCGCCACCATACGAGCGACGCGCCGAACAGCGCGACCGGGATCACGCCGCCGAGCGTCGCCTTGAAACCGACCTCGACGATGCCGCCTCCGCCGGGCACGGGCGCGACGACCGAGCCGTAGAAGAGCGCGAGCGGCCACAGCACGAGCTTCGAGAGCGGCGCTTCCCCTCCTAACGAGTAGACGATGATCGGCAGCACCGCCAGTCGCGCCAGCACGTGCAGCACCGACACGACGAGGCCAAGAAGGAAGTAGTCGAGCCTGGCGTTCCGGATGAGCGTCGCGCTCGACCGCAACCGACGGAGCGATCGCTGAATGCCGCGCCACCGGAGCGCGTTGAATCCAATGCGCCTCGCCCACCAGGGTGGCGGTCCGCTCGAGCGTCTCCAGGCGAGCAGCACCGCCGCCATCCCCACGCCGATGACGAACGTCGCATAACCGCCGACGAGCCCGACGATCCAGCCGAGGCTGGTGTCGGGCTCGTCGGTGAAGAAGAGCGCGATTCCCATCGCGACGACGACGAGCGCGAGCATCTCGAGGAAGAGCTCGGCGAAGAGCAGCAGAAAGGTGGCGGCTGGGGAAATCCGCGCCTTGGCGAGCACGAGATACCGGGCGGGCTCGGCGCCGGTTCGAGCGGGGGTGATCGCGGCCGCGAAGTCGCCGGCGAGCCCGGTGCGCATCGCGACGCCGAACGAAACGGGGATGCCGAGCGATGCGCCGCTCAGTCGGATCTTCATCGCGCGGAGCGTGAGATCGAGTGCCACCGCCGCGGCGCAGAGCGCGTGGGCGAAGAGCGGCAGCCCGACCGAACGCTCCTCGACCGGCCAGCTCTCGAAGATGATCCAGACCGAGACGCCGATGCTGGCGGCGAACGAGACGATCGTGATGAGCCAGCGGCGCCAGGTCATGCGTCGAGGTGCTCGAGGGAGTCAAGGTGCTCGAGGTGCTCGAGGGGATGCGCCCTGAGCACCTTGAGCACTTCGATGACCTCGAGCACCTGGTTTCACGTCAGGCGTGCGGCGCCCAGGCCTTCTCGCCAGGGGTGTACGGCACGCACGGATCGAACCGCCCCGGCGACTCGACGTACCGCTGCGCCTGGGTGTAGCCGATCTCCGACGTGAAATACCCGAGCAGCGCCAGCTCCTTCATCATCCGGAAGTAGTGGGCAGGCGCGTCGGCGGTGATCGTCGTCGGCGTCCCTGGAGCGGCCTCCTGCCGCTGATCGGGCAAATGCTCCTCGGCGCTCGGCCGCTGCTCGCGGCGAGCCGCGTCCCGGGCGTCGGTGTAGGTCTTCTGCTCGCGATCCAGCGTCTCGAGGAGCGCGAGCCGTTGCTGCGGCGTCGCCGACATGAAGTCCGTGTTGTTCGCCTGCCGGCTCGCCTCGTTCAGCTTGCGCATCCCCTCGCGGAAGACCTGCTGGTCCTTCGGCTCGTAGGTATCCGTCACCATGAGCGCCATGAACGCGCCGGTCCGCGCCGCCTTCGCCCCGGGCGTGCTCGTCTCCGGGAGCATCGTGTCAGCGACCTCGTCCAGGAAGGCGATGTCGTCGGCGGTGAACTCGCCGATGCGCGACGCTCCCGCGGCGGGACGCTCGCGCTCGCAGGCGGTCAGCAGCGCGGTGCCGCCGACGAAGGAGATGCCGCCGAGCATCAAGCCGACGCGGCGGATGGCCTCGCGGCGATGGATCACGCCGCGTGTATCTTCGGGTGCAGTCATCGACGTCGCTCCGATCAGAGGGTGCGGCGAGTCAGCTCACTCACCGCGTAGTCCGCGGCCCGGGCGGTGAGCGCCATGTACGTCAGCGATGGGTTCTGACAGGCGGCGGACACCATGCAGGCGCCGTCGGTCACGAACACGTTCGGCGCGTCCCACACCTGGTTCCACTTGTTGAGCACCGAGGTTTTCGGATCGCGCCCCATCCGCGCCGTCCCCATCTCGTGGATCCCCATCCCCGGGAAATACTCGTTGTCGAACGTCCTCACGTTCTTCACGCCCGTCTGCTCGAGCATGTCGGCCATGTCGGCGATCATGTCCCGCCGCATGAGGCGCTCGTTCTCGCCGGTGGCGCAATCGATCTTGAGCACCGGCATCCCCCACTTGTCGGTCTTCGTCGTGTCGATGGAAACCTGGTTGGCGTGGTTAGGCAGCATCTCGCCGAACGCGGTGGCGCCGATCCCCCAGCCGCCCGGCTGCGCCATCCGGTCCTTGAACGCGCCGCCGACGCCCAGCTCCGACACCGCTCGCCACCAGCCCGCGCGATCGGCACCACCCTGGTAGCCGAATCCACGCAGGTACGGCCGCTTCTCGCCAAAGAGGTTACGATACCGCGGAATGTAGAACCCGGTGGGACGACGTCCGTACACGTACTTGTCGTCCAGCCCCTCGATCTCCCCCTCGGCGCCGGCGCGGAAGTGGTGATCCATCAGATTATGGCCGAGCTCGCCCGAGCTGCTCCCGAGCCCGCCGGGCCACACGTCGGTGGCCGAGCGCATGAGCAGCCAGGTCGAGTTGAGCGCCGACGCGCAGAGGAAGACGACGCGCGCGGTGTAGTCGACGGTCTCGTTGCTCACCGCGTCGAGCACCCGCACGCCCGTCGCGCGCTTGCGATCCCGATCGTAGAGCACCTCGCTGACGATCGAGAAGGGCTTGAGCGTTAGGCGGCCCGTCTTCATCGCCGCCGGCAGCGTCGAGGACTGCGTGCTGAAGTAGCCGCCGTACGGGCATCCGAGCCAGCACGCATCCCGGTACTGACACGCCTGTCGCCCAGGCAGCGGCTGCGTCGCGTTCGCGCACCGCCCCGGGATGATGCGGCGCCGTCCATCGAACAGCTTGGCGAGACGACCGGCGACGACCTCCTCCGCACAGTTGAGCGGGATGGCCGGCTGGAATTGTCCGTCGGGAAGCTGAGGCATCCGCTCGCGTGATCCCGAGATGCCGGCATGCTGTTCCACGTGATCGTACCACTGCGCGATCTCGGCGTACCGGATGGGCCAGTCGATCGCGATGCCGTCTTTCGCGTTCGCCTCGAAGTCGAAATCGCTCAGCCGGTAGCTTTGCCGTCCCCACATGAGCGACCGCCCGCCGACCTGATAGCCTCGGAACCAGTCGAAGCGCTTCACCTCGGTGTACGGCGAATCCTTGTCGGACGCCCAGAACTCGAGGTTCTTCTCGTTCAGTGGGTAGTCGCGCTTGAGCACGGGATACGCCTCTTCCATCGCCCGTGTGCGGCCGCCGCGATGGGGATACTCCCACGGTCCTTTCGTGGCGTTGACGTAGTCCTTGATGTGCTCGACGTTGCGCCCCCGCTCGAGCAGCAGTACGCGCAGCCCTTTCTCGGTCAGCTCCTTCGCGGCCCAGCCCCCGGAGATTCCCGATCCCACGACGATCGCGTCATACTGCGGAGTCTGCATTGCGGCCTCTGGTGTTGGGGTGCTCAGGGTGCTCAGGGTGCTCAAAAATTTTACGGCGCGTGACGCAACTGGGTTAGCCCCTGGGCACTCCGACTACCTTGAGCACCCCGAGCACCCTGGACTCATCTCGCTCGCTTCCACTCCAGGGCGGACATCCGCGTGGGACCCGGGTAGGGAACGTGCTCGCCCTTGATCGCCCGCCACAGAATCTGATTGAATAGATCCTCATCGGCGATGTCCTCGAACGCCAGATCCAACCGCTCCGACTCGCGGGCCCCGCGACCCTGCGCCGGGTTGCGCTCATCGAGCGGAACGGCCGGAATGAGCGCGCGATAGGGAGCGATGTCCGGCGATTCCGTCCAGACATCGCGCAGCGGCCGGCCGTAGTAATCGAACTGCGACAGCGAGCCGAGCCCGAGGATCTCCTCCATCGTCGCGACGACGTCGGTGGTGTTCGTGAAGCGATGGTGCACCCCCGGCCGCGCCCAGGGGGAGATCAGGAAGAACGGAGTGCGGTGTGAGTCGACGTGGTCCGGGCCGTTCTGCGCGTCATCCTCGACGACGAAGATCGCCGTGCTCCGCCAGAACTGCGACCGGGAGATCGCCTCGACGATGCGTCCCAGCGCCAGATCGTTGTCGGCCATGTAGGCACGCGGCGTCGGCGCGTTGGCGCGGGCGCCCGCGGTGTGGTCGTTGGGTAGCCGCAGCACGATCAGCTGCGGCATCCGCCCGTCGCTGACGAATTGCGCGAACTCGGCGAGAAACACATCGGTGCGACGCTGATCGGTGATGTTGAGGTCGTAGCCGGGAAACTCGCGGTTGGTATTCGCCGCGAGGAACGGCTTGCTCCCCTTGTACCCCGCCGGCATCCGTGACTCGGGATCGATACCCTCCGGGATGACGAACTCGCCGTAGTTCCTGAATGTGATGCCTGCCCGCTCGGCCAGATCCCACAGGTACCCGCTCGCCGGCTCGGCCACGTCATCCTCGGGCGGCTCGCACGGCGGGGCCGTGCAGCGGTTCGTCCCCTCGTAGTCGTAGGTGCGACCGCGATCCGAGTAGTTCGACGGGACCGTTTTCTGGAGATAGTCGGTGGTATACGCGGCGACCGACCAGTTGTGACCGTCGGGGCTCACCTCCGCGTTGACGAAGAACCGGTCGTAGATGCCGAATCGCTCGGCGAGCGCGTGGTGGTTGGGGGACACGGATCGCGGGAAGAAGAGCAGCGACGTGTCGCCGTCCGCCTGCGGGAGATCGGCGAGCACCTGATCGTAGGTGCGGTTCTCCTTGATGATGTATATGACGTGCTCGATCGGCGGATACGGCGACGAGGGCGGACGTCTCGAGGTCCAGTTGTTCGCGCGCGCGACTCGCTCGCTGAACGCCTCGAGGTCGCGGCCGCGTACGCCGGCGTTCGGCAGGATCGTGACCGTGCCGGAGAGCTGGCCCAGGGTGTACGACGTCGGACGCGAGAGATGCGTGCCGGTGCCCGGGTGCGGGTAGTCCGGGTTTGGGGAGGTGCCGTGCCCCTTGCCGTTCACGACCCAGAGCGTGTCGCCGGCGAGCGCGAGCGCCGTGGGATACCAGCCGACCGGGATGCGTCCGGCGAGCAGGTCGTCGCCGCGAGCAGTCGTGTCGTTCGACGCCACCGCCGACAGGTCGAAGATGCCCACGGCGTTCGCGTCCGCCTCGGCGACGAACAACCGCTTGCCGTCGGCCGAGAGCGCCAACGCGTTCGGCGTGCTCCCCTCGGCGGGTCCCTCGGGTGGCGGATCGTCGAGATGCTTCACGAGACGCTTCGCGCGCGTATCGACCACCGCGATGCGATCGGTGCTGCCTGATGCGACGAAGAGACGCGAGCCATCGGCGTTGAGCGCGAGCGCCGACGGATGCCGGCCGACGCGGATGCGACCGCCGTCGTCGAGCCCGCCATGCTCAGTGGGTGTGAAGACCGACACCGTGTGACCACCCCAGGCCGACACGTACACCTCGCCGTTAGGCGCCACCGCGACACCGTACGGGTATCGCTCCGTCGCGTGGCGCGAGACGATAGCCCCCGAGCCGAGGTCGACCACCACCAGCGAATCAGCGAGGTTCTCGGCCACGTACAGCCGCGTGCCGTCGGGGGAAACGGCGAGGCCGGCCGGGTAGCGGGTTCCCGAGCGACGCGGGTCCGGCTTCCGCGCGAGGATCACCGAGTCACGGAGAGTCGCCCGACCGTTGCTCCAGTCGTAGCCGTAGACGACATCCTGATTCCCGCCGGAGACGAACAGCACGTTCGCGCGCGGCGAGAACGCCAGACCGATGAACGCGGCTTTCTGCGTGACCGTCTGGACAACCGCCCCGGTCGCGCGATCCAGAACCTGCAACCCCTGCTCGCGCCACCCGTTGAGCAGGAGCACGACGTGGCGGTTGTCCGGCGAGAGCGTCATCGCCAGCGGCATGGATCCCACGTCGACGCTGCGCCCGGCCGGATCGAGGCGCACGCCCGTCGGCAGACGACGCGCGTCGTCAGTCGCTTGTGATTGCTCGGCGCTCCGTGCGCACGCCGAGGCGGCGACGAGCGCCGCCGCGGCGAGCGCGAGCCGGTGCTTGTTCACATCCCGTCCTTGGCCGGGATCGCGAACAGCTCCACGCGATCTCCCCCGAAAATCGGGACGGCGACGCGATTGCGCTTGGTGTCCACGCCAATGTCGGCCGGGCTCGGGACGCCGGGAACGGCGCGAACGAGGGCGGAGCCGTCGAGGACGTAGATGCTCGAGTCGGTCCACGTCGAGATGAGCACGCGGCCGTCGGCGAGCCGCTCGATACCATCGAACTGACCTTTGCCGGTGGCGATCGTCGTCGTGCGCGTCTCGCCGGGTTTCCACGTGACGATCTGGTTCTCGGCGAAGCCCCCCACGATGAACCGCTGATTGGCGTCATCCCACGCGATGCCGTTCGGGCCGATGGCCGGCCTGAATTGGAACGCCGTTGATACCTCTCCGGCGCGAGTGAGCTTGAAAATGCGGTCGGGACCGGGATGCGAGACCCCCGAGTCGGTGAATCGAATGCCGGTGTCGGTGATGTAGAGCGCCCCGTCGGGGCCGGCCACGATGTCGTTGAGGAACACCGCGCCTCGAACCGGATAGGATGCGATCGGACTGCCGGTCTTCTTGTCGAATGCGCGGACGACGTCGATGTCCGTGACCCAGAGGGTGTCGCCCGTGAGCGCGAGTCCTTTCGGCGCGTGGAGGGTGACGCTACCGCGGCCCCCGGCGATGAACATGAGCGAATCGATCTCCCCGCCTTCGGCGCGCACGCGCGAGATGAACCCGTTGTTGTCCTTTTGATCCGGGGACCCATTGATGTTCGAGATGAAATACACATCGTCGATCGGGTCGAACCGCACGGACTCGGGCGTCTTGAACCCGCCCTCGATGCTGGCGGCACGGGCGAACTCAGCCGGAGCGGCAACGCCGGCGGCGCTGTCGCCGGTGGCCTCGGTTTCATCCCGGGCGCAGCCGGCGACGAGGGTGAGGGCGGCGAAGGCGACGAAGGAGACACGCAGGGCGGACATGGCGGTTACCTCGCAGAAATGGGGTGCGAAGCTCAGATTCTAGCGTGGTGAGTGGAGTCGCGCGAGAATAGCAGATTGCGGACTGCGGATTTCGGATTGCGGGTTGAACGGCTCATTAGGATTACCCGCGGCATCCGGGATCCGTAATCCGCACTTCGCAATCGGATTACCATGGCCCCTGCCAAACTCGACCTCTACGCCGAGCACCGCGGCGAGTACGTGGCTCCGCGCGAGCCCGCGCTCGTGGATGTCGGCCCTGCGCGATACCTCGCGATCACCGGGCACGGACGGCCCGGCGGGCCCGAGTTCACGGCGGCGGTTGGTGCGCTCTACAACGTCTCGTTCACCATCAAGATGGCGAGCAAGGCGGCGGGCTCCGATTACGCCGTTTCCAAGCTTGAGGGACTGTGGTGGAAGGAAGGGAGCTCGGTGGAGTGGAGCTGGCAGCTTCTCATACGCATCCCCGAGTTCATCACGAAGAAGCACCTCGCCGAGGCGGTCGCGCGACTGCTGGAGCGCAAGAAGGACGAGGTGGTTTCACAGGTGACGCTCGAGACGCTCGACGAGGGCAAGTGCGTGCAGGTACTGCACGTCGGTCCCTACACGGCGGAGCAGTCGACCATCGCCCGGATGCGCGCGTTCGCGAAGCAGCAGGGACTGTCGTTCAAGGGTCGGCATCACGAGATCTACCTCTCGGACCCTCGCCGGATCGAGGCTGAGAAGCTGAGGACGATCTTGAGGCAGCCGGTGGCGTAGAAGGTGCTCGAGGTGCTCGAAGTGCTCGAGGTGCTCGAGGGGAGAAGCGCCGCACCTCGAGCACTTTGAGCACTTCGAGCACCTCGAGCACCTCGAGCCTATGATTCTCCACGAACGCTGGTTCGTCTCGCGCCAGCATCCAGTCGACTTCTCGAACCTGTTCACCGCGCAGACGGCGGTGCCGCTCGCCATCGCGCTCGCGGCCACTGGCGTGGCGATACTTGCGTGGCGATCGCGGGGACGGCGGGACTTCATCCCCGGCCCGCTACAGCTCGGGATGGACTGGGAGAACTACCAGCGGCTGCTGTCCTGGATGCCGCTCGTGTTTGGTCTCCACACGGCGGTGCCGCTGCTGGTGGCCGGCGTGCAGCTGCAGCTGTTCGTGCCGAATCTCCCCCTCCCTCACCACTTTCTTGGCGGGCTGATCGCGCTTGCCGAGATCGTCATCGCGTTGAGCTTTCTGTATGGGGCGGCGACGCGCGCCGGCGCCGTGCTTCTCGCGCTGATCTGGCTGCTCGGCGCCCTGTGGTTCGGGCCGTTGTTGCTGCTCGAGCACGCGCTGTTTCTCGGAGTCGCGTTCTTCATGTTCGTCATGGGACGCGGCCCGGCGGCGCTCGACATGACGCTCAAGCGTCTGCACCGTCCCATCGAGCGGCTCGTGCCCCGCGCCGTCCCCATGCTGCGCGTGTTGACGGGGATCGGCATCGTCACGCTCGCCTTCACCGAGAAGCTGTGGAACGTGCCGATGGGCGTGGAGTTCCTCGAGCGCTACCCGCTCAACTTCTTCCCGGCGATCGGCTTCGCGGGCATCAGCAATGCCGATTTCATCCTCATCGCCGGCACCGTCGAGCTGACGTTCGGGCTCCTGCTCATCTCCGGCGCGTTCGTGCGGCTGATGACGCTCATCCTCTGGGTGCCGTTCAACCTCACGCTACCGTTTCTCGGATGGCGTGAGCTCGTCGGTCATCTGCCGATCTACGGGATCATGGCTCTCCTGGTGATCTGGGGGGAGGAGCGCAAGCAGACCGAGGACGCGTTCGTGCAAGGGGTGAAGGAAAAAGAGGGCGAGTCCTAGCGGTCTTGACCGTCGTCCCGCGGCGGGGATCTGCGGTCCCGGGCCCGAAAAGGGCTTGCGCATTCCCGGACCGGCATCGAGTTTGCATACAATTCGCACTCTCGCCGCGATCACGAAGGAGGTTGCCATGCGCGCACGCTCGGTCATGTTCTACATCGGCGCTATCGCATTGGCGGGTTGCGCAACCATGCCCGCCGTGCCGGGCGCAGCGCCGGCAGGGCCGCCGCCGTTGCAAGTGTGGATCGGCTATCCGGTCGGCAGTAGCCGGGTGCACCCGATCTTCACGAATCGCGAAGCGCACGTCGCGATGTTCGAGATCATTCCTGGTCGCGGCGCCACGATGGTCTACCCGTCTACACGTCAAGACGCCCTCGCCTCCACCGCGCACTACGCCGACCTCATGTGGCAGCCGGGACGGATGTTCTACTACACCGACCCGTTCGGCCACGCGAGCTACCAGCCCCGGTATTACTACGCGGTGGCCTCGACGGCTCCGCTCAATCTCGCGCGGCTCCAGTCCTCGTTAGGCACCACGCGTCGGGTCCTCGGCCACATGTATGCGTCGTATCGCCCCTATGACGTGATCGACCGCCTCACCGAGACCGTCGTCCCCATGCAGGCGGACGAGGATTGGGCGACGGATCTGTTCGTCGACTGGCCCCAGCCGCAGATGCCCCGATTCGTCTCGTACCGCATCGTGCGGTGCGCGAATGGCCGCGTGATCGAGGTCCCGTCGAGCTACCCGTACTACGGGTGCCCCGGTGACACGCAGCTCGCCGTCGTCGCGACCGAGCCGAAGGAGCCCCCGAAGGACGCCGAGCTGAAAGGGCCGCGCGCGCCGCGCCGGGGCGGAGAACGCGATGGCGTGGAGCTCAGTGCGCCGACGGACAAGCGCCGCCGCGCGGAAACGGGCGCGCTGCCGCCGCGGCGGACTCGCGCGGTAACCCACGGTCGTTCCGGCGAGATCCGGTACAGCGGCGACCGCCGCTCGGCGGGATCGCGCGATGCCTCGTCGCGGGGCGCATCGTCGAATGGAGGCGCATCCTCGACCGCCGAGAGCTCGGGAAGCAGCCAGGGCACCGAGCGCGTCGAGCCGATGTCGAAGCCCACGCCGGAGCGCGGCGGCGAGTCAGGTAAGGCGAGAAAACCCTAGAGAGGCAGGGTCAAGGGTCAAGGGCCAAGGGCCACGGGGCGGGTCAGGGCGCGGCCTGTTGGCCCCTGGCCCTTGGCCCTTGACCCTGCTCCACCGCCATGCCCATCGAGTGATACCCCTTGTCCACGTAGACCACCGTGCCGGTGATGCCGCTCGCGAGCGGGCTGCAGAGAAAGGCGGCGGTGTTCGCGACCTCGGTGGGAGACAGCGGCTCCGTGAGGGGTGAGTTGGCCGAGCAGTAGTCGACCATCGCCTCGATGATGCCGATGGCGCTGGCGGCGCGTGACGCGAGCGGACCGGCGGAGATGCAGTTCACGCGCGTGCCGTACTTGCGTCCCGCCTCGTAGGCGAGCACGCGGGTGTCGCTCTCGAGTGCGGCTTTCGCCGAGCTCATGCCGCCTCCGTACCCCGGAATGACGCGCTCGCTGGCCATGTAGGTCAGCGACAGAAATGCGCCACCATCGCGCATAAGTGGCGCGAGGCGTCCCACCATCGCCACCATCGAGTACGCGCTCACCCCCATCGCGGTCAGGTAACCGCCACGGCTCGTGTCCATCAGTGGCTTCTTGACCTCGGGAGCATTCGCCAGCGAGTGGATGACGATGTCGATCGGCCGCTCCCCGAAGTCCGCGGTGAGTCGCTGCGCGAGTCCCTCGATCGAGAAGTCGCCCACCTCGCGGTAGCGCTTGTTCTCGAGGACGTCGGGTGTCGCCTCGCTCAGCGTCGTGAAGGCGGCGTCGAGGGGATAGATCTTCTCGAACTCGAGCCGACGTCCATCGGAGAGCGAGCGCGCCTCGTCGATCTTCCCGCGTTCCAGCAGATTCAGGAAGATGTTGAGCGCGGGCGGCCACGTCGCGAGAACGATCGACGCGCCCGCCTCCGCCAGCGCCTTCGCGATCGCGAATCCGTATCCCCGGTCGTCGGCGACGCCGGCCACGAGCGCGCGACGGCCGGCGAGATCGATGCTCAGCATGCGCGTGAAGTAGCGAGTTTTGTGAAACGAGGCAAGAGGCCGCACCGCGACTGCGTGACGCGTGTCACGCCGGTTCACGACGGGTTTGACATGCCGACCGAGGTCGCTATCTTCGACCGCCTCGCTTCACGGATGTCGAAGATGCCTGTCGTACTGTTCGTCGATGACGAGCCATCGATGCGGCGCGTGGTGCAACATGCGCTGCAGCTCCACGGGATCGAGGTGCACACCGCTGGCGGACTCGCCGACGCGCGAGCCGCCTGCGAGCGACAGGCATTCGATGGGGCGATCATCGATGTGTGGCTGGACGACGGCAGCGGGTTCGAGCTGTTCGCGTGGCTCCAGGACCAGCACCCGCGAGTCGCGCGCAACACGATCTTCGTCACCGGCGACATCGCCGCCAACGCCGACCTCAGCCGTCACGTGCGCGCGCTCGGGCGTCCCGTGTTCGTGAAACCGTTCGACTTCGACGAGCTCGAGGACACCATCCGGACGTGGACGCGGGCGTCGGGCGGCTTCCCGGCGCTCAGCGACTCCAACGCCGGGCGCGACATCGGCGCTCGTTAGGTCGCGACACGGGTGGGGTGTGCCGAGCCGGCGCCGTGCAGATCGTGCGCCGCGTCCGCCACCGCCCGCACCAGCCCATCGATGTCCTCTTCGGCCGTCCTGAACCCGAGGATGCACGCGCGCAGGGAGAAGGCCCCGCGCAAGCGCGTCGAGGAGATGAAGTAGCGCCCTTCTCCGACGACCCGCGCCAGCACGCGCTCGTTCAGCGCGTCGAGATCGGCTGGGTCGACGTGCGCCGGTCGGGCACGGAAGCACACGATCCCGAAGCGGGCCGGTGAGACGATCTCCAACCCCGGCGTTTCACGGACGCGCTGCTCCAACCGGCGCGCCAGCGCCATGCCGCGATCGATCGCGTCGCGGATGGCGTCCGTTCCGAAGTAGCGCACCGACATCCAGACCTTCACGGCGCGCGAGTAGCGCGTGAGCTGCTCCCCGTAGTCGGCGAAATTGACGGCTTCATGCCCGCTCTGCACGTCGGCCAGATATTCGGGGAAGATCTGAAAGGCCGCCTTGAGCCGGTGGGGATCACGCACGAGCAGGCATCCGCACTCGAAGGGGACGAACAGCCATTTGTGCGGATCGAGCGTGACGGAGTCCGCACGCTCGATGCCGCCAAGGGCGCGTCGTCCGCTCTCGGTGAGCACGGCGAAGCCGCCGTACGCCGCATCGACGTGCATCCACACGTCCTCATCCGCGCACAACTCGGCGATCTCGTGCATCGGATCGACGCTGCCCGTGTTCGTCGTACCGGCGCTCGCGACGACCATGAGCGGCGTAAGGCCCAGCGCGCGGTCCCGCGCGATGGCGTCCTGCAGCGTGTCGACGCGGAGGCGAAACTCATCATCGCTCGGGAGCGAGCGCACGTGCTCGCGCGGAACGCCGGCGAGCCACGCGGCGCGCGTCACCGATGAGTGGACCTGGTCCGACGCATACACCGTGAGCTTCGCGATGATGGACGCGTCGCCCGCCGTCGCGCGGTGCCGTGCCGCGATCATCGCGGTGAGGTTGGCGCCCGACCCGCCCGAGGTGAGAAGGCCGCCCGCGCTCTCCGGCATGCCCAGCCACTGTCGAAACCAGTCCAGCACGACGAGCTCGATCTCGTTGGGGCCAGCGGCGACCGGCCACACCCCAGCAAAGAAATTGAACCCCGTCGCCAGCCAGTCGCCGAGCACGGCCGGGAAGGTGGGACAGCTCGGGACGTAAGCGATGAACCCAGGGTGCGGCTCGCGCGCGGCGTGCGGGAAGACGTCGTCGCGCAACGTGGCCAGGAGCGCCTCGAAGTCCGTTCCCTGCGCCGGCGCTCGACGATCGATGAGGCGCATTGCGTCCGGTCGGTTGAGCGTCGCGTAGGCGGGCTGCTCGCGCAGCGTCGACAGATGCTGGGCCACCGTGTCCGCCACGAGGTGCCCGAGGCGGCGCATGGTCTCGCGATCGAGGTCGAGAGGGGATCGTGGCATGCGGGTAGGTTCGCCGAGCAACGCCGGGGGCGCAACGGGGAATGCGGATTGCGATGAGAAGCACGGTGCCCAGCCAATCCGCAAATCCGCAATCGCTATCGACTTCTCCCATGCGCCTGTTCACGACGCTCGTCCTCGGTCTCGCGCTGGCGATTCCACGCGGCCTCCCTGCGCAGGTCTCACAGGATAGTCTGGCGGCGTCACGCGAGCCGCTGTTCACGGCGGAGGACGCGCTGTTCGCGGGGGGTGTGCTCTTCGCGACCCTGGCCGTCGCGCCGCTCGACAAGCGCCTCGCGGATTATCTACAGGGAGCGCCGCAGACCAACCGGTTCTTCCGGCGCGTGGCGATTGTCGTCGAGGCCATCGCCGAGCCTGGGGCCTTCTTCATCGGCGGCGCGCTGTACGGAGTCGGGAGGCTCGCTGGCAATGAGCGGATGGCCGATCTCGGGCTGCATGGGACGGAAGCGATCGTCGTGGGAATGCTGGTGACGAACATCTTCAAGGTCGCGGCGGGCCGACAACGTCCCTACGTCGACATCGACAAGCCCCACAACTTTGCCTTCATGCGAGGGTGGAAGCGAGAGCAGTATCGCTCCTTCCCCTCGGGCCATGCGTTGATCGGGTTCGCGGCGGCGGCGGCCGTCACCGATGAGACGCGCCGGTGGTGGCCGCAGTCGGTGTGGTACATCGGACCGGCGATGTATGGGGGCGCAGGCCTCATTGCGTTGTCACGCATGTACGACAACAAGCACTGGGCGAGCGATGTAATGATCGGCGGCCTGATCGGAACGTTCGCCGGGCTGAAGATCGTGAAGTACCACCACACGCACCCCAACAACCGCATCGATCGTTGGCTTCTGGGAGTAACGGTGGTTCCCGAAGGGCAGACCGGCTGGGTTGCGCGCCCGGGTCTGGGGCCAAGGGCCAGGGGCCGAGGGGGTGGAAAGGCAAACGGCCGCTGCGCGGCCGTTTTGCTCATCTGATGAGGCGGCCGCGGCAAAGCCGCGCCGCCACTCCTCAGCCCCCTTGGCCCCTGGCCCCTGACCCCTGGCCCACTCCCCCTACCGCCGTCCCTCCGTGAGAAGCACGGCCTCGCGCTCCCATGGCCGATCCTCGTAGTCCATGTGCATCTGGAGGACGCCGGCCAGCATCACGGAGATCGCGCCGACATCCACGTGCCGCAGCCACCCCTCGCTGACGCCGAGCTTCCGGAGGATCGCGCGCTCGGGCGGGAGTGAAAGCGCCTGCTCCAGAAAGTCGTACTGGACGACGTGGGTCGCCTCGTGCGGAAGCGTCATGCGGCGCTGCGGGTCGAGCACCGGGGGCGCGGCGCCGAGCAGAATGGTGCCGAAGTCCATCCGGCCGAAGATCACACCATCGCGGGTGGCGACCGTCTCGGTGGGGAAGCGGAACACTGGAGCGCCCGCGGAGAGCGTCGCGTCCATATCGATGCGCGTGTCGGCGCGGACGATGTAGTAGAGCACCGTTCCCGCGCTCACCAGGTTCACCCGCGGCCGCACACGATCGACCGCACTCGGGCGCACTTCGACCGTCATCGGCCCAATGGGAACCATCATCACCAACGTGTCTTCGGACGCCGACCGGACGACCGACGTGCCTAACGCCGCGAGCTGCCGGCCAACGAGTCCCGATCCGTCGAAGCGCCTCGCCGCGACCTGCTTGCCCGCGCCCATCGCGACACCGCCGCCAAAGCCCACCAACGCCGCGCGCCAGGGGTTCTTTCCCCGGGCGAGCGCGAACATCGCGGCGCTGAACCCGCCGAACGCGCCATTGACGCCGAGGTGCGCCAGCCGGTCGCCGGCGGAGAGTGGATGCCGTATCTCCTCCGGCATGGGCGGCGGCTTCGGTGGCTGGCCCTGCGCCACCGCCTGCGTCACCGGCGCCAGGATCGCAACGCCGGCCGCTCCGAGCAGCAGGATGCGCCTCATGCGCCCTTCGCCGAGGAGCTGGCCGACGGCTCGCTGCTGACCGGCCCCTCCTCGATCGTGAGCACATCACCCTCGAGGCGGGGCGCTTGGCCGGGAAAGATCGGAAGCTCGACGCGGAAGTGGGACCCGACGCCCGGAATGCTGCGCACGAAGAGCCGACCGCTCAACAAGCCGACGAGCCGGCGTGTGATCGACAACCCGAGGCCGGTGCCTCCTTCCTGGCGCGTGTAGCTCTGGTCGAGCTGCCGGAAGTCCTGAAATGCGGCCTCGATCAGGTTGCGCGGAATCCCGACGCCCGTGTCCTCGATCGTGATGGCGACGCCAGCCGGGATGTCCTCGACTCGAATCCGCACACCGCCCTTGACGGTGAACTTCACCGCGTTCGAGCCGATGTTCGTCAGGATCTGCCGGAGCTTCATCTCGTCGCTGCGAATGCGTGCTCGCGACGAGCTGGGCTGGAGCACGAGGGTGAGCGAGCGCCGCTGCGCCATCGGCTCGAGGGTTCGCAGCACGTCCTCGACGAGCGGAAGGAGCTCCACTTCCTGGATGCTCACCGGCATCTCCCCGGCTTCGATCTTGGCCAGGTCGAGGATGTCGTTGATGAGCATCAGGAGCTGCTTCGAGTTCTGCTCGATGCGCCTGGAGATGATGTGGAGCTGCGGCTCGAGCTGGCCGTACAGCCCATCGAGGATGTTCTGCGTGTGCCCGATGATCGCGTTGAGCGGCGTTCGCAACTCGTGTGACATCGAGGCGAGAAACTCGGACTTGAGCTGCGATGCACGCCGAAGCTCGTCACGCTGAAGCTCCAGCCGGCGGTTGCGCTCTTCCAGCTCCGATGTCGCCTCCGCGACGCGCGCCTCGAGATCGCGGTTCAGCACCATCAACTGCGACGCGAGCTTCTCCTTTTCCTCGGCGACGCTGAGGTCGTGCACGACCGTCACGATCGCGATCGGCTCGCCGCGCTCGTTCACCACCTTCCCCGCGATCGCCTCGACCGGAAAATCGGTCTTTCGCGTCGGGTCGATCAGCCGGAACGTGGTGCGGCGCGTTGGGTCGGGGTCGAGCGCGAAATCGGAGATGTACGAGGTGAAGATCGTGTCGTTCGCGCGCACCGAGAACGATGCCGCGCTCCGCTCGGCCACGAGCGGCCCTGACTCGTCCGGCGTCTGGAAGAGGCGCTCGGCCGCGCGGTTCATCAGGAGGACGCGTGCCGCCATGTCGGTGACGACGACGGGATCGGCGACGTTCTCGAGGATGATCTCGAGGCGATCGCGTTCGCTGCGCGCTTCGCGCTCGGCGTCGCGGGCGCGGGAGAATTGCGCCGTGAGCGCCTCCGTCACCCGCTTGAGATCGGTGACGTTCCGGAGCAGCGAGACGGTGAGCGGCTCTCGCTCTCGGCGGCCCGTGAGGCGCACCGACAGCACCTCGAAGGTGAGGTCGCTTCCGTCGACCGGATTGACGAGGGTGACGTCGCGGGACTCTCCCGTTCCCGCGCCCTGAAGGACGGCACGGGAGAGGAAGGACGACATCAGTAGCGTGTTGAGCTCGGTGGCGCGACGCAGCCCCTCGCTCGCGCCCTCATCGGGTATTCGCAACAGGGCTCGAGCCCGTTCGTTCTCGATCGCGACGCGGTTCTCGGCGTCGGTGATCACGATCGCGTCGGGCAGGTGCTCGAAGACATCGGACAGGAGGGCGCGATCGCGTGCCGCGGCCGCGGCGGCGGCGACGCGGGCGGCGTCCCGCTCGAGCCGGGCGATGAGGCCGCCCAGAGAGCGCGCGAGCCGAGCCCAGAGGTCCATCTCCTCCGCGGTGGGTCGCCGAGATACCGCCAATGCCATGACCCCCCACGCCCACACATGCTGGGACCTCTCGACGGCAAACCCGGCCGGTTCGAGGATCGGCATCGGGACGAGCGCCGCCTGCTCCATGCCGAGCTCGCGCACCGGGGCGATGTGGGGTGGATCCGTGGGGCGGATGGCAGTGCGCAGGAGCGGGTGCATCGACTGCCCGGCACCGATGTGCACATCCCGGGCATTGATGCCGACATCGACCTCGGCAAGGCCAGCGACGTCACCACGCTCCGTCAGGCGTCCCATCCACGCCGCCGTGCAGCTCCGTCGCGTGACCAGGTGCTCGAGGAGAAGCACCGCGGCATCGCCGGCGCTCCCCGCCTGAGCCATTACCGGCACGAGCGTCTCGAGGATGGAGCCGAGCGTCCGTTCTCCGGTCACGTCCGGCATGTTTGGCTCGTCGAGAGAGAGGTGTAACGGAGAGCGATCCCGTGCGGAGTGCACATCATTGTGCACGCGCGTAAGCTTCGAGCCAGGGCGAGTATCGCCGCCCTAACCTGCCGCTTCTCGCGGCGCCCCGCAACAGCGCCTTGACGACCTGCTCCTCCAGGCGCGCCCAGCGGCGCGTCCAGCGGTCGCCGATCGGTACCAGGGCGTCGCCGAAGAACCGAAGATCCCCGAAGCCGGCATCAGTAAGAAGACGGGTGAGCGACCCGGTCGTAAATCCGTGGCGGTAGGGAAACGCGAGCAGATTGTCATGCGCCAGCACGCCCCGGGCGATTGGAGCGAACGGGAGGCGACGCGCGCGACGAAGGGTGGCATAAGCCTGACCGTTCGGGACGCGGATGGCCAGCGTTCCACCAGGCTGCAGCAGGCTTCGCGCGCTCACGGCCGCGGCTCGCGGGTCGGGGAGCTGCTCGAAGGTGTTCCAGATGGCGACGACGTCGAAGCGACGGCCCTTCATGGCGTCGAGCTCGCCGACGGTGACGCGAAACCCCATTCGGCACGCGAAGGCGGCGGCGTGCTCGTTGACGTCCAGCCCTTCGAATTCCCACCCCGCGTCCCGCGCGGCGGCGAGGAATGCGCCGACGTAGCTACCGACCTCGAGGCCCGATCCCCGCCGACCGTGCGCGCGCTCGAGTCGACGGACCTGTGCCCGATAGGCGCGGCGTTGATTCTCGTGCAGGGTGCGGAGGGTGGCGTCGTCGGGCATTTCGCCGGCGTACGTTTCGACGAGCTCGACCGCCCGCTCGCGCGGATTGCGATACACGAGCGAGCATTGCCGGCACTGCGCCAGGCGCAGGGGCGGGTCCTGAGAGAAGGTGACGCGATCGGCAAGCGCACGCGGTGGGGTGCCGGGCCGGAGCCGCCGCTGGTGGAACTCCCACAATGCCTCCACCTCCGCGCGCGCGTCG
>JAICNG010000126.1 GCA_025931335.1 Gemmatimonadaceae bacterium | reverse complement strand
GAGCCGGTCGCCAGGCGCCTGGCGGAAGAACTGAACTGCACACCCCGATGACTTGCGCCGCCACGCGATGTCCGAGATGGGCCCTGCAGGGCTCGAACCTGCGACCGTCGGATTATGAGTCCGCTGCTCTAACCGGCTGAGCTAAGGGCCCGAACGTCTAACGGTACAACACCCACGAGGCGGGAGGAAGCGCGGTCGCGGTCACTCAAGCGCTGTACCGAGGTGGTCGAACGCCTCGACAACCTCCCCCGTCGATACCGTCGCCGCGCCAAGCTTCCCGACCTCCACGCCGGCGGCCAAGTTCGCGATCACCGCCGCCTCACGAGCACTCGCGCCCGCCGCCAACGTCGCGGCCAGATACGCGGTCACGGTATCGCCCGCGCCGACGACGTCGTAGACCTCGCGTGCCGTTGTCGGCACCCGCGTCACGTCGCCACGCGCCGGGATGAGCATCATCCCGCGCTCCCCCAGCGTCAGCAACAGGTGCTCGACCTCGAGCCGCGCTACGGTCGCCGGCAGTGTCTCGGGGTGGTCGAGATCCATCGCGGCGCCGAGCGCGGCCTCGAGCTCCCGCCGGTTGGGCTTGAAGAGCGTCGCACCTCGGTAGGCGAAGAAGTTCCGATACTTCGGGTCGACCACCACCGGCAGGCCGCGCGCGCGCGCACGCGCGATGGCGCGCGCGATCACCGGCCCCGTCAGCACCCCTTTGTTGTAATCCTCGAGCACGAGCGCATCCGCGTCGCCCAGCGCATCCTCGGCCGCACGGGCGATGGGCTCCGCATCGGCTTCGGGGAAGTCCGCGTCCTCCTCCTCGTCGACGCGAACGACCTGCTGCACCCGGGCGAGGATGCGGGTCTTCGTGGTCGTCGGGCGGTCGACCTCGACCAGACGATCGGTTCCGGCGCCGATCTCTCCGAGCATCGCGTGGACGCGGGCGCCGGCGGCGTCGCGCCCCACGGCGGCGACCAGGCGAGGAACCGCGCCCAGCGCCGCGACGTTCTGGGCCACGTTGGCTGCTCCGCCCAAGGCGTCCCGCCGCTCCCGCACCCGAACCACGGGCACCGGCGCCTCGGGCGAGATGCGCTCCACGTCCCCCCGCAGGTAGACGTCGAGCATGGCATCGCCTACGATTACGACGCGCTTGCCGCGCGCCGCTTCGAGCACCTCGACGAGACGCTCGCGGGACAGGTAATTTTGCATGCGGTGCGGGAAGCTAGGCGCACCCAGGGTGAGGGTCAACGAATCCGGAGTCCGCAATCCGCAATGCGTTTCAGGGCATGAGCCTTGCCTTTCGGCAGTCCACCGGCCTGACGATCTCTCCACCTCGAATCGATTGGCGAACGTCTTCCAGCGGCTGAACGACTGGGCGAAGGGCGTCGTCCTGGCCATCCAGGACTACTTTACGCTCGCCTGGAACGCGATCCGCTTCGCTTTCGCCCGGCCGTTCTATGGCTCCGATCTGGTCCAGCAGATGGATGCCATCGGCGTCGGGTCGCTTGGCATCGTACTCCTCACGGGGTTCTTCACGGGTATGGTTCTGGCCTTGCAGTCGTCGGTCCAGCTGAAGACGTTCGGCGCGACCCTCTACATCGGCCGCCTCGTGTCCGCGTCCATGATCCGCGAGCTCGGGCCGGTGCTCGCCGGCCTCATGGTCGCGGGGCGCGTCGGCTCGGGCATTGCCGCGCAGCTCGGGTCCATGAAGGTCACCGAGCAGATCGACGCGCTCAACACGCTCGGCACCGATCCCATTAAGAAGCTCGTGACGCCGCGCGTGCTCGCCGCGCTCATCATGCTGCCGGTGCTCACGATCATCAACGACCTCGTCGGTATCATCGGCGGCAACGTCATCGCCAGCGCGTACGTCGGCCTGCCGACGTCGCTCTACTGGCGCACCGTCTGGGAGCAGATCGCCGCCGGCGGCTTCACCTTTCGCTACATCCCCAATGACTTCATTCAGGGGATCGCGAAACCGTTCGTTTTCGGCGGCATCATCTCCGTGACCGCCTGCTACTATGGGCTCAGGACGACCGGCGGCACCGAAGGCGTGGGGCAGGCCACCACTCGAACGGTGGTCACCGCCAGCGTGCTGATCCTGGTCATCGATTATTTCATGACGCAGGTCATGCTGGCGGTGTTCTCGGAATGACGAGCGACGACGCTCCGGGGGGGCCGGGTACCCAGCGGCGTCGCGCGGACGATCGCGCGCGCGTTTCGACGCGGACGGAGGTGCGCGAAGCCATCCGCACCGAGATCGCCGCCGACGCTCCCACGACGTCGGAGATGCGCGTTCGCCGCGAGAACGCTGGAATGCCCGTGATCGAGCTCGATCACGTCTCCCTTGCGTTCGACGAGCCCGTCCTCGAAGAGATCTCCTTCGCGGCCAACGAAGGGGAGACGGTCGTCGTCGTGGGAGAATCGGGGACGGGAAAGTCGACGATCCTCAAGCTCATTCTCCGACTCCTCGTCCCCGACAAGGGTCGCGTGCTCATCGATGGCGAAGACATCACGCACCTGTCGTTCGAGGAGGCGCTCAAGGTGCGCCAGAAGATGGGGATGGTGTTTCAGGGGGCGGCGCTGTTCGACTCGATGACGGTGTTCGAGAACGTCGCCTACCCACTGCGCGAGCACACCGACCTGAACGAGGACGAGATCGAGGCGCGCGTGCGCGAGAAGCTCCAGTTCGTGGACCTGGACGCCGACCAGGTGATGCAGATGATGCCCGCCGAGCTGTCGGGCGGTATGAGAAAGCGCGTCGGTATCGCGCGCGGGATCGCGAACAACCCGGAGTTGATACTTTACGACGAGCCGACGTCGGGACTCGATCCGCTCACGACCGGCACGATCACGCGGCTCATCATGAAGCTCCAGCGGGAGCTCGGCGTGACGAGCGTGGTCGTGTCGCACGATATCCGCTCCGCGTTCCGTATGGCCACGAAGGTGGCGCTGCTCTACGAGCATCACGTCGTGTTCTTCGGCACTCCGGAGGAGATGGCGGGGAGCGACAACGAGTACATCCGTGACTTTCTCGGTGGATTCTGACGTGCGGCCGATGGGGGCCCGCCTATGAAACGTTCGACGTTCATTACCTGGGATCAGCTCAAGGTCGGGCTGCTGATCGTCCTCGCAATCGTCGTTCTCGGTGTGGCCGCCGTGAAGCTCGGCCAAGCCGCGAACCTGTTCACCGGGCGCTACGAGCTCGTGGCGCTGGTCCCCAACACGAGCGGGTTGCGGGAGGGGGGCTCGGTGACCGTCGCCGGGCAGCTCTCGGGCATCGTCGAGAGCATCGAGTTCCTGCCGGCCGATGGCGACACGACGCAGAATCTCAAGGTCACCGTGAAGGTCGACGAACGCGTTCGCGAGCAGATCCGCTCCGACTCGCGCGCCAAGCTGCGCACCATGGGACTGCTCGGTGACAAAACCTTCGACATTTCACCCGGGACCGTACCCAACGCGATCCTCGAGCCCGGTGACACCCTCGAGGTGTCGCCCTCGCTCGACTACGAGCAGGTGCTCGCGCAGGCCGCCGGCGCCGTGGGGGACATGGTGCAGCTGACCGCCGACCTGCGCGCGATCACCGGCGGGCTCGTGCGCGGCGAAGGGACGATGGGGCAGCTGCTGTCCAACCGGACCTTGTACGATGAGCTCGCCGGCACGATGAACCGGACGAACTCGCTGCTCGCACGGCTGCAGCAGCCGGGCGGAACGTTCGGGCGGTTGCTCGACGATCCGGCGCTGTACGACCGCATGGTCCGCCTGACGGGCTCGCTCGACTCGCTCACGCGCGCGATGGGGTCATCGGAAGGGACGCTCGGCAAGCTGATGCGCGACGACACGCTGTACGTCCGCCTGACGAGCATCGCCGCGAGCGCCGACTCGGCCCTCCGGCTCATGACGCAGGGGCAAGGCTTTGCGGCGCGGATGCTCAACGATCAGGCGCTGTACGACCGCCTCAACAAGACGCTCACCGACCTGTCGGCGATTCTCGAGGACGTTCGCGCCGATCCCGGCAAGTACACGAAGGGAATGATAAAAGTCTTCTGATCGCGGGACCGGGGGGTCAGGGGGTCGAGGGATCAAGGGCGCGACCGGCAATCGTTCTGCTCGTCGCGATCGCCGGCATCTCCGTCGCGGCGCCGCTCATTCGCCTGTCGAGCGCGCATCCGGTCGCGATCGCCGTCTGGCGGCTCGTCATCTCGCTCGCGCTGCTCGGTGGGGCGCTGGCCTTCACCCGGGGATGGCGAGCGTGGCGCGGTCTCTCGTCCCGAGAGCTGACGCTTGCCCTCGCCGCCGGCGCCATGCTCGCGATCCACTTCTGGTCGTGGAACACGTCGCTGCTGTACACGAGCATCGCGGCGTCCGTCATCCTCGTGAACCTCCAGCCCGCGATCGTCGCCGTCCTGTCGTCGGTGTGGCTGCACGAGACGCCCACGCGGCGGCAGTGGACGGGGATTGGCGTCGCCATGGCCGGTGCGGCGGCGGTCGTGTTCGCCGGCGGCGCCGACGCCGCGGGCGGCGGGTCGCGGCCGCTGCTCGGCAATGCGCTCGCGCTCGTCGGCGCGGTGACGGCGGCGCTCTATTATCTCACCGGACGTCGGCTGCGGACCAGGCTCGACCTCGTCCCGTACGTCACGCTCGTCTACGGCGCCTGTCTCGCCGCGCTCCTCGTCATCGCCCTGCTCGTCGACGCACCCCTCCTGCCTCAGCCCGGCCGCGAGTGGGCGATCTTCGCCGGACTCGCGCTTGGCCCCATGCTGCTTGGGCACACCGGGATGAACTGGGCGCTTGGCTCGTTGCCGGCCTACGTCGTGAACCTCACCGTGCTCGGTGAGCCCGTGGGCGCGATCCTCCTCGGGGCGTTGCTGCCCGGGATTCGGGAAGTTCCGACGCTCGGCGTGGTGGCCGCGGGCTCGGTCGTAATTGCCGGTATTCTGATGGCGCTGCCGCGGCGGGAGGCGGGTGGTTAGCGTTGAGGCATGGCGCAACACCCGCAGTCCCGCTGAGACGATGTCGGCCCCGACGAGAAGCCTGACCGGCGCGCGCCGCGCCGTCCGCTACGAGCTCGACGTCGTGGCGACGCGGGGACCAATCCTCGAATCGCGCCATCGCGTGCACGCGGCCGTCGTCGACGGCCGCGGGGAGCTGGTCGGCTCGGCGGGCGATACCGCGATCGTGAGTGCGTGGCGGTCGTGCGCCAAGCCGATGCAGGCGGCGTCGTTCGTCGCCGCGGGAATTCCCGACGCGGTGGGGTGGGGCGACGACGAGCTGGCGTTGGCGTGCGCCTCGCACGCCGGAGAGCCCGAGCACGTCGCGATCGCGTCGCACATGCTCGAGTCGATCGGTCTCGAGGAAGGGGACCTGGCGTGCGGTCCGCACGAGCCGCTATCGAAGCGCGGCTCCAGGCTGTTGCGTGAATCCGGTCTGCACCCGACCCGTCTCCACAACAACTGCTCGGGAAAGCATGCCGCGATGCTCGCTCACGCGGTCCGCGCCGGCGACGGCGCGCTCGGCTACCAGCTGGCCGAGCATGCGGTGCAGCAGGGAGTGCTGGCGATGGTGTCGCGATGGACCGGCGTGCCAGCTCACCGCGTGCTCGTCGCCGTCGACGGGTGCGGCGTGACGACGTTCGGGCTGCCGCTCGAGGCGATGGCGATCGCGTTCGCCCGGTTCGCCGCGGCGGCGGAGCGGGGCGAGGAGATCCCGAGCCGCGTCTTCGGCGCCATGCGAAGCCGCCCCTTCCTCGTGGGAGGCACGGACCGGTTCGACACGGTGATCATCGAGGAGACCGACGGAGCCGTCATCGCGAAGGTGGGCGCGGAGGGAATGCACTCGCTCGCGATTCCCGCGCGCGGGCTGGGCCTGGCGATCAAGGTCGAAGACGGGGGACAGCGCGCGCAGCATGTCGCTGTCATTCGGCTGCTGCAGCTCCTGCGCGTGCTTCCCGACGAGCTGCCACCGCGCCTCGCGGCGTTTGCCCGCACGCCGGTGGTCAATACCCGCGGCGAGACGGTCGGGGAGCTGGCGCCGCTCGCGTGATCGGCAACGCGCCGTTCTGCCATGCAAGGCGATGATGGCGAAGCGGGCTCGCCTGACGAGTAGCGTGCCGGCGCTCGACGCGGCCACGCGGGAGCTGGTGCGACTGGCCGCGGTCATCGCGTCGGGAACAGAGGGGCAGATCCGCGCCGCGATGGGTCACATCGCCCGCGCGGGCGTGCCACCGGTGTGGGTCGAGGAGCTCGTCCTCCAGACGTACCTCTTCGCGGGATTCCCACGAGGGCTCAACGCGATGCGCGAGTGGCGGCGCGCATCGGGACGCGAAGCGCCGGAGCGGGATGACGGAGAGCGGCTGGAGAATACGGCGGCGTGGCAGCGGCAGGGCGAGGAGACATGTCGAACGGTATACGGGGCGATGTACGAGCGATTGCGCGTCAACATTCGGAATCTGCACCCCGCGCTCGATGCGTGGATGATCGTCGAGGGCTACGGCAAGGTGCTGTCGCGGCCCGGACTGGACCTGAAGCGCCGCGAGCTCTGCGTGGTCGCGGCGTGCGCCGTGCTGGAGCAGGAGCGGCAGCTGCATTCGCATTTGCACGGGGCGCTGAACGCGGGCGCGACGCCAGCCGAGGTCGACGACGCGCTTGCCGTGGTCGACGACTTGCTCGAGCCGGCGACGAGGGAGCGGGTCGTACATCTCTGGTCGCGCGTTCGGCGAGACTAGCCGCAACGAGCCATCGGGCTGGCAACCTGGATGCCCGCCCGATGGCTCGTTGCGCAAGAGCGATCCCCGAGCCTGGACGCCAGCCCGATGGCTCGTTGAGCGAGGAGCTTGAATGTTCATAGATCGCGTCGTCGTGAAAGTCGAAGCCGGAACCGGCGGGTCCGGCGCTTCGTCATTTCGGCGCGAGAAGTTTGTCCCGATGGGCGGCCCCGACGGCGGCGACGGAGGGCGCGGTGGGGACGTGGTCGTCCGAGGCGACTCGAACCTTGCGACGCTGCTCGACTTCACTTACCGCGACTTCTGGCAGGCGGAGCGCGGCGAGCACGGGATGGGGTCGAACAAGACCGGCCGATCCGGCGCCGGCGTCGTGCTGCCGGTGCCGCCTGGCACCGTCATCCGCGACGCGGATACCGGCGAGTTCATCGGCGAGATCCTCGAGGATGGCGACGAGGTGCTCGTCGCCCGCGGTGGCCGCGGCGGACGCGGCAACGCCGCCTTCGTCTCCTCCACCCACCAGGCGCCGCGCGAGTGGCAGCCCGGTGAGGAAGGGGAACGGCGCAACCTCGAGCTGGTCCTCAAGCTCATCGCCGACGTCGGCCTCGTCGGGCAGCCTAACGCGGGAAAGTCCACGCTGCTGTCGGTGCTGTCCGCCGCGCGGCCGAAGATCGCCGATTATCCCTTCACGACCCTCGCGCCGAACCTCGGCGTCGTGCAGCTCAGCGATCACCGCACGTTCGTCGTCGCCGACATCCCCGGGATCATCGAAGGGGCGCACGAGGGGCGCGGCCTGGGTCTCCAGTTCCTGCGACACATCGAGCGCACCCGCGTCCTCGCGTTCCTCATCCCGGTCGACTCGATGGATTGGCAGGCCGAGTACGACACGCTGCGGCGGGAAGTGCGGAGCTACTCCGAGGAGCTCGCGCGCAAGCCGCACGCGGTCGTGTTCACGAAGATGGACCTGATGGGAGATCTGGAGCCTCCCCCGCTCGAGGCGAGCGAGGCGTTCGCGACGTTCGCCATCAGCGCCGCCAATCGCGAGGGGCTCGACGAGCTCAAGGCCGGGCTGTGGGCGCGCCTCCTCGAGCTCAAGAAGGAAGAGCGCGCGCGCGCGGCGGAAGCGCCGCTGCCGTGAACGAGCCGGCCGATGCGTCGTATCGAGATCGGCGACGAGGGGTACCCCGCCACGCTGCTCGACCTTCGGTTCCCGCCGCGCGTGCTGTGGGCGATCGGCGATCTCGACACGCTGAGGCCGCCCGTCGTCGCGATTGTCGGGACTCGTAAGGCGACGCCCTATGGCATGCGCGCGACCCACGAGATCGCGGGCGCGCTGGCGCGCGCCGGCGCCTGCGTCGTCAGTGGCATGGCCCGGGGAATCGATGGAGCCGCGCACATCGCCGCGCTCGATGCGCGCGGGCGAACCGCCGCCGTGCTCGGGACGGGTGTCGATATCGCGTACCCGGTGGGGCATCGCCCACTGCACGCCCGAATCCGCGAGTACGGCCTGCTCCTGTCGGAGGAGCTTCCAGGCTCGCACGCTGGCCCCGGCTCCTTTCCCCGAAGGAACCGGATCATCGCCGCGCTTGCGTCGATTACGATCGTCGTCGAAGCGGGGGTGAAGAGCGGCGCGAACACCACCGCCGGGCAGGCCCTGGAGCTCGGCCGAACGATCGCGGCGGTGCCCGGTCCGATCGACGCACCGCAGAGCGCCGGCGCCAACGCGCTGTTGCGGGATGGCGCGATCGTCATCGCGGACGTGGCGGACGCGCTTCAGCTGGCCGGGCTGACACCGCCCTCCCGGCGCCCCGATCCCGACATCAGCACCGCCGCCGAACGCGCCGTGTGG
>JAICNG010000023.1 GCA_025931335.1 Gemmatimonadaceae bacterium | reverse complement strand
CGCCGGCGTGTCGGCGCTGCTCGGCAACGCGACGCTCGCGTCGCTCGGCGGCGGCGCGGCGAGCTCGGCCTCGAGAATCGTGCGCAGGTCCGGGTGCATGCGGAAGAGCTGAATGCCTTCGTCGGCCTCCTGCGAGCGGCTCGGCGGCAGCGTTCCGGCATTCTGCGTCCACTGGATCACGTCGCCCAGCATCGCGATCTGGTCGTGATCCACGCGCGCGCGCAGCTCGGCGATCGCGCGCGCCCCGCGCGGGTCGGACAGCCGCACGCACACAATGTTGCCGGTGTCGATCCCCGCGTCGACGAGATGCACCGTGCACCCCACCGGCCCACCGAGGAACGTCGCCCATTCGGTGACGTTCATCCCGCGGAAGCGTGGCAGCACACCCATGTGCGCGTTCAGCGTGCCGAGACGCGGGACCGCAAGCAGAGGCGCGCGGAGAATTCCCGCACCCGCGTGAACCGCGAGATCGGGGCGGAGCTCGCGCACCGCGGCGATGGAGGCGGGGTCATCGAGCTTCCCCACGCGCACGACGCGAATGCGGTGCGCGGCGCAGAAGGCTTCGACGTCGTGCGGCATCTCGTCGATGGCCAGGGGCCGCGGCGCGCTCGCGCCATTCGACGCCGGCCGCCGCCACAGCCGCCGCGCGAGCGGCGCCACGCCGTCGGTGCGAACCCGGGCGCGTACACGCTGTGGCGTGGTTGGCGCGGGCGGCGTTTCGATGACCACCGCCGCCGGCCGAAATCCCCATGACGACCAGGCCGCGACCATCTGCGGCACCTTGTGCGAGCCATCGCGGGTGTAGAGCACCGTGCGCACGGGCTGTCCGCTCGCGAAGGTCGCCGGTGGCAGCCGGAGGGGCACGTCGCTCGGAACTTCCCACGGGGTGGGCACGCGCCGACGCACCGCCGCCAGCGCGTCGCGCTTGGCGAGCAGTGCGTCGATGAAGAACTTGGCCGACCAGTTCGGCAGCGCGAAGCGAATGTAGTCCCCCCACACCGGATCCGACCCCGGAATGCCCCCGCGAATGCCCGGATGCGGGTGCATCATCGGCTGCGCGGCTTTCACGTCGTCGATCGCCTTGAGTGCCGCGTTGAGCAGCACGACGTCCGGCTCCATCGCGTGCAGGCGCAGCCAGATGAGCGCCATCTGCGCGTTGCCCGTGAGGCAGCTGCTCGACGCGCGCGCGCGCCAGTGGCTGTCGAGCACGCCGGGGAGGCGTCGCGAGAGCTCGAGTCGTCGCGCGATCGCGTGCGCCGCCTGGCGCACCGCGGCGATGCCGTCGTCGCGGCCGAGAATCACGGAGCCGTGGAGGATGCCCCAGAGGGTGTACGCGATCGTGTGGGTGACCGCCACGCGGTCGCCCGCGTCGCGCGCGTCGAATCCCATGTGGTCGAACCAGCCCGTGGCAGGGTCGCGCTGCGCGAGCACCCAGTCGAGATGCTTGCGCGCCGACTCGAGCCACCGCGGCTCCGCGAGCGCTTCGCCGGCCTCGGCGATCCAGCACGACGCATGGGCGGCATAGACGACGGGAAGCCCGTTGTACGCGTGCTTCCGGAAGGCGCCGTCCTCGTCCTGCTGTGCGACGAGCCAGTCGGCGGCCCGACGCGCCATGTCGACGACGCGCCGATCCTCCGACACGCGGTGGAACTGCACCAGCCCGTGCAGAATCTGCGCGGTATTGAACACCGAGGGCTCGGTGCGGTTCTCGTGCACCTCGCCGCCGGGGAACGCTCCGCTCTCGAGCTGCACTCGCTCGAGGAAGTCCACGCAGCGCGCGGCGCGCTCGCGATACCCCTCGTCGCCCAACGCATTGGCGAGCGCGAGGAAGGTTGGGATGATGTAGCCGGTCGTCTCGGGGTACGACGAGCTCCATCCCGACTTCAGGAAGAAGCGTCCGCTCACCCCATCATCGCCACTCGCATCCTGCGCGCGACCGAGCCACTCCGCGGCCGCGCGCAGGTGGTCATCGTCGGTGAACCCGACGTGCGCATTCCGGTCGCGGTGCACCACCTGCTCGACGAGCAAGCGTGCGTTCGCGGCGCGCCACGCGGCGCTCTGCCGCGCCAGTCCGATGGTTCGACGCAATTCTAACAGCATCGTAGGCTCCCGAAACGTTCTTGCCGACACGGCATCAACACGCCCACCGGGCGCGCCACGCCTGCAGCATCAACACGACCCACAGCCCACGCCCGTGGTTGGCGCGACCGGCGAGGTGCTCGCGCCACACGCGCCGCACTTCGCTCGCCCGCAACAGCCCGTCGCTCTCGAGCGCGTCACGATGGAGCAGGTCCGCCGCCCATTCGCGCAGCGGCCCTCGCAGCCACGTGCCGATCGGCACGTCGAAGCCCATCTTCTCGCGCTCGACGAGCGCCTTCGGCACGTGGCGGTACAGCACCTGGCGCAGCACCCACTTCGTTGCGCCACCGCGCACCTTCATCCGCAGCGGCAGCCGGAGCGCCCACTCCACCACGCGATGGTCGAGGAGCGGCACGCGCACCTCGAGGCTCACCGCCATGCTCGCCCGGTCCACCTTCGCCAGGTTGTTGTCGGGCAGATACGTGAGGAGGTCCACGAGCATCATGCGGTCGATGAGATGCGGCGGGGTCGACGCGTCCATCACGTCCTCGAACGTGCCCTGCATCTCCGCATGGTGGCCCGCGACGGTTCCCGGCTCCCGCCACGCCGACACCAGCGACCGGTAGAACTCCGACGGTGTATCGGTGGCCATCAGCGCGCCGATCTTGTGCAGCTTCTCGCCCGGCAGCCGGTAGCGCAGCCGAGAGGGGAGCACGCCCGAGACCGCGGCGAAGGCGCTATCCCAGCGCCGCGGTGCCACGCTGCGCAGCCCGCGGCCCACGAACCGCCGCGCCGGCCCGGGCACGCCCGTTAGGCGCCGGAAGAGGCGATCGCCCCAGACGTACCGGTTGTAGCCCGCGAACACCTCGTCACCGCCGTCGCCCGAGAGCGCCACCGTCACGTCCTGGCGCGCCAGCCGCGAAACGAGGTAGGTGGGAATCTGCGAGATGTCGGCGAACGGCTCGTCGAACATCTCGGCGAGCTGCGGCACCACCGCCAGGCTCTCCCGCGGCGTCAGCGTCAGCGTCGTGTGATCGGTGCCGAGGTACTTCGCGATCGGCTCGGCATGCCGCGACTCATCGTAGTCGTCGTCCGCGAAGCCGATCGTGTACGTCCGCACCGGACGCGAGGCCTGGCGCTGCATGAGCGCGACGACGGCCGTCGAGTCGATTCCGCCGGAGAGGAATGCGCCGACGGGGACGTCGGAGTGCCCCGCGCGCATCGCGGTCGCCTCCCCGAGCAACCGCTCCGTCTCATCGATCGCTTCGGCGTCGCTGCCCATGAACGAATCGGCGGCGGCCGCGGCCTGCGCGTCGCGCGCCGACCAGTACAGCGAGTCCTCGGGCAGGGGCACCGACGGCTCGTCGATGGTGAGAATGGCGCCGGGCCGCACCTTGCGCGTTCCGCGGAAGATCGAGTGTGGGGCGGGCACGTAGAAGAAGCGCAGATACGCGCTCAGCGCCGTGGTGTCGATCTCGCGCGGAAACGCCGGGAGCGCCATCAGCGCCTTCAGCTCCGACGCGAACGCGATCATGCCGCTCCCCTGCCACACGAACAGCGGCTTCTTGCCAAGCCGGTCGCGCATGAGGTGGAGACGACGCTCGCGCGCATCCCACAGCGCGATCGCGAACATCCCCACGAAGCGCTCGAGCGCCGGCTTCAGTCCCCAGTGCTCGAACGCCGCGAGCATGACCTCGGTATCCGAATGTCCGCGGAACCGGAAGCCCACGCGTCCCAGCTCGCGCGCGATCGCCGCCGCGTTGTACACCTCACCGTTGAACACCATGGTGAAGCGACCGCTCGGCGACCTCATTGGTTGATGCCCGAGCGGCGAGAGATCGACGATCGCCAGGCGACGAAAGCCGAGCGCGACGCCCGCGGCTTCGTCGACCCACACCCCCTCATCGTCGGGCCCGCGATGCGCCAACGGCGCGATCATGCGGCACGCGCCCTCCCGCAATTCGTCGCGCGTCGCGCCGCCGGCGCGCCAGAGTCCCGCGAGTCCGCACATGTCAGGCGGCTCCCGACAGCGCCGGCTTCACCGTGTCGGACGCGCGCGTCCCGCGCGAGTCGACGACGTCGCGCACGATCTCGAGAAACCGGTCCGCGCGCTGCTCCCAGGTGTTCGCCTTGGCGACGAGCCGGCCACGCATGCGCGCTTCGCCACCGACATCGAAGGCGGCCTCCATTGTCGCGCGAACGAACGGATCGCCGAGCGGGGCGATGCGCACGACGTCGCGATACTTCTCGACTTCAGGCAGCGGCGACGCTACCACCGGGATTCCGGCGGCGAGATACTCGAGCAGCTTGAGCGGGTCCACGGCGCGCGTCCAATCGTTCTCGACGTACGGGATGATCCCCACGTCGAACGACTGCACGTACGCGGGAAGCTCGGCGTACGGTCTGGGCCCGAGCACGTGCACGTTCGGCGCGGCGATCATCTCCGGCGGCAAGGTGAGCGGACCCACCAGCGCCACCGACCCCGTAGAGTTCGCGGCCGCCAGCGCGCGAATCGTCGCCGCGTCGACGGCGGTGCCCACGCCCCCGGCAAAGCCGATGATCGGCCGCGGCAGCGCCGCCATCTCGGGCGGCACCAGTCGCGGCGTCGCGAAGTGCTCGTAGTTCACGCCCTGCGGCAGGTAGAAGCCGCGTCCCGAGGCGCTGCGCTTCCGGTCGACGAGCCGGGCCGCGGTCGCCACCACCGCGTCCACTCGACCGAGCAGCGCCCGCTCGCAGACGTCCATCATGCGCGGCGACGCTCCCGGCAGCTCCAGGAAGTCATCCATGCAGAAGTAGATCGACGCGCGCTCGCCGAGACGGCCGACGACGCCGGCCGACGGCGGCGAGCCGGTGACGAGCACGACGTCCCCCTGCGCGTGACGCTCGATGGAGCGTCGAATGTCGCGCGTGAGCGACCACCGGTTGAGTCGCGCCACGGCCGGGTTGAGGTGCCATGGCAAAACCTTGGGGGCGATCACCTCACGCGGCCGCGGCCCGGTGCTCACCGACGCCACCCGAGGTGTGTCGCCGAGCATCGCGCGCACCTTGGTCACCGCGCGCCGGACATCGGCGAGCCCGGGCTCGCGATGCCCAATGCCGTTCACCCACAGCACGGTGACCCGGTCGAGGAGCCGCGAGATGACGTGCTGCATCGAGGAGACGTGGCGCCCCCAGTCGTCTCCGAAGACGACGAACGTGAGCGCGCGATCCGTGCTCATCGAGGCGCGGTCTCGGCGATGAACAGGAACTTGTTGGCGCGAAAGCGATCGGGGAGCAGGCTCGTCGCCGCCCGATACGTGCGCCGGGCAAAGCCGCCCATCGCGTCGTTCCAGCCGCGATCGACGAAGTGTACCCGGAAGCCCGCGAAACCCGCGCTCGAGAACACGCGGCGAAGGTGACCAGGCCGGAGCGCGCGCTGATTCTTCACGATCGTCTTCAGCTTGATCACGCGATTGATGACGTTGAACGCGAGCCAGGTGAGCAGGTTCCAGGCGTTCGGCTCGAAGGCGATGAGCCGCCGCCGCGTGAGGCGCCGGATCTCGGCCGGCAGCGCGTCGAGCCGGGGGAAGTGGTGCAGCAGCAGCGCCGCCCAGACGGTGTCGAAGGACGCATCGCGGAAGGGCAGATGCTCGGCGTCGGCCACCACGCACATCGACTCGAGGCCGAGCTCATCCAGGCGCCGCTTCGCCGAGCGCGTCCCCGGATAGGTGAGGTCGACGCTGACGACCGGGTAGCCGCGCCGCGCCAGACGCACGCTGTGGGCACCGGTGCCGCAGCCGAGATCGAGCACGAGGCCGCGCGGCGGCGTCGTGAACGCGAGGTCGTACAGCTCCTCGTAGCCCTGCGTGATGTGCTCGTTCATCGGCTTGGCCGTGAACAGCTCGTCGTAGAAGTCGCGTTCCGCTTTCAGATCCTGCATGGGTGCCCGGTGGCTGAATCGTTAGGTGGCGGACGGAGCGATCGGAGGATCGCCGCCGAGTGAGGGAGAGACGTGCGGCGTGCGGTGCCGGCGCAGCGGCGGGGCGGGACGCGCGCGCGGAATGGCTCCTCGGAGCATTCCGGAGTACGCCATGCCCATGCCGGCCAGCGTCATGGTGATGATGCTGAACCCCGCGCTGAGAAAGAGCGCGCCGACCCCGAAGCCGAGCAGCGAGATGCGCAACGCATCGCCCAGACGGGCGAGATCGGGATCGACCGCGCCGGCCGCGGCGAGCCGGCGCGCGCGCCGAGCGGCGCGGATCGTCGGCACGAACAACGAGAAGAAGGCGATCAATCCGATGACGCCGATCTCCACGCCGACCTGGAGAGGCGCGTTATGCGCCGTGTGCCAGGACTTGTCGTACGAGCCCTCGCGCGAGGCAAACGTGCCGTCGGCGGTCGCGAACTGCCCCAGCCCCACGCCCGTGAGCGGGTTGCTGGCGAGGACCTTCACGCCGCGCTTCCAGATCTCGAGGCGACCGCTCTCGGAGCTGATGTTGTAGTCCGACGACATGTCGGTGAGCGTCGCCAGACGCTCCCAGAACACGGTGGGCGCCGTCGCCAGCGCGACGGTCACGAGAATGAGGAGCGCGGCCTTCCAGCGCGTCTTCAGGTGCGACCGCGCCAGCAGCAGGCTCACCAGCACGATCGCGAGGGCGATGGTTCCGCCGCGCGATGCGCTGAGCATCACGATCGTCATCAGCATGAGGAGCGATCCGAGAGCGATCAGCCTCCACATGCGGCTGCGGTCGCGAAGCAGAAACACCGCGAACGGCACGCAGGTCACGGCGATGTGCGCGACGTCGTTCGGATCGTACGTCGTCGAGCCGGACAGACGATCGCCGTACGACGCGCCAATGCCACTGAGCATCGCCGTCCCGAACACGAGCATGGCGACGATCAGCGCCTTCATGAGCACGGTGAGGTCCGCGGCCGATCGCGGCGCCGACGCGAGAATCACGACGAACGGGACGGGACCGTACAGGAACAGCAGCAAGTCCGAGAGACTCTGCCCCTGCACCATGCTGGTTGGAACGGAGAGCGCCATCGCCGCGACGAACACGATGAACGCGATGCCCTGCGGGGTGCGGAACACGGCGAGCCGCGCCGCGAGATCCCGCTGACGCACGAGGAAAAACAGCCCGAGGGGCAGCAGGATCTTCCCGACCGGGAGAAAGCGGAGCGGCGGGAAGAGCTCGTGCAGCCGCCCCACCATCACGGCGCACAGCACGGCCGCCATCACGAGCAGCGCGCCGGTGCGAGGGCGCCGCGCGGTTGCCGCGCGCTGGCGCCTCGAACGCACCCCGCCCAACGGCGCCGTGGGCGCCGTCGCGGTGGCCGTCGGGAATGCTGTCGGGAGCTGCGCGGGACCGGGAACCATGCGTCGGGGGAGTTTGCACTTACGCTGCCACCACCCCGGCGCGGACCCGGTCGCCGCGACAACGGTTCAACGCGTTGTGCTACAACAGCTTATACTGCTCGCCCCCAAGCCTTCCCACGGCCGCTCATGGCATGAGCCGTTGCACGCGCGCCACATGCCGAAATGGGCGCCACAAGTGCGCTCACACGCGCATCAGGCCGTCGCAGTCACCACGGGTGAGATGGTAGGTCCCAGCGCCGAAGGAATCGGCGGCCAGGGCCTCCACGGCAGGGGACCGATAGAACGCGAAGTTACTCGGACGACGGAACCAGCCGATGCTCTCGAGCGCGGCGCCCCAGGCCGGGTGGCTCTGATGGCTGATGAGGAGATCCACCTTCTGATCGAGCAGGCAGCGCGTCGCCTCGTACACCACTCCCGCGGCGTCCGCCGGAGTCGCCAGGCAATCCGCGACCACACCCACGACGAGCTTGCCGAACGGACTCTGTGCACCTGGACGTCGGCCGTCCATCCGGTGCACGCACGCCCATCCGACAACTTCCCCGCCCCGCTCCACGCGCAGCTGAGTGACACCGCGATACTCATCGGTGTAGATCTGCGAGAGCGCGGCGGCGTCGCGCGTCGCCAGAAAGCCGTACTCGCCCCGGCTGCGCGCCCACAGGGCGTCGGTCCAGTCTCCGAACGAGTCAACGACCGTGGACGAGTAGCCGGAGGGCCGCGGGGGCAGACGAAGCGAGCGCAGACCGTCGAGAACCGCCACGCTCGCCGTGGCGAGGCCGGTGTACGCGAGCACGTCGAGCAGTGCGCTCCGTGCGCGGGAGGCCCGAATGACGGTCAGCTCCCGCGCGACGCGCCCACCGCTGACGACCTTTACGAAGAACGGGATGGTGACGCCGGGCCAGCGCATCCCGGCGAGAAGGCGCGCGAAGGGCCCTTCGTGCCCGCCAAGTCCGAGCGCCATGAGTCGAGGCTGCTCGCGGAGCAGCTGAAAGAGCAGACTGCCGGGAATCCCGGCGTATGCGCGATCGATCAGGCTCTCGCTCACCGGATACTTGGCCCAGCCCGCCCGAACGGGAGAGCCGGCGATCGAGAACTCCTGCTCCTTGAGCCAGACACCGGCGCGGATCTCGTCCTGCTGCGCGGCGACGAAGAGACGGTCGCGCACCCAGCTCGCGCGCTCCGTGGCCGTGCGCTGGCGCTCGTTCTCCGGGTACAGCACGTGATCGATGTTCGCCGCCTGAAAGCGGCGATTCAATCGCTCGACGGCGGGCAGGTCGGCGGGATCATAACGGCGGACGCGCAGCGCGGGCGCGGCCGGAGCGGCAACGGTCACGGGGTTCCAGAACGCTGGATCACGGCAGGCCACTCGACGGTGGCGGTTCGCAGATCGAGCGCATAACGCGTGACGCCCTCCTCCTCGGCGACTCGCGTGAAGCCGAAGCGCGGGTAGAACTCGCGCACCATGCCGTTCTTCTTCGTCGGCAGGAAATCGCCGACGACGCTGCGGCATCCCATCGCGCGGGCTTCGCCCACCAGGTACGCCATCAGCGCATCCTCGACGCGCCGGTTCATCACCCGGCAGCTCATCACGAGCGTGTCGATGGCGGCGTCGTTGCCGCGCCGAAGGAGAATCGCGACCGCCACGAGCCCCTGATCTCCAAACCGGTCGGTGAGGCGAAGGTACGCGACGCGGCCATCGGAGCGCCGTGCCATCGCCGCGATCTGCGCCTCGCTGTGGCGCCGCGTCGTGAGGTTGAACTGGTTCGTCTTCGCCACGAGCTGCGCGATCCTCCCCATCGTGCTCGGCGACGCGGTGCCGATCTCGACGACCATCTCGAGGCCGCGCAGGAACTCGTCCACCGACTCGAACCGCTGGCCGAACTCGCGACGACGGCGCTCCTGCTGGTACGAATCGCTGCGCGCGCGGTCTTCGCTGGACAGCGACGTCTGGTCGAAGTACGAGGCGTCGGCGAGGGCCCGCTCGTAGCCTAACGGGTCCGCCGGCACCTCGATCACGCCCACCTCGGGGGCGTTGGCGCGCACCTCCGCCCGCTCGACGGGATTGTCGTCGAACAGCACGAGCGCGTCCGACCCGATGTTGAGCTCGTCGGCGATCTCGCGAAGGTTGATGCTCTTGGGCGACCAGTTGATGCGAACAGCCGCGAGATGCTCCCACTTGATCAGCATCTCCGGATGCTCGCGAAACACGCGCTCGACCACGTCGAGATCGTTCTTGCTGGCGAGAGCAATGAGGATCCCGCGATCCATGAGCGAGAGCACGCGCCGCTGAAACGCCTTGAACGCGCTCCCCGGATGGTCGTCCCCGAGCGCGATCCCCTCCATGCCATCGTCCCCGATCACGCCGCCCCACAGCGTATTGTCGAGATCGAGCACCAGACATTTGGCGGCGGCGCGCGTGGCGCTGGCGATCGTGCGCGCGAGATGGCGGGCGAGCGCGGGCTGATGCGTGGCCGCGACCGCGATGCGCCCGAGCGACCAGAGCCGCGCGTCGGTCCACTCCGCCGATCCCCGCGAGCGGACGAGGCCCGCGTAGTCCCAGATCACCACTCCGGAGTGCGCGGCCGCGATCTGGCGGAGCCGATCATTCGCGCGCGCGAGTGCGGCCGTCAGCGACGTCGTCCCCGCATCGAAGATGCCGAGCGGCAGGATCGAGGGCTCCGCGAAGTTGGCGATGAAGACGGGCGCCGAGGAGCGCTCGCGAAAGAGTGCGACGCAGCCGCCCAGTCGGGTGCACAGCTCGTCGGCGAGCGCCTCGAAGCGCTTGCCTCCGGTCGCGTGATAGCGCACGACCGCGTCCGGGTCCACATCCTCGGGACGCAGCGCGATCACCAGCGCGGTTGGATCGAAGCGATGCACCCCGGAGCTGGGATCGGCGAGCTCCTGCTCGAATTGGCCGAACGCTCCGAAGTAGCACTCGACCGCCATCCCCTCCCGCGCACCCTCGACACTCACGAACGGCTCGACGATCCCGAGCGTGTGGCTCGAGAGTACGGCCACCCGCATCGCGCGCAGCGAGGGATTCCGCGACTCACGCAGTGCTCGCGCGAGGCGCATGTACTCGGCTGGCTTCAGCTCCCCCGCGGGGAGCGTGACGCCGGCCGCCGATGGCGCGAGCACCGGCGCCGCCGGCGCGTCAGACGTACTGAGCGCCATCGATCTCTCGCGGAATCCGCTGCCGCATCGCGCGCACCGACATGAGCTCGGGAATCTCCTCCGCCTCGAACCTCACCCCGAACTCCGCCTCCAGCGCGAAGATCAGGTTGAGGTGCGTGAGCGAGTCCCACTCCGCGATGGTCTGTGAGGAGTCGTCGTCGGTGAGAGTGGAAGCGTCAATTCCGAGAACGGAGGCAAACACGAGGCGAAGTCGCTCGTCGAAGCTCATTGAGGCAGTCGTAGGGAGATCGGGACGGGTACGGCCGAGCGGCTCGCGACGAAGGCTGATGGCCGCGGGCCGCCCCGGTGGTCTGCATGACCAACGCCATGTGGGGCGGGTGCTCGACGCGTGTGGCGAAACAGGGTTATCTCTTTTGCTGCCAAGGGGAAACGGGGCGTTGCCCGCGAGCGGCCCCACACCGGTCTCCGGCACGGTGTAGCGGGTTCGCAACAGCCTGAAAGCCGGCGCCACATGGCGTCAGGCTCGATACAGCGCCTCGTACTCGCGGATCATCCGCCGGAACGAGTGCCGCTCCACGATCCGTTCGCGGGCCGCTTCCCCAATCCGGCGGCAGCTCACAGGCGATTCGATCGTTCGCGCGAGCGCGTTCGCGAGCGCTTCCACATCCCCTGAGGGAACGAGCTGGCCGCGAAGCGCGGGACCGAGGATCTCGGCGATGGCGCCGACGTTCGCCACGACCGGCGCGGTGCCGGTCGCCATCGCCTCCATCAAGCTCATCGGCGCACCCTCACTCCGCGACGACAGCACGAACACGTCGAAGAGCCGATAGAAGTCCAGCGGCCGATCGGTCCACCCGGCGAAACGCACGCGATCGGCGACACCGAGCTCGCGCGCGAGCGAGGCGAGCGCATCGCCTTGCGATCCGGCACCGCAGAGCACCAGGTAGACGGGCCGTGCGCCGGTATCATCGAGGGATGCGACGGCACGAATGAGCACGTCGTACGCCTTCACCACCTCGAGCCGTCCGACGCTCCCCACGACCACCGCCTCACGCGGAATCTCGAGCCGCTCGCGCAATCCTGGCGGGGGCTCGCCAGGCGTATACGTGTCGACGTCGACGCCGTTCTCGATCGTGCGCACGCGCGCCGGCGGGATCCCGGCGGTACGGATGAGGTGCTGCCGCAGCAGCTCCGACACCGCGGTGACCTCACTCGTCAGGCGCGCCGCCAGGCGAAACAGGAGTGGCGCCACGCGGTGATCGTCCTGCTGGAGACCGTGCTCGGTGTACACCACGCGGCGCACGCCAGCCAGGCGCGCGGCGAGCGCGCCCTTGTACCACGCGCCACTGTAGAGATGCACCACGTCCGGCCTCGTGCGCCGGATCTCCACGGCCAGCGCGAGGGGGAGCAGCATCGACCATCCGCGCGACGACCGATGCGCGACGATCTCCTCGACATCGCCGCGCAGCTCCGCACCCACGCTGCCCACCCGTCCGTCGAGTGTGATGATCGTCGTCTTCACCGCGCTGTGTCGAAATCCGCGCACCATCGCGGCGAGAATGAGCTCCATTCCGCCGCCCTCGAGACAGTGAATCACGTGCGTGACGCGAATCGGGCGCGCCGCCACCGCGGTCGCGGCAATTGAAGTGTCGTCGTTCGCCACTGGTGTCATCGTCTCCGTGAGCGTGCCAATCCCGCTCGTCATCGGAGCCCTCCCGTCAACCGCCGTGCCGACCGCAGCACCGTCGCCACTCGCTCCTTGATGGCGATCCAGTCGTACGCGCCCTCGATCTTCGCGGTGATCGTTTCGTCGTCGTCCCGCTCGGTGAGCGCGATGCGACGCAGGGAGAGGAGGTTGGCCGCGCTGTTGACGGTTCCCCAGTGCGAGATCACCGCCACGTCGTACCCTGCTTCGGCGAGCACCCGCTCGGCGGTCGGCGAGCGGTCGTCGAGCATACCGTAGGGATAGGCGAAGGAGCGCACCGGCACCTGGAGCAGGTGCTCGAGCGTCGCCCGCGATCCCTGCGCCTGGCGTCGCATCTCCCCTTCCTCTATTCGCGACATCCTCACGTGGTCGATCGTGTGTGATCCCAAATCCACGAGCCCGGTCGCCTGGATCGCACGCAGCTCCTGCCCGGTCATGATGTGCCGGAGTGGGACGCCGTCGATGTGCTGGTCCCACGCGTTGACGCCGCCAATGAACGCGGTGGGAACGAACACGGTGGCGGGGATCGACCGCTCGGCGAGTCGTGGCAGGGCGTGACGGGCGAAGTCGACGTACGCGTCATCGAAGGTGAGGACCACGCGGCGTTTCGCGTCGCCGGCCCGCAGCAACGCCGGCACGTCGCGCAACCGCACGATCTCGTACCGCGACTGAATGAGGTCGAGCTGCCGCTCGAACGTGTCTGGGGTGATCGCGAAGCGGTGCGGCACCGGATCGATCGAGTGATACTCGAGGATCGTGAGTGCGCGACCCGGCCCGAGCGTTCGTCGCGCTCGCTGCACGTATCGCATTCCCCTCATCGACCGGTCGCCGCGGAAGACGGATGCGGCAGCGGCGGCTGCACGCGATCGGGCGCGCCACGCGTCGATGACACCCAGTCGCCCATGCGGCGCACGTCCTCGTCGCGCAGCGCCCCGTGCGTGGGCATCGTGAGGAGCGTGCGCCGGAGCGCGGTCGCCCCGGTGCCCGCACGCTCACCGGCGTGCAGGCACGGCGCGAGCTCCGGCTGCTCGGCCAGTGTGCGCGGGTAGCCGCGCATGATCCCGAGCGCTGGCGCCGGACCGCGCCCCGCGGTCTCGCGAACCGCGAGGCGGAGGTAGCCCGGCTCCGCCGACGCGAGCGGTCGCGCGGGGAAGAGACCCGGCGCACCGGACGCGAACGCCTCGATCTCGCGCGCGCGGCGGCGGCGCGTTTCGACCTCGCGCGCGGAGTCCGGCAGCGAGTGCGCGATCAGCGCCGCCGCCGCCGCGGACATGACGGCCGGCTCGCCGGCGGGCCGGTACACCATCTCGCCAAGACGAAGCCAGGGGATGGCGGCGGGAATCGCGTACAGCTCCGGGCGGCCGAGCAGCCATTGCACGGCGACGCCGGACACCTCGCGCCACCCCGCACGGGGAACGCCTAACGTGGCGCCCGCCTGCTCGACCGCGGGGAGCCACCGCTCATCGCGGGTCACCAGCGCGCCACCCTGACCGCCGGTAATGCCCTTCCCCCGCCCGAAGCTGAGCACGGTGAGATCGCCAAACGCGCCGAGCATCCGGCCGCGATAGCTCGCGCCGGCGGCCTGCGCCGCGTCTTCGATCACCGGCACGCCGTACCGGCCCGCGACCTCGAGGATACCGTCCATGTCGGCCGGATATCCGTACAAGTGCACGGCCACCACCGCATTGACCCCGCGGCCTAACGCGCGCGCGAGCGAGTCTAGATCGGGACTGAGCGTCTCCGGGTCGAGATCGTAGAGGCGCACGCTCACCCCGGCGCGCACCGCGGCGGCGGTGAGGTCCACGCACCCATACGCGGGCAGCGCCACCGTGCCCCCGGTACCCGCCGTGATCCGCATCGCGAGCACCAGCGCCGAGGTCCCGCGATCGGTGAAGGTGACGCGGCGGGCGTCGAGCTGCTCGCGCAGAATGGCCGAGAGGGGCGCGAAGTGCGAGGTGTCCACCAGGAGCGCGGCGCCGGCGGCGCGAGCGAGAGCGCCCGGACGCACCGGCGATCGCACGGCGAGCTGGTGCCGCGGAATCATGGAATGCACCGCACGATGTGCGGTCCCACGGCCGTCGCGAGCGGGATCGGCAGGTGTCGCCACATGCGCGCGCCCCACGCATACGCCCCGCGATCGGGCGTTGGCGTGGCCGCCACCCCGCGCGCGGAATGCGTGTACCACCAGAGCGACTCGTCGCGCGATCCCCACTGGCGCTTGAAGCGGTGCGTGCCGCTGTCGGGAGAGCACCGACCGAAGTTGAACGTCTCGAGGCCGGCCTCGATCGCGCGCTCCATGAACGACCAGTACAAGAGCATGTTCGGCGCGAGGCGCTTGTGCGCGGAGAGCGACGACGCCCACGTCATCTCGATCTCGCTCCCCCACCGGAACGCGCATCCGCCGGCAACGGGCTGGCCGTCGAGATACGCGCATCCGAACCACACGTCATCGCCGAACGTCTCGGCGATCGTCTCGAAGAGCAGCCGTGACTGCGTCGGCGTCCCGAGGTCGCGCATGTGACGCGCGAACACCGAGAAGAATCCATCCACCTCGGCGGCGCCGAAGCGCACGGTGACCCCTTCCTTTTGCGGACGGCGAATCTGGCTGCGCACCTTCGAGTCGAATCGCTTCCACAGATCGCTCCCGCTCCCGCGCGGCAGGTCGAGGACGACGGTGATCTTGCGATGCGAGACCGGCAGGGAGATCGGGAGCGCGCGACGGCTGCGCAGCTCGAGCAGCTTCACGCCACCGCGATCCGCCAGGTCCACCGCCGCCTGAGAGAGCGCCACGATCGCGGCGTCGCTCCCTAACGGCCCGCCGTAGTTCACGAACGGCTGCGAGACGAGAAAGTGGCCGAACAGCAGGCTGCGCACGCGGACGAGCGGCAGCACGCCTTCGATCGCTCCACCTGCCCCGCGCGCGACGAGGTAGGGGCACTCGTGCGAGAGGGTACGCTCGATGACCGACCGCCACCCATAGAGGTGAAAATGCGTCCAGCCCGCGCTTCCGCGAACGAACGCGTCCCACTCGTCAGGCGCGCCCTCGAACCGCTCGACGCGCAGAGTCATGACAGGGCCATGGCGGAGCCGTGCGATTGCACGAGCCGGTGGTCGCGGGCCGCCGTGAAGCGGAACTCGGTGAGCAGCGTCTCGATGCGCGGCAGTGTCTTCGAGAGACCCGCGTAATGGCGCACGCGGGTGATCGGCGAAACGGGCAGACGCGGCTGCTGCGGATCGACTTCCCACGGATGGATGTAGAACATCGCCTGCTGCCCTGCGCGCTCATGCTCGCGAAAGGCTTTCTGAATCACCGCCAGCGGGAAGTGCCGCAGGTAGCCGCCACCCGCCGCCGGGATGCGTCGGCCGAGCACCGTGCCCGTCGCCGGCGGCAGCTCGACGAGCGTTCCCGATGGCCGTTCGATCACGTGCGCGAAGCGGGGCGCCGCCGGGTAGCCGTACCCAGGTCGGCGAATCGGGAAGAGACTCGAATCGTACCGGTAGCCTTCCTCGATCAGCACGTCGAGCGCCCACTCGTAGCCAGGCAGAATCGAGAAGCTCGGAGCGCGGTACCCCATCACCGGCAGTCCGGTGATCTGCTCGAGGAGGTCTTTCGACGACCGCACCTCCTCGCGATACTGCGCGGCGGCGAGCTCGGGCACGCGCCGGTGCCACCATCCGTGCGATGCGATCTCGTGTCCGGCGGCGGCGATTCGCTGGACCATTCGAGGGTGTCGCGCAGCGATCCAGCCGAGCGTGAAGAAGGTGCCGGTCGCGCCGTGACGGGCGAGCGCCTCGAGCAGGAGATCGACCGAGGGCGCGAGACGGCTGGGCAGGCTGTCCCAGTGCTCCCGCGTGACCACGCCCTCGAACGCGTTGACCTGGAAATACTCCTCGACGTCGACGCTGAAGACATGCTGAGGCGACACGAGGGCTGGACCGATTCGCGTAAGTGGAGTGAGTGGTGCGCGGTGGCGGTGCTCCGGGTGCCGATGCAAGATGCGAGACGCGGATAGCCGCGAGTCGCCTAAGGTGTGACCCGATAAGCGCTAAGGTCGCCGAACAACCGGTTCGGCGCTTGGTATGGACGCATGGGAGTGTGGCATTGTCTCTACAACGGATGTTCGGCATTTGGGTGGCCAGCCTGGCCACGCTCGCGATCATCGCGGCGACCCTCATCCCGCAGCGAGAGACCGCCGGACTCGGCGGGTTCTGGTGCATCGTCTGCGGCGACCTGGGGACCATCGATGTCCTGCTGAACGTTTTGCTGTTCGCACCCCTGGGATTCGGGCTCGTTCTCGCCGGTGCGACGCGGCGGCAGGCGTTGATGGCGTGCCTCGCCGCCACGCTCACGGTCGAGTTCCTCCAGTGGCGCACGATCCCCGGGCGAGATGCCACCATCGGCGACGTCCTCGCGAATACCGCCGGCGCATGGCTTGGCATCGTCTTCGCGACGTCGTGGCGGCGCGTCATCTTCCCGTCGGCAAAGCCAGCCCGGCAGCTCGGCCTCGCTGCTCTCGTGACGTGGATCGCCATCGTCGCACTCGGCGCCTTCGGGGTTCGTCCCGCACCAACCGAGGAGACGTTCTTCGCGCAGCGCACACCTCGCCTCGCGCACCTGGCGATCTTTCGCGGCCGATTGCTCGAGGCGAGGATCGACGGCCGCGAAACTCCATCCGGTCCCATCCCCGACAGCGCGCGCGTCCCCGACCTCATGCACACCGGCCTCACCGTCGGCGCGCGCGTCGTCCTGCGTGGGGAGACACCCGGCCCCGCCCCGATCGTGAGCGTCTTCGATCGACGCCGCCGCGAAATACTCCTGCTCGGCCAGGAAGGAGGCGACGCGATCTTTCGCGCGCGCCTTCGATCGGAGCCTCTCGGACTTCGAAGCCCGGGCGTGCGGCTTCGCCGTCCGCTCGCGCAGTCGCAGAGCGCGGACGCGGCGGGCGCCGACACGGCGGCGCTGCGCGGCGTCGTCGACGATCGCCGCCTCGCCGTCGAGGTCGAGCGCGAGGCACGCAGCACCCGGGCTGAGCTGCCACTCACGGCCGGGCTTGGCTGGACGTTCATCCTGCCCACCGAGGTTGCGCTCGACACGGGCGCCGCGTGGGCGAACGCGCTTTGGCTCGCCGCGTTGATTGCCCCGGCTGGGTGGTGGCTCGGGCTGAGCATGACGTCGCCGCGCGCGACGGCGCGAGCGGGGCTGGTAGCCCTAGCCACCATCGCCGCGACGCTCCTGCTCATTCCGCAGGTGCTGGGCGCCGCGCCATCGACATGGTGGGAGTGGAGCGGCAGCGTCGTTGGCGCCACGCTCGCATGGGCACGCGGTAGGCGCGCTCGCGCTAGGCCCGGGGACGAACGCCGCTGAGCCAGGCAGCACCGGCGCTCAGCACGTTGGCCAATCCCGCGCGCGCGGGTCGCGGCTCGAGCACCCACTCCTCTCCCACCGACACGCGCTCCTTGCTGAAGTAGCGTTTGAAATCCGAGATGCCGCCGAGCGCATCGTCGTCGCCGAGGCGAGACCGGGTGACGCCGCCGAGGTCGAACCAGCTCGCTCCCCATCGCTTCGCCCAGACGACCAGATCCCAGAGCAGCACGTACGCCAACGGGACGCGCACGTCGATCGCCCGCGTGGACGCGGCGACGTTGTACTCGCCGTGATCGCCATGTCCGTATCCGACGGAGAAGGCGACAAGCGCGCTCGCGTCCGACGCGGCGCCGCGGAAGAGCCCCACGATCCGTGCGCGCTCCGAATGGCGCATCGAAAGCGCGATCAGCGCCGGCCAGTCGTGCGGATGGTACGGGCCGTTCGTTCGCGCCATGGTTTCGCGCGCCAGCTCATCGAGACGCGGGGCAAGCGCCGCATCGGTGACTGGCCGCACCTCGAGCCCGTGCTTCGCCGCGGCTCGGATGTCGCGGCGGGTCTTGGGCCGCAGCTGCTCGAAGAGGATGTTCTCGTCAGGCGTGAGATCGAGCGTCAGCGTCTCCACGTAGCTCCGCGGCACGGGGCTCGTGCGAAAGCCGACGTCCGCCATCGCGAGCGCCAGCGACGCGCGTCGGTCGGCGTCCCGCTCGAACAGCTCGACGGACACGCGCAGCACTCGCGGGAGGGTGTGCGCGAGGGCGAAGAGCGCGTTGGCCGCGGCGGCGTGCGCGTCCGCGGCGATCGCGCTGCCGACACGCCGCGCCCTCAGCAGGTCGTGGCCGGGAAGCGCTCGGCTGCGCGCGCGCTCCAGCGCGATCACGCCGCGACATCCGTGGTTACCGTCCTTCAACACGAGGAGCAGCGCCTCGGAGGCCTCGCGTGACTGCGCCCACGCCAGCGTGTGCGACAGCGGCAGATGAAAGCCCGCGTCGAGCGCCTGGCGCTCGGCTTCCTCGCGCCGAGGACCCAGCCCTTCGACGATCTCGACGTCGAGACCGCCAGTGCGCATACCCCCGTTATGCATGCGCGAGATGTCCGGGACGGCCGCGCAACCGGTCGCGCACGCGGCGGCGAATGCCGAGCACGGTGTTCACCAGTCCGCGCGGCATCAGCGTCACGAAGAGCATCGCCAGCCGGCGAAGGTCCGGCGGCCCTTCGCGAAGGCTGCTCAGGAACGCACCGCGCGCGGCCACGCGATCGCCCTGGCGCAGCTCGACGTCGCCCACCCACGCATGCGCCTCCGCCACGCGCTCGGTGATCGCGCGCGTCGTCAACGTGAGCCGATGGCCGCCGCGATCACGCCACCGCAGCACGGTCGCCAGGTTGCCGCGCGCGATGTGCAGGAGCGCGTGTGAGGTGATCTGATCGGCGTTCCCCACGCGATACAGAATGCTCGACGCGTCGATGAACCCCACCGCGCCGCAGTACGTGGTCCGCAGGTGGAACTCGTAGTCCTCACCCGCGCGCCGGAAGCTCTCGTCGAACCCACCCGCCTGCTGGAGCCGCTCGCGCCGAAGCACCGCCGTCGACGTATGGACGAGACTGCCGAGGAACATTCCGGAGAAGATCTCTCCGACGTACCACGGCCTCTCGCCGAGCTCGCGGGGAACCCTGCCGCCGAGCTCGCTCAGATCGCCCGTGCAGTGCATCAGATCCTCGATGCGAACGCGCTGATAGTTGTGGTAGAAGGTCCGCAGATGCGCCTCCTCGACCATCGCGAGATCGTCGGTGACCGCGGACAGGTCCGTCCACACCATCCCGACCTCGGGATGACGGCGCATCAGCGATACCTGCACCGTCGCCTTCCACGGGTGCCACAGGTCGTCGGAGTCGAGCAGCGCGATGAACTCACCGCGCGCGAGCGTGAAGCCGACGTTTCTCGCCGATGCGACGCCGCCATTCGGCTTGCGCACGTATCGCACGCGCTCGCCATATTTCTCTAGGTACGGCGCCACCGCGGCGGCCGTGTCATCGGTCGACCCGTCGTCGATCACGAGCGCTTCGACGTGCGGCCAGGTCTGCGCCATTACACTCTCGATCGCGCCCCCGACGAGACGAGCGCGGTTGTACGAGGGGATGACGACGCTCACCAGGTCGGGAATCCCCGGCCCGATCGGAACGCCCTGGTTATGCAGCGGGTACGCGGCCTTGGTCATGTGATCCTCGAAAAACGCGATTGATGTTGCGGTCATCGGGCTGCGACTCCCGGTGAGCCAGGACGAAACGACTCGAGACGTGCGCGCACGTGGCTGGCGACGATCTCGTTCCCGCGGCGCGAGTAGTGGCCCCCCGGCATGAACCACGAATCCACGGGCTCATCGGTGACCGTCGCGAACGCCTCGGCGAGATCGACGACGGGCGCGCCGCGCGCCGCGAGCTGGCGGGCCATCGGTGCGTAGATCGTCCCGCTGCCGGCGCGGCGTCGCTCGAGTGACAGGCGGTCGGGAAAGAGCAGAATCACCGGCTCCACACCCCGCTCGCGCGCCGCTGCGAGAAACCGGTCGAAAAGCACCAGCTGGATTCTGAACGCCTCCGAATTCTCGTTCAGCTCCTCGCCGAGATAGAGCCGGTCGGCGTCGAGGTAGCGATTGCGCACGCGGCTCCACGCCGCCACGGCGAGACGCACCGTCCCCGAGACATCGTAGGCGGGGTTCTCGTAGACGGCCGCGTCGTACCAGTGGTCGTGCTCGCCGAGTCGCTTGACGCTGGCCGGGTTCGCCAGTACCCCCTCGTAGGCGGAGCGCGTGGGCAGCGGATTGGGGAGCAGCACGAGCTGCTGGCCGCCGTCCAGCACGAAGCGCGGCTTCGCGAGCGCGACCTCGCGACTGTCGACGAATCGGCGGTACACGTTCACGAGCCGGCGCAGGTCGTCGGCGATGAAGCCCATCGCCACGACGTGCGGGCTAAAGCGCTGCCCGTCGGCGAGATAGCGCAGGTACGCCTGATCCACACCGTAGCCGCCCACGCCAAAATTGAGCGCTTCGATGCGAGGGGCCTCCTGCTCGACGATCGCCGTCCAGCTATCGGCGTTGCCGACCTCGTTTCCGTACACGAACGAGTCGCCAAAGGCGGCGAACCGGAGGACACCGGCGGGAGGCAGCGAGTCGTACAGGCGATCGCCGCGCAGCCCCTGCGCCGTCACCGCGTCCGCTCCGTTCCGATAGCCGGGCCGGTACCGCCACCCCAGCGTCGAGTCGATGACCTCGCGCTCGGTGTCGTCGAGGAGGGTGCGAACGCGCGCAGACTGCTCGGCGAAGATGGCATTCGTCGACCGCACGTCCATTCCGATCCTCGGCGCCACGACGGCCAACGCGACGCGAGCGGCCCCCTCGACGAGGGCGACCGTGACGAGGAGGAGGATGCCGAAAAAGAGGGCCTTTTTTTCAGTCGAGGGCATGACGCAGGCTGGCGTTGCAGAGAATGTTGTGACTGTACGCGGGCTGGCTCGTCCAGGGGTCTGTATGCGGCCGGCCCCCCTTTCCCTGATCGTCGCCGCCGTCGTGGCGAGCCCGTTTGTGGCGCGGGCTCAGGCGTCGTACGTGCTGGACGCGTCCGCCTCCACGGTCAGCTTTCAGGGTCGGGCCCTCTTTCAGTCGATCGGCGGCCGCAGCGACGACCTCGTCGGCCTGGTGACGCTCCTCGGCCGCGACATCCGATCGCTTCGCGGCACCATTCACATTCCGGTCGCCTCGCTCCACATCGAGCCGCCAATCTCGCGACGCGAGGTCGAGCGCCTGTTCGGCGGCGCCCCGGGCGCGGAGATCGTCTTCCGCGTGGACTCTCTGTCCCGACATGACGGACGCGGTCTGCTGCTGCACGGCCAGCTCACGATGAACGGCTTTTCGCGCCCGGTCGCCTTCACCGGTGATGCGCGGCACCTTCCGGGCAGCCGCATCGAGGCCCGCGGCAGGGCGCGCGTCGACATGCGCGAATGGCGCATCCGCCCGCCAAAGCGCTTCCTCGGACTGGTCTCGATGCACCACGAGCTCACCCTGGCGTTCGACGCGACCTTCGCTCCGCAGGCGATGGCGCGGGGTGGCGAGGTGCTCGAGTTCGCTCCCCAGTTCAAGGAACGCTAGGCCGAGCGACGCGCGCGCCTTGCGCGGGGCGCCACCGAGCTGATCGCTGCGTGTTTCCGATCCCATTTCGACGTCGCTTTCCCAGTTCAGGTTCGCCGCGGTCTGCCGACGGCCGTGTCATCGATACCACACGAGCCCGCCCGCAGGCGCCCGCGTTGTTGCCGGCGCACCACACATCAGGGGTGGGAAGCGCCGGCGAAGGGAGCGGAAGGCACGCGGTCAACTTGTTGCTCAGCCTCGCGTTAGCGCCCCTGAACCAGCCGGAGCCCTTCCGGGTCGAGCATGGGTGGAGGGTGCACAGTCGGGGCCGCTGGCATGCGCCTGATTTCCCGGATTGACGGTCGGTGCATCGCGTGTGGCGCCCCCGCATCGGTGTGGCAGCGACAGCGCGATAGTCAGATGGTTCCGGCGGCAGCTCGCCGGGCCTTGGCGGCCGCGGTCCACCGCGACCTAACGATAGGATGAGCAAACAGTTAGGCGATGGGTGACGTGACGGCCTTGCGGGGCCGCGGAGCCGGGCCGGCAACTTGCCAACCGCGTTCGACCCATGAGTTGGGAAACCACCCTCCGCCGCTCGGTCCGCAACCCCGGCAAGGCGGCTCGCGTCGCGATCTCCCTCGCGCGTGGACACTACTATCGGGTCAAGTTTCGCGTGCTGGGCCGCCGCGTGCGGATCGGCCGCAACTTCCGTGTGGTGGGGCGCCTGGACATCCAGGGGCCGGGGACGGTGATCTTCGGGAACGACTGCACGGTGATTTCCTCGTACCTCTCTCCCACCACTCCCTACACGCACGCCCCGGACGCCGTCATCCAGTTCGGGAATCGCGTGCTCCTCACCGGTACGCGCCTGGGATGCTGCCGGCGCATCGAGGTGGCTGACGGCGCGGGGCTCGCCGAGGCGCGCGTGATGGACAGCGACTTCCACTCCCTCAAGCACTCGGATGGGCCGAGGTACAACTCCAGCGGCGTGAGCGAGCCGATCTTCATCGGACGCAACGCCTGGGTGGCGCTCCAGGCGATGGTGCTGAAGGGCGTGAGGATCGGCGACAACGCCGTCGTCGGAGCGGGCGCGGTCGTCGTCAACGACGTTCCCGCCGATACCGTGGTGTTCGGCAACCCGGCGCGCGTGGTTTGGCGCCTGGCCGAAGCGCCGAAAACGAGTCCGCTCGCGGACCTGGGTCCCAACCGCCCGTCGGCGACGGTATGACGTCTCAAGCTCCGGCGGCCACCGCGCCGCCTTCTTTCGGATGGTCGGGCGAGCAGAGCGCGTTTCGGGATCACGTCGCGAAGTTCGCCCGGGCTCGCCTTTCCGCGGACGCCCGCGCCGGCCTGCCCGAGGAGGCCTTCTCCCGTGAGATGTGGCGGGCATGCGCCGAGTTCGGCGTCCACGGAATTCCGATTCCCGAGATGTACGGCGGCGCCGGCCAGGACGCGATGGATGCCGTGATCGCGATGGAGGCGCTCGGCTATGAGTGCGCCGACCAGGGCCTGCTCTTCTCGATCAACGCGCAGATGTGGAGCGTCGAGATGCCGATCCTGCGGTTCGGCACCGACGAGCAGAAGCAGCGCTACCTCCCCGGACTGTGCGACGGATCGGTGATCGGCGCGCACGGCATGAGCGAGCCGGATTCCGGCTCGGATGCGTTCGCGATGCGCACGCGCGCCGTTCGCGATGGCGACAGCTACCGCCTCACCGGCAGCAAGACGTTCGTGACCAACGCGCCGGAGGCGGATCTCTTCCTCGTGTTCGCGACCGTCAACCCGAAGCGCGGGATGTGGGGCGTCACGGCATTCCTCATCGACCGCGGCACGCCCGGGATTACCGTCGGCAAGCGCATCGAGAAGATGGGCCTGACGACGTCGCCGATGGCCGAGGTCGTGCTCGACGACTGCGTGGTTCCGGTGTCGAGCATGCTCGGCCGCGAGGGGCAAGGCGCCGCGATCTTCAACCACTCGATGGGCTGGGAGCGTGCGTGCATCCTCGGCACGACGGTCGGCGCGATGGCCCGCCAGTTCGAGACCTGTCTGGAATACGCGAAAACGCGGCGGCAGTTCGGCAAGGCGATCGGCGACTTCCAGCTGGTCGCGTCGAAGATCGCCGACATGAAGCTGCGTCTCGAGACGTCGCGCATGCTGCTCCACAAGGCGACGCTCTCGCAGGCGAACGACCGCGATGGCGCGCTCGACGGTGCCATGGCCAAGCTCTACATCAGCGACGCCGCCGTGCAGTCGGGGCTGGACGCGATTCAGATCCACGGCGGCTACGGCTACACGCGCGAGTATGCGGCCGAGCGCGAGCTGCGCGACGCGATTGGTGGACGCCTGTACTCGGGAACGTCCGAGATTCAGCGTCTCCTCATCGCGCGCCATCTCGGCCTCGCCCCAACCTGACCGCGCGAGCGATCTTCGGAGGAACGATGCCTTACCTGCTCTGGCAATACCTGGAGGAGAGCGCGCGACAGCATCCGGAGCGCCCGGCCGTAGCCTGGCGCGACCGGACGCTGACCTATCGCGAGCTGTCGGACGAGAGCGACCAGCTCTCCGGGCTGCTGCGTGAGCGGGGCATCGGACTCGACAGCCGCGTGGGGCTCTTCTTCCCCAAGTCGCATCGCAGCGTGGTCTCGATGCTGGGCATTGGGAAGGCGGGTGCGGCCTACGTCCCGGTCGATCCGAGCGCGCCAGTCCGGCGCGCAGCGTTCATTCTCGACGATTGCGCCGTTCGCGCGCTGGTGACGACGAGCGACAAGCTCGCGCAGCTCGCCGAGCACGGTTTGCCGCCGTCGATCGAGGTGGTGATCCTCGCCGACGAGCGCGACACGCCGATCGTTCCCGGGGTGAGCGCGCGCGTGCACCGGTGGAGCGAGCTCGCGTCGATCGCCACGCGCGGGCCCGCGCCGCAGCAGCCCATCGAGCTCGATCCCGCGTACCTGCTGTACACGTCGGGATCCACGGGGAATCCCAAGGGCGTGATTCTCACGCACCGCAACGCGCTCACCTTCGTGGATTGGGGGGCGGACGCGTTCGCCGTTCAGGCCGAGGATCGCCTTTCGAATCACGCGCCGATGCACTTCGACCTGTCGGTGTTCGACATCTACGTGGCGCTCAAGCGCGGCGCGTGCGTGGACATCGTGCCCGATCAGCTCGCGCCTTTCCCGGTTGAGCTTGCGCGGTGGATCGAGGACCGGCGCATCACCGTGTGGTACTCGGTGCCGTCGGCGCTCATCCGGCTGCTGCTGCACGGGCGGATGGAGCGCTTCGCGTACGCGTCGCTGCGCACAGTGCTGTTCGCGGGCGAGCCGTTCCCGGTGAAGCACCTTCGCGAGGTGATGCGGTTCATGCCGCATTCGGAGTTCTTCAACCTCTACGGCCCCACCGAGACGAACGTGTGCACGTTCACCGGGGTGCCGCGACCGATTCCGGAGCACGTCACCGATCTGTCGATCGGGAAAGCGTGCGCGAACACGGAGGTTTTCTCCGTTCGCGATGATGGCAGCCTCGCCGGCGTCGGCGAGGAGGGGGAGCTGTACGTTCGCGGGCCCACTGTCACGCCGGGATACTGGAGATTGCCCGAGAAGTCTCGCGACCGCCTCGTGCCGAGCCCGGTGCGTCGCGCGTTCGACGAGACGGTGTATCGCACCGGCGACATCGTTCGCCTGGAGGCCGACGGCACGTACGCCTTCCTCGGCCGCCGCGACCACATGGTGAAGTCGCGTGGATATCGCATCGAGCTGGGTGAGATCGAGACGGCCCTGTACCAGCACGAGAAAGTGCGCGAGGCGGTCGTCATCGCGGTGCCGGACGACGAGATCGGCTCGCGGCTCAAGGCGGTCATCGTGCCGCGTGACGAGAGCGATGCACCCACCGAGGCGGAGCTGTCCACGTTCTGCGGCGGGCGTCTCCCCCGGTACATGGTGCCCGAGGCGTTCGTGCTGCGCGCGGACCTGCCGCACACGTCCACAGGAAAGACCGATCGAATGGCGCTTGCGCGCGACTTCATTGCCCCCAGCGAGGAGACGGTAGCAACATGAGCTTTGGACCCGCCCTGGTGCGCTACATCTCGGACAACCTCCTCGGCGATCGCGCAGCCGCGCCCATCGATGCGACCACCCCGCTCATCGACAGCGGTGTCATCGACTCGATGGGGCTGCTCCAGATCGTGACTTTCATCGAGGAGCGCACGGGAGTTCGGATCCCCGACGACGCGGTGATCCCGGACAACTTCCAGACGGTGGAATCCATGGAGCGGATGGTGGAGCAGCTTCGGAGCTGACCGCGGTAACGGCCTCTCCATCGCGATGACGGGCCACGGACAGCCGGAACTGCCGAATGGCCCGAATGACGCGAATGATCGAGGGCGCGAGTCTGGCTCCGCGAGGTGTCAACCCAGAACTTTCGGAACTTCGTCCGCGCGTGGAGCGTGCTACGGCGCAGTGCGCTCTTCGCGTCATTCGGGTCATTCGGCAGTTCCCGCGGTCCGTGGCCGCTGCCGGGCAGAAACCGGCGTCAGCGCGCTTCCCTTCCCTCTCTCGTCGTCGCGGCGTCTCTTAGAGCATGCGCTCGGAGACGCGTGAACTGCCCACCGCGGTCGAGTCGATCGATCCGGCCACGGGCGAGGTATGGCGTCGCTGGCCCGCGACCAGCGACGACGAGGTGGCGGGCGCCGTCGCCCGCGCCCGCGCCGCCCAGCCCGCCTGGGCCGCCCTGCCGTTAGGCGATCGCCGCCGGGCGCTCGCTCGCTTTCGCCGGCGCCTGTTCGAGCGGCGCGACGAAATGGCCGCGCTCATCCAGCGCGAGAGCGGAAAGCCCGCCGCCGAAGCGATGATGGCCGACGTCATCACCACGCTCGATGCCGCCCGGTTCTGCGAGCGCCGCTCGCGGCAGGTGCTCGCCTCGCGGACGATGATCCCCGGCAACATCGCCCTCTGGCGAAAGCGCGTCACGATCACCCACGAGCCGTACGGCGTCATCGGCATCATCTCGCCGTGGAACTACCCGCTGCTCCTCCCCGCGAGCAGCACCCTCGCCGCGCTCGTCGCCGGAAACGCCGTCGTGCTCAAGCCCTCCGAGCTCACTCCGGCCACGGCGGTCCGATTCGGCCAGCTGCTGCGGGAGAGCGGAGTTCCCGATGCCGTCATGCAGGTGCTCCCCGGTAACGGGGCGACCGGTGCGGCGCTCGCGCAGGCGGAGATCGACAAGCTCTTCTTCACCGGAAGCGCGGCGACCGGGCGGAAGGTCGCCGAGGCGTGCGGCCGCCGCCTCATTCCCTGCGCGTTGGAGCTGGGTGGGAGCGATCCCGCGATCGTGCTGGAGGACGCCGATCTCGAGACCGCGGCGAGCGGGATCGTGTGGGGACGATTCAGCAACGCGGGACAAACGTGCGTGGCGCCGAAGCGCGCCATCGTCGTCGACGCGGTACACGACGCGTTCATCACGCGGCTCGAGGCGACGGCGGCGAAGCTCGTCGTCGGCGTCGGCGCTGCCGGGAGCGACGTGGGACCGATGATCCGGACAACGCAGGTCGATGTTCTCGAGGCGCAGCTGCGCGATGCGCAGGAGCGCGGCGCTCGCGTGGCAGGCGCGGCGCGCGGGACGGGCCACTTCTTCGCGCCGACGATCGTCTCCAACGCCTCGCGCGAGATGCGGGTGATGCGCGAGGAGACCTTTGGTCCGCTGCTCGCGGTGATTCGCGTGCGGGACGACGAGGAAGCGATCGCGGTGGCGAACGACACACCATTCGGCCTCAGTGCCAGCGTGTGGAGCCGCGACCTGGCGCGAGCGCGGCGGATCGCGGGCCGCATCGCCGCCGGCACGGTGCACATCAACGATGCCGTGTCGGTGGTCGGGATGGCCGACGTTCCCCATGGCGGCGTGAAAGAGAGCGGGACGGGGCGGGTGCACGGCGATGCCGGGCTCCGCGAATGCGTGCGGGAGAAGGCGATCGTCGTGGATCCTTTCCCATCGTGGCGCCAGCCCTGGTGGTTCGGGTACGGCGCCGAGCACGCGCGCAACATCGATGCGTTCGCCCGGTTCTGGCACGGCCGGTCGCTGTTCGAGCGGCTGAGCGGCGCATGGCGCTCACTGAAGATGCTGGTGTCGCGGGAGCGGCCGATTTAGGAGGCAGGGGTCGGGAGTCAGGAGTCAGGGATCAGGGAAGGAAAGGCGCGGCAGCAAGGCTGCCGCGCTCATCGTGATGGGCGTCCCGCGGCGGCCATCCGCGGTGACGCGGCCACACGCACTCTTATTTTCAAACGCCGTCCACTAATTTCCGCCGATGCCCACATTGCTCGCCGCCCTCGACGCCCTGCTCAACATCCTTCGCGTCGTCGTGTTCGTCGTAGCCGCGGCGGCCCTCGTCATCTTTACGATCGATTGGCTGGTCCGCACGCGGCGGATCAGCCCCTTCGGGCCGGTGGCGCGCTTCTTCCGGCGCGTGATCGACCCGGTGCTCGTGCCGATCGAGCAGCGCGTGGTGCGCGCGGGAGGCTTGCCGGCGAGTGCGCCCTGGTGGGCGCTGATCGTCGTCGTGCTGGGCGGGCTGGTGCTGCTGGCGCTGCTGAACTTCATCCGCGGGCAGATCGCGTTCGCGGCGGCGGCCGGCGGCGCCGGGGCGCGCGGGGTGCTCGCGGTGCTGATCACGTGGGTATTCGGCATCCTGCAGATCGCGCTGATCGTGCGGGTGATCTCGTCGTGGGTGCGCGTGTCCGAGTACTCGCGGTGGGTGCGCTGGACGATCCCGCTGACCGAGTGGATGCTGCGCCCGTTGCGAAAGCTCATTCCGCCGCTGGCGGGCACGATCGACCTCTCGCCGCTGGTGGCGTGGCTGTTGCTGGCGCTCGCGAAGGCGGTGTTGTTAGGCATTCTGTGAGGTGCTCGAGGTGCTCGAGGTGCTCGACGTCCTCGAGGTGCGACAGCGGGTACCCCTCGGCGCCCTTGAGGACCGTCGCCGGGTGAACCGCTGATGCCGCTCGTCGTCCGCGCGGTGGCGCGAGGTGTGCGGTTCGAGGTTCGCGTCCAGCCGCGCGCGTCGCGGAGCGAGGTGGTCGGGGAGCAGGAGGGGGCGTTGCGCGTGCGTCTCACCGCCCCACCGGTCGAGGGCGCGGCCAATGATGCGTTGGTGGAAATGCTCGCTAGACTACTGAGCGTGGCAAAGCGCGATGTGCGGATCGTTGCTGGGCAGACGTCGCGTCGAAAGGTCGTCGAGGTTGAGGGAGTGACGGCCGAGCAAGTGCTCGCCCTGCAACCTCGAGCACCTTGAGCATCTCGAGCACCGAGCACCTGGAGTCCATGGCCTCCGTCTTCCTGATCGGCACGAACGACCCGCTGCTCGAGGGCATCGCGCAGACACTGGCGGCCTCGGGGCATCAGCCGCGCATCTGCCACACGATCGCCGAAGCGCTCAACATGGCTCACACGGACCCGCCGCTGGCGGCGGTCGTCGAGCGCACGCTCGCGGTCGGGGAGCCGGCCTCACTGCGAATGCCCGTTCAGCCCGGCGGCGCCACGCTGGTGTTTCGCTCGGGCGGAGAAGCTGCCCCCACGGAGCCGCTCCCCCTTCCCGTGCAGCGCCTGGTGATGGCCGAGCTCACGCTGCCGCTGGAGCGGCACCGGCTCGTCGCGCTCATCCAGCGCATGGAGGAGCGCGCGCAGGTCACCGGCCGCGGGCGGCGTGGACACGACACGCCACCGGAGCACCGCGCGGCGCCCTGACGCCGCTGTTTGTTCGTCTTGCCCGGCTGCCCGCACCGCACTAGGTTGCGGGTAACAACTGAACCCGTGGCGATTTAACGGCAACTTGCGGCCACGTTAAAACAACAGCTAAAGCGCCGGCGCGGAGCCGGGACGGCTTTAGGCGCCTTTTTTGTGCTTTTCGATGTTCCCGTGCGTCGGCGCGCCGGGGTCACGTACTGCTTGAACTGCCGAATGGCCCGAATTGCCCGAATGGTCCTTCGCTTGGCACGGAGTCATTCGCGTTCATTCGCGTGATTCGGGCCGAGCAGTCCGTAGCCCAGGCGGGCATTGGCCGAAGCCACGGTAGATTCGATTTCCCGTAGCACCTTTTGATTCGCGACATGCAGAAACCGAACGCATACCTCGAAGCGCTCTCCGCCCGCGTCCTCGTCTACGATGGCGCGATGGGCACCAACATCCAGCGGTACAAGCTCACCGCCGAGGACTTCGGGGGCAAAGACCTCGAAGGGTGCAACGACAACCTCGTCCGCACGCGCCCCGACGTCATCCGCGAAATCCACGAGTCGTTCCTCGCCGTTGGATGCGACGTCGTCGAGACATGCACCTTCCAGAGCACGCCGCGCCGCCTCCACGAGTGGGGACTCGGCGACAAGGTTCGCGAGATCAACGTCGAGGCCGCGCAGCTGGCGCGCGCCGCCGCCGACAAATACTCCACCCCGGAGCAGCCGCGCTTCGTCGCCGGCTCCATCGGGCCGACGGGGATGCTGCCGTCGAGCGATGACGCGACGCTCTCCGCCATCACCTTCGATGAGCTGAGCGAGAACTTCTATCAGCAGGCAAAGGCGCTCGTCGAGGGCGGCGTCGACGTGCTGCTCGTCGAGACGGCGCAGGACATCCTCGAGGTGAAGGCGGCGATCGCCGGCTTCGAGCGCCTGTTCAAGGAGCTCGGGCGTCGCGTTCCCATCCAGGCGCAGGTCACGCTCGACACGAGCGGACGCATGCTGCTCGGCACCGACATCGCGAGCGCGATGACGACGCTCGAGTCGCTCCCGGTCGACGTGATCGGCCTCAACTGCTCGACCGGCCCCGAGCACATGCGCGAGCCGGTGCGCTATCTGACGGAGCACGCGACCCGCCCGATCTCGGTGATACCTAACGCCGGTTTGCCGATCAACACCGGCGTCGGCGAGGCGGTCTATCCCCTGGAGCCAGCGCCGATGGCGCAAATGCTGGGGGAGTTTGTCTCCGAGTTTGGGGTGCGCATTGTCGGTGGCTGCTGCGGAACCACGCCTGAGCATCTGGAGCAGGTCGTCAAACGATTGCGGACTTTGGATTCCGGATTGCGGTCAACGGCTCCCATTCGCAATCCGCAATCCGCAATCCGCAATCACGTTCCGCGTGTGTCCTCCGCCATGCGCGCCATCACTCTCCACCAGGATCCGCCGCCGCTCCTCGTCGGAGAGCGCGTGAACTCCCAGGGGTCGCGCAAGGTCAAGCGGCTGCTGCTCGCCGACGACTACGAGGGAATCGTCGGCGTCGCGCGCGACCAGGTGGATTCGGGAGCGCACGTGCTCGACGTCTGCGTCGCGCTCACCGAGCGGGCTGACGAGGCCGAGCAGATGGCGCGCGTCGTCAAGCTACTGTCGTCGACCGTCGAGACGCCACTCATGATCGACTCGACCGAGGCGAACGTTATCGAGGCAGCGCTCCAGCGCGTGCCGGGGCGTGCCATCGTCAACTCCATCAACATGGAGAACGGGCGCGCACGCATCGAAGCCGTGCTGCCGCTCGTGAAGAAATACGGGGCCGCCGTCGTCGCCCTCACGATCGACGAGATCGGCATGGCGAAGACGCGCCAGCGCAAGCTCGAGGTCGCGCGCAAGATCCACGACATCGCCGTCAACGAGTACGGGCTCGCGCCGGAAGATCTCATCTTCGACGCGCTCACCTTCACCCTCGCCACCGGCGACGCCGAGTGGGTCGACTCGGCCACCGAGACGATCGAGGGCATCCGGCTCATTAAGCGCGAGCTGCCCGGCGTTCTCTGCATCCTCGGCGTCTCGAACGTGAGCTTCGGCCTCGGGCTCGAGGCGCGCTCGGTGCTCAATTCGGTGTTTCTGCACCACTGCGTGACGGCCGGTCTCGACGCGGCGATCGTCAACCCGGCGCACGTCACGCCGTACGCCGAGATCTCGACCGAGGAGCGCGAGCTGGCCGACGATCTCGTGTTCAACCGCCGGCCGGATGCGCTGCAGCGTTTCATTTCACAGTTCGAAGGGGCCGGCAGGCGGGACGTGGGCCAGGAGCCAGGGGCCGACCCGACGGCGACGATGGCACCTGACGAGCGCGTGCACTGGCAGGTGCTGCACCGCAAGAAGGAAGGCATCGAGGCTGCGCTCGACAAGGCCGGCGTTCGCGAGAGCCCCGTGCGCGTGCTCAACGACGTGCTCCTGCCGGCGATGAAGGAAGTGGGCGACAAGTTCGGTGCCGGTGAGCTGATTCTCCCCTTCGTCCTTCAATCCGCGGAAGTAATGAAGAAGGCGGTGAAGCATCTCGAGCAGTTCCTCGAGCGCAAGGAAGGCTACACAAAGGGCAAGGTCGTGCTGGCGACGGTGTACGGCGACGTCCACGACATCGGGAAGTCGCTCGTCAACACGATCCTCTCGAACAACGGCTACACCGTGTTCGACCTCGGCAAGCAGGTGCCGGTGAACACGATCATCGACAAGGCCGTGGAGGTCGGCGCCGACGCGATCGGACTCTCGGCGCTGCTCGTGTCGACGTCGAAGCAGATGCCCCTGTGCGTGAAGGAGCTCGACAAGCGTGGCCTCAAGTTCCCCGTGCTGATCGGCGGGGCTGCCATCAACCGCCGCTTCGGTCGCCGCGCGCTGTTCGTCGACGGCGAGCGCGCGTATGAGCCGGGCGTCTTCTACTGCAAGGATGCGTTCGAGGGGCTGTCGACCGTCGAGTCGATCGTCGACGAGGAGCGGCGCCCGGAGCTCGTCAGGCGCGTGATCGAGGAGGCGCGCGACGACGTGTTCCTCCACACGCAGGTCGGAAAGGATCAGAAGGCGGGCGACGTCGAGGACCGGCGGAGCGACGTGCCGAGTGACAATCCGATTCCCGCGGCTCCGTTCTGGGGTGCGCGCGTGCTGCGCGACATTCCGATCGATGAGGTCTTCCGCCATCTCGATCTCGATGAGCTCTATCGCCTGCAATGGGGCGGCCGCGGCTCGGGCGCCGAGTACGACGCGACGGTGCGCGACGTCTTCAAGCCGACGCTCGACCGACTGACGGAAGAGGCGAAGCGCGAAGGATGGCTCGTGCCGCGCGCCGTGTACGGGTATTTCCCCGTGCAGTCGAACGGTCGGGATCTCATCGTCTACGATCCCGCGGCCTACGCGAGCGATGGCGGCTCGCTGCGCGAGATCGCCCGCTTCAACTTCCCGCGACAGGAAGGGCGCGAGCGTCTCGCCCTCTCGGACTATTTCCGCTCGGTCGAATCGGGCGACGTCGACGTCGCGGCGTTCCAGATCGTCACCGTCGGCGATGAGGCGACGCGCCGCTTCGAGACGATGCAGGCCCGCGGCGACTACACCGAGGCCTTTTTCTCGCACGGCCTGGCCGTGGAGACCGCCGAGGCGGTGGCGCAATGGATGCACGCGCGCGTGCGGAAGGAGCTGGGCCTGCCAGCCGGACAGGGCAAGCGCTACTCGTGGGGCTACCCCGCTTGCCCCGACCTCGAGGGCCACGCGGAGCTGTTCAAGATCCTGCCGGCGCGCGAGGCGTTAGCAATGGACCACACGGAGTCGTACCAGCTGCTCCCCGAACAGTCCACGGCGGCGATCGTCGTCCATCACCCCTCGGCAAAGTACTACGTCGTGAGAGCAGAGGGGGGATTGCGGACTGCGAATGACAAACCCGCAATCAGCAATCCGCCCAGCCCAGAGGGCACCCGCGCAATCGGGACGGCCTCATGAGCCCTCCCACGCTCAGAGATGCCCGAGAGCTTCTCGATCCCGACAGAATAGTAGTCTTCGACGGCGCGATGGGGACGATGCTCTACTCGAAGGGCGTCTTCATCAACGTGTGCTTCGACCAGCTCAACGTCTCGCAGCCCGATCTCGTGCGGGACGTACACACGGCCTACGTCAAAGCCGGCGCCGAGGTGATCGAGACGAACAGCTTCGGCGCGAATCGGCTCAAGCTGGCGCAGCACGGGCTCGAGGGGCACGTCGCGGAGTTCAACGCGCGCGCGGCGCAGGTCGCTCGTGAGGCGGCGGGCGATCGCGCGTGGGTGGCGGGCGCCGTCGGCCCGCTCGGCATCCGCATCGAGCCTTACGGGCCGACCGCGACCGACGAGGCGCGCGCCATCTTCCGCGAGCAGTTGGCGGCGCTCCGCGAAGGGGGCGCGGACCTCTTCATCCTCGAGACGTTCGCCGATCTCACCGAGATCGAGCAGGCGATTCGCGCAGCGCGCGACGTCGATACCTCCGTTCCCGTGATCGCGCAGATGACGATCGGCACCGACGGGCTCACGCCGTACGGGGACTCGCCCGAGGAAGTCGCGCGCACGCTGACGGCGGCGGGCGCCGACGTCGTCGGCCTCAACTGCTCCGTCGGCCCGCAGATCATCCTCGAGGCGATCGAGCGCATGACGCCGGCGACGACGCGGAAGCTGAGCGCGATGCCGAACGCCGGCATGCCGCGGGACATCGGCGGCCGCATGATGTACATGGCGAGCCCCGAGTACATCGCGAGCTACGGGCGTCACCTCGTGCAGGCGGGCGTGAAGGTGATCGGCGGCTGCTGCGGAACGACACCCGAGCACATCAAGGCGCTCGTCGAGGGCATCCGGCCGCTGGTTCCGCGGCTCCGCCCCTCGCGACCGGTGGCGACCGCGACCTCATCGCAGGCCGAGCAGCTCGCGGCGCGCAGCACGCAGCCGGCCGGGGTCGAGCCGTATCCCTTCGCCGAGCGCTCGCGGTGGGCGGGGAAGCTCGCGCGCGGCGAGTTCGTATCGTCGGTCGAGATCGTGCCGCCGCGCGGCGTCGACGCGACGAAGATGCTCCAGGGGGTCGAAGCGCTGAAGCGCGCTGGGGTCGACGCGGTGAACGTGCCCGATGGTCCGCGGGCGCAAAGCCGCATGGGTGCGCTCCTCACGAGCCTGCTCATCGAGCAGCGCATCGGCATCGAGACGGTCACACACTACTGCTGTCGCGACCGCAACCTCCTCGGCATGCTCAGCGACCTGCTCGGCGCCGCCGCGATGGGGCTCCGCAACCTGCTGATCATCACCGGCGACCCGCCGAAGATGGGCCCGTACCCTAACGCGACGGCGGTCTTCGACATCGATGCGATCGGCCTCACGAACCTCGTCCGCAACCTGAACCGCGGGCTCGACCCGGGCGACAACGCCATCGGGACGCCGACGTCGTTCGTCATCGGCGTCGGCGTGAATCCGGCCGCGCTCGACCCGGCGCACGAGATCAAGCGGTTCGAGTGGAAGGTGGACGCGGGGGCCGAGTACGCGATCACGCAGCCGGTGTTCGACCCGGCGCAGCTCGAGCGTTTCCTGGATCGCATCAAGCACGTGCGCATCCCGATCATTGCCGGCATCTGGCCCCTCGTCTCCGCTCGCAACGCGGAGTTCCTGGCCAACGAGGTGCCCGGTGTCGTGGTGCCGCCGGAGATCATCGCCCGGATGCGCCGCGCGAACGAGAAGTCGAAGGAGGCGGCGGTGGCCGAGGGGATCGCGATCGCGCGCGAGATGCTGGAGCGTGTGCGGCCCGTCGTGCAGGGGGTGCAGGTGTCGGCGCCGTTCGGGAAGGTCGAGCTCGCTTTAGAGGTCTTCCGCGAGCATTTGGCCCCCGCTTCGTCGGTCGCGGGCTGACAAGCCGGGCATCCAGGTTCAAAGGACATACGGATGCGGCTGATGCAGCGGATTAGGCTGATTGCAGCTGGCACCGAGGAACTCTCCACGCGCAGCCCAAAAGCTCCTGCTTTTTTGTGCTGTAGAGGAGGGTTCAATGCGCCAGGAACGATCAGCCTGATCCGCTGCATCCGTCGCATCCGTGTGTCCTTTGAACTTGGATGCTCGACGCGGTATCTTCGAACGGTATGAAAGCCATCTTGCTCATCGACCATGGCTCCGTTCGCCAGGAAGCGAACGAGATGCTCGAGCGCGTCGCCGCCCTCGTGCGGCAGATCGCCGGGCCTGGCGTCATCGTTCACGCGGCGCACATGGAGCTCGCCAAGCCGACGATCGCCGCCGGATTTCGGCATTGCGTGGAGGAGGGCGCCACCGAGGTCATCGCCTTCCCGTACATGCTCTCGCCGGGCAAGCACTCCACGCGTGACATCCCGCGACTCGTGGCCGAGGCGGCGGCGGCGTTCCCGCACGTCGGCTATCGCGTGACCGAGGCGTTCGGCCTGCACGAGAAGCTCGCCGAAGTCGTTCTCGAGCGCACCGGTGTGGCGACGCCCGCCCACGCATGAGCACTGAGGTCGACGTTCGCCACAACGCGCTGACCGTTCTCTCCGACGAAGAGGTCATGTTCCGCGATGCGGTGGCCGCGTTCGCGGAGGAAGAGGTGCGGCCGCGGGTGCACGCGATGGATCAGGCCGCCAAGCTCGATCCCGATCTCATCCCCAAGTTCTTCGAGCTCGGCCTCATGGGCATCGAGGTCCCGGAGGACCTCGGCGGCGCCGGGGGCTCGCTCCTGATGGTGACACTCGCCGTCGAAGCGATCAGCCGCGTCGACGCGTCGTCGTCGATCATGGTCGACGTCCAGAACACGCTCGCGAACTATCCCATTCTCCGCTACGGCACCGACGACCAGCGCTCGCGCTACCTGCCGCGCCTAACGTCGGATACCGTCGGCGCCTATGCGCTGTCGGAGCCGGGCTCGGGCTCCGATGCGTTCGGCCTGGCGTCGCGGGCGAGCAAAAAAGGCGACCGCTGGATCCTCGATGGGCGCAAGATGTGGATCACCAACGGCGCCGAAGCGGGGATCTACGTCGTGTTCGCGAACGCGAATCCATCGGCCGGGTACAAGGGGATCACCGCGTTCATCGTCGAGCGCGACTTCCCCGGCTTCTCGGTGGGAAAGAAAGAGGACAAGCTCGGCATCCGTGCGTCGAGCACCACCGAGCTCATCCTCGACGGATGCGAGGTGCCGGAAGAGAATCTGCTCGGCACGCAGGGGCAGGGCTACAAGATCGCGATCGAGACGCTCAACGAGGGGCGCATCGGCATCGGCGCGCAGATGATCGGCGTGTCGCGCGGCGCGCTCGACGCCGCGATCGCGTACGTGCAGGATCGCAAGCAGTTCGGCAAGTCGGTGGCCGAGTTCCAGGGCGTTCAGTTCCAGATCGCGCAGGCGGCGACCGAGCTCGAGGCGGCGCGCCTGATGGTCTACAACGCCTCGCGCCTCAAGGACGGTGGCCACCCGTTCACTGCCGAGGCCGCCATGGCGAAGCTCTTCTCGTCCCAGGTGGCAGAGCGCGTGACGTCGCTGTGCGTCGAGCTGTTCGGTGGGTACGGGTACACGAAGGAGTACCCGGTTGAGAAGTTCTATAGAGACGCCAAGATCGGAACGATCTACGAAGGCACCTCCAACATGCAGTTGCAGACCATCGCGAAGCTGCTCTTGAAGTGAAGGGGCAACTTCTGAAGACGTCAGGGGTCAGACGTCAGGTGTCAGAATTCAGAAAGGGCACTGTGCAGTGGACGTTTCTGACTACTGATTCCTGACGTCTGAGACCTGACGTCTTCGGATTTTAACCTGAGCTGACCATGCGCCTCTTAACGCTGTTCGCCGCCTTGACTGTCGTCCTGCCTGGATCCCTCCAAGGGCAGATCTCGAGACAAGAGTACGCAGCCCGTCGCGACTCGCTGATCTCGAACATACAAGACGGCGCTCTCGTTGTGTTCGGCGCCCGCGAGCCCGAGAAGGACTACATCTCCTTCTATCAGGACCCGCACTTCCTCTACCTCACCGGCGTCCGCGAGCCGAATGCCGCGCTGGTGATCGTCAAGCGTGACGGCCGCGCGACCGGGACGCTCTTCGTGCAGCCGAACAACCCCGCGGCCGAAGTGTGGACGGGCGCGCGGATGGGGCTCGACACCGCCCGCGCGCGCACCGGGCTCGCCGCACGCGCGGCGGACGATCTCCTTCCGGTCATCGACTCGCTCGCCGGCGTCGTGCGCACATTCTACCTCGTCGGCGCGTTCGGCGATGAGGATCCGCTCGAGCCCGGCGAGCACGGGCTGTCGTACGACCAGGAAGTGATGCGCGCGATCGCCAGCCGTCACGATTCGTTGGCGGTGAGCAACGCGACGCCCGTCGTGCTGCGGCTTCGCTCGAGGAAGTCCGCCGCCGAGCTCGAGCTCATCCGGACGGCGGTGAACATCACCGTCGAGGCGCATCGTCAGGCATTCCAGGCGATCGAGCCCGAGATGAACGAGTTCGAGGTACAGGGGCTCGTCGAATACATGTTCCGCCGCAACGGCGCCGACCGTCCGTCATTCGCGACGATCATCGGCTCCGGGCCGAACTCGACGACGCTGCACTACAACGCCAACGATCGCTTCATGCGCGCCGGCGAAGTCGTGGTGATGGACATTGGCGCGTCCTATCGCGGCTACGCGGCCGACGTCACCCGCACGGTGCCCATCTCGGGGACCTTCACCGCCGAGCAGCGTGCGATCTACCAGCTCGTGCGCGACGCGCAGGCGGCGGCCGAGAAGGCGGCGACGCCGGGCGCGTCGTTCGGCGGGTTGTCGCGCGCGGCCGCGGAGACGATCGAGCGCGGCCTCGCCCGGATTGGCCTCATCGAGGGCGTGGGCGCGACGGTGGAGGGGGGCGAAGCGTTATGCGGGCAGGCGGGCGCCTCCTGTCCGCAGTGGACCATGTACTACATGCACGGGCTGGGACATGGCATCGGTCTCGACGTGCACGATCCCGAGCAGGCGCACTACCAGGGCGGCCGGATCAACGTCGGGAGCGCGTTCACGATCGAGCCGGGCGTCTACGTGCGCGCGAACCTTCTGTCGATCATTCCCGACACGCCCAGGAACCGGGCGATGATCGCGAAGATCCGGCCGGCGGTGGAGCGCCACGCGAACATCGGGGTCCGCATCGAGGACGACTACATCATCACGCCCCGCGGCGTGGAGTGGATCTCGAAGGCTCCGCGCGAGATCGCCGAGATCGAGGCACTGATGGCGCAGCGATGGGCGGGGACGCCGGGGCGGAACGCGGAGCTCGTCAGGCGGTACGAGCGGACGGGGTCGAGGTAAACGTCTGCAGACGTCAGGGGTCAGACGTCAGATGTCAGTTGTCAGATGAAAGCACGCGGGGGCCGAGAACTCGGCCCCCGCGCGACGTTTCTGACTACTGATACCTGACGTCTGACCCCTGACGTCTGCGGACGTTGCCCCTTAGGTCTTGAGCGCCTCGAGCGACTTGACGTCCGCCTCGAGCTGAGCCTTGAGCTGCCGCAGGAGCTCCTTCACTGCGTCCGGTCTGGTCTCGACCCCTAAAGCCTCGTCGATCTCCTCGATCAGCTCTTTTCTCGTCTCCGCGGCCTGATCGACGTACACCTCATCGAACATCGACCCCGCCCGCTGGCGCATCAGCGCCATGGCGTCGGCGTGGCCTTCGACGGGATCCATGTCCGGCAGCACCGGCGCCACACCCAGCCGTTGGACGGTGGCGATCACCGCGCGCCGCGACGCCGCATTTTGCGTCACCGCGCGTGAGGCGAACTGCCGCACCTGCTCGTTGTCGGTGCGGTCCATCGCCAGCTGGTCGGCCTCGAGCATCGCGTCGTACGTCGTGTCGAGCAGGGCGAGGATGTTCTCGTCGGTGAGAAGGGCCGCCACCGAGCGCGCCGTCGTCGCCGGCGCGGTGTCCACCACCCCGGCGGCGGTGTCGGCGATCGTCACACCGCGATCTTCCTCGGTTCGGTCACAGGCTCCAACGACCAGTGCCGTCGTGAGCGCCAGCCCGATCGCCAGCCCGTGTGATTGAATGCGCGTCATCGTCGCTCTCCTGGTTGATGCCGCGTGAGGCAAGAAATGTACGAGCGGGAAGGCGCCCTTCTAACTACCCACCGTCCCTCTCAGTATCCCGGACCTGATCCGACCGGCCTTCGCCCCCGCCCCCGCCACCGCCTCCATCCGCGTCTCCACCCGCGCAGCCATTCGCACTCGCGACTGGAGCGTCACCTCCTGCTCGCCGCGCCGCACCTTGATCTCGAGCGGCGCGCCCTCGCGCGAGCCGAACTGCTGCCGAAACCGCTGGCCGAACGTCTGATCCTCGACCGCGATGTTGCCGACCGAGATCAGCACGTCCCCTTCGCGAACGCCCGCTTCCGCCGCCGCGCCGGTGGGATCGATCGCGCCCACGACGATCGCCCCCGCCTCATTCGGCGCGGTGCTGATCCCCAGCCTCGGCTCACGAATCGTGTCGTTCACGAGACGCATGCCGGCGAGCGCCAGCGTCGCCTCCCACGGGAACGGCTCGCGGCCATCGATGTAGCGCTCGGCGAAATCGGCAAAGGATTTTCCGCCCGCCACCTGGGTGACCACGCGCCACCAGTCCGCGTTGGTGAAACCCTTGCCGCGCTTGAACGACTCCGCGTACACCTGCGCCATGACATCGTCGAGCGAACGGCGATTGTCGGTCGCGTCGCGAATCATGATGTCGAGCAGGAATCCGGCGAGCGAGCCCTTCGGATAGTAGATGTAGCCCGTCCCGTCGGTCGGGTGCACCCACGTCGAGAGCGACGCGTCCTCCAGGGCAACCGCGCGCGTCTGGGAGACCTCGGTGATCTTGCCGGCGGTGACGGCGAAGAATCCCGACGAATCGATGAGCCCGCCGCGCACCATCGACAGGTCGGCGTAATAGTCGGTGATCCCTTCGCTCACCCAGAGGAGCGTCGTCGGCGCCTCGTCGTCATAACGATAGGGCCACAGCTCGGCGGGACGCATCCGCTTCACGTTCCACGCGTGGAAGATCTCGTGCGCATACAGCGACGCGAGGAACGGGTTGCCGATCGCGAACGGCGTCACGATGTCGACGTGCGAGTTCTGATGCTCGAGACCGCTCGCGCCGCCGTACGAGGAGTCGGCGATCTGCATCACCGTGTAGGTGCGGAAGGGAGTCTCCTTGAACACAGCCACCTGGGGCGGGATCATCCGGCGAAGCCAGTCCCACGCCATGGTGCGCGCCTCTCCGCTGACGCTGCCGGCGGGATAGGTCGCGAGCCGCACCCACGTGTCCGAGACGCGTGCGCTGTCGAGATCGAACCGGCCGACGAAGAAGGGCATGTCGACCAGGTCGTGGTAGTTAGGCGCGGTGAAGGTCTTCGGCTGCGCGGCCGCGGTCATCCCGGTCGCGACGAGCCACCCCGACGGCGCCTCGACCCGTACGGTGGCGGCGAAGTTGAAGCCACGGCCTTCCGGAAACAGAAAGACCGTCGTCCCGTTGAACATCGCGAAGTCGGGGCGCGCCCACGCCATCGCGTTGTCGAGCGTGTCGGCCTCGACGTCGAACGTCACGGTCACCGGCCGCCCATTCGCTCCGCTGATGCGCCAGGTGTCGAAATCGATCTTGTCCCAATCGAGCGCCGCGTTCCCGGCGGTGGCCGAGAAGTTCGACACGTAGCGCGCGAAGTTGGAGATCTCGTACGCGCCCGGCGTCCACGCCGGCATCGAGAGGAGCACCGGTGTCGCTCCCGTCGTGGCGAAGCGCATGCCCACCCGAATCGTGCGCGCCGCGCCGAGCTGCGAGTCGACGGTGATGGTGTATTGGATGTCGGAGATCGGCGCCGAGACCGGCTGTTGGGCGGCGAGAGGCGTGAGAGGAAGAAGGCCGAGTGCAGCCGTGAGGACGTGTGATCGCATGTGTGCCGCGTGTTGAGGGGTGTTGGCGGTGCTCGCTCTGATGAAAGTCTAGTGGGCGTGCGGTGGGTGCGGAACCACGCTTGAACGGCGTCTCGTGGCTGGCATCGAGGTTCAAATGCCTCCGGCATCCAGGTTCAAAGGGGGGACGCGGATGCTGCGGATGCAGCGGATCAGGCTGATGTCCCCTGGCGCATTGATGTCTCCTCTACACGAGCAACAGGCAATTTTTTTTGGCGTGCGCGAGGAGGGTTTTCCCGCCAGGAGCAATCCGCAGAATCCGCTGCATCCGCAGCATCCGCGTCCCCCCTTTGAACTTGGATGCTGCGAGCCCGGATGCCTTTGCCGGCCCGTCCGGCTACCGGCGGAATGGGCTCAAAGCAGGACCTCCACCGCCCCCGGCAGCACCTCGATCGTCATCGCCGCATCGCCTAACGGCGCGCGGTCCGTCTCACTCGCCGGCCACGGCTCGTCATCGATGTGAACGAGCGTCTCGGCGCCGCGAATCTCGATGCGCCTGGCGCGCCGGGTGAATGCGCGCGGCGGCTCCATGCCGCGCTGCATCGCGCGCAGGTACTCGGCGAACGACGCGCGCTCTTCGTGGCGGACGGCGATGACGTCGAGCGCACCGTCGGTCGCGACCGCGACCGGTGCGAGCTCTATCGCTCCACCGATGTATCGGATGTTCATCGTCTCGAGCATGACGTAGTCGCCCGAGAGGTCCTCGCCATCGAGTGAGACCATCCAGTGCTGTGCGCGGCTCGACATCACGAGCTCGACCATGAGGTCGATCCCGTACTTCGGCGGGCCGAGCGCGGCGCGCTGGGAGGGCGTCATCCTCTCGAACGCGGCGGCACTCTCCAGCAGGCGGGGGAAGACGCCGAGCCCCCACGCCTCGATGAAGAGCTCCTCTCCCCATGGGCCGCAAGCGAGCCCGAGATCGATGGGCGTGGGCACGGCGGTGCTCCAACGCGCGACGAGCTCGTCGAGCGGAGCATCGAGCCCAAGCGACCGGGCCACGTTGTTTGCCGTGCCGGCAGGGAGGATCGCCAGCGGAACGCCGCGGCCGGCGAGCCGCTTCGCGACCTTCGCCGTCGTGCCGTCCCCGCCGGCGACGACGACGAGGTCACCGGGATCGTCGACCGCGTCCTTCCAGCGCTTGCCTTTCGCCGACCGGTAGGTCGCGTCATACCCGGCACGCGCGAGCAGCCCGGCGAGACGCTGGCGCGTCACGGTCTGATCGCCCGCTTCCGGATTGTAGAGTGCCGTCACCCGCATGTCATGCGCTCACTCGGTCCGTTGGTACGATTTTCGAGGGTTTCGCCGATACGCCAGATCCTCAAACCAGGGAGCCGAGCGCATGCGGATCCTGATCGCAAACGATGATGGCATTTACAGCCCCGGTCTCGCGGCGCTCGCCGAAGTGGCGTCGCGCTTTGGCGAGGTCCGCATCGTAGCGCCGGACGTCGAGCAGTCCTCGATGGGTCATGCGATCACCCACTCGCGGCCGCTCGCGTACCGTCGCACGCCTCAATTGCGCAAGTTCGATGCGCACCGCGTCAACGGGACCCCGGCAGACTGCGTCGCACTCGGCGTCTTTCTGTGGAAGGACGTGGACGTCGTTCTTTCCGGCATCAACCTGGGGCCGAATATCGGCAACGGCATTTGGCACTCGGGCACGCTCGCCGCCGCGAAGCAGGCAGCGCTGCTCGGATTGCGCGGGATCGCGCTCAGCACACCGACGGGGCAAAGCGAGCCGGACTTCGCCGCGCTCGCCCCGTGGGTCGAGCGGGTGCTGGAGCTTCTGCTTCCGGAGGCCTCACTGCGTCTCGTGAACGTGAACTTCCCTCCCAACCCAAAGGGAATGTGTTGGACGCGCGTCTCCGTGCGGCAATACGACGGCCGTGTCGCGACGATGGCGGACCCGCAGGGGCGCGAGGTGTACTGGCTGACGGTTCGCCCGATCGAGGAGACGGAGCGCGGCACCGATCGATGGGCGCTCCAGCGCGATCACGTATCGATCACGCCGTTAGAGCTCGACCTCACCGACCACGACGCACTCGCGCGGGTGAGCGAGCGGGTGCGGCTCGACGAGCCGGTGTTGGCCGAGCCGCCCCGTGCGACGGCCGACGTCCCCGTATCCGAGGCCGCAGCCGAGGAAGAGGAGGCCGAGAGTGAGGCGTCGGCTGGCTAGGTTCGATGGCTCCGACATCCAGGTTCAAATGCCTCCGGCATCCAAGTTCGAGAGCCTCCGGCATCCAAGCTCGAATGCCTCCGGCATCCAAGTTCACAGGGGGGACACGGATGCCGCGGATGCAGCGGATTCTGCGGATTGCTCCTGGCGGCAAAAACCCTCCTCGCGCACCCCCAAAAAAAGCCTTTTGCTCCTGTAGAGGACGGATCAATGCGCCAGGGACAATCAGCCTGATCCGCTGCATCCGCGGCATCCGCGTCCCCCCTTTGAACCTGGATGCCAGCCGGATGTTAGGCCGCTCGCCGGGGAGGACTGACGTCACTCGCGACGAGTCGAGGCCGCTCGGCGCGACTCGCCATGTATGCGCCGACGAGCACGAGCGCAGTCCCCGCGATCGACACGAGAGCCACCGACTCGTTTCGGACCGTCGCCCCGAGCACCATCGCGACGAGCGGCAGGAAGTAGATCGTCACCGACCCACGCGTCGCCCCCACTCGGCCGAGGAGCGTGGTGAAGCCGACGAACGCGAGCGCCGTCCCGAAGACGCCTAACGCCGCGACCGCGACGAGGCTGGACCAGGCGAACGTCGACTTCGGGATGCTGGCGAGCCCTAACGGTGCGCTGGCTACGAGCGCGACCAGCGCCGCGCGAAAGACCACCGGGAGCGCGCCGTTTCTCACCTGAAGCGGCGACGCCATGTTGCCGGCGAAGCCGTAGCACAGCGTCGCCAACAGCACGAGCGCCACGCCGACCACGTTCGCGTGGGCGCCGACGACCGCCGGCCAGCTGATGACGACGACGCCGGCGAAGCCCACGAGCAATCCGAGGATCTGCCGCGGGCCGGGACGACGGTGGTACACGAGGGCCGCGACCACGGCGACGAACAGCGGCGCGGCCGCGTTGAGCATCCCGGCGAGCGAGGAGTCGATCGACGTTTGCGCGACGGAGAAGAGAAGGAATGGAAGCGCCAGCCACACGATCCCCAGCAGCGCGATCGCCCGCCACTCGCCGCGCGGCACCGGGCGGCGCGCAGCGGGGATCGTCGCCAGCACCGCGACGCCGAACGCCAGTCGCAGGAAGGCGACGAGCGGCGGTTGGAAGTGCTCGACGCCGAACGCGATCAGCAGATACGACGACCCCCAGATGAGCGCGACCGCGACGAGCCACGCCCAATCCTGAAACGCGAATGCGTCGTGCTGCGATCGAGGTGCCGTGTTCATGCTTCCGTCACTGCGAGTGGGGGCAGAGCCGGCTGGTAGGTGCCCGGGTCCAGTCGCGCCGAGATCGACAGGCGATTCCAGGCGTTGATCGTTGCGATCGCGAGCGTCAAGTCGCACAGCTCCTTCGCGCTGAAGTGTGAACGGACTTCCTCGTAGAGCTGTTCCGGCACGTGGCCGGTCGTGATCAGGGTGACCGCCTCCGTCCACGCCAGCGCCGCCCGCTCCCGCTCCGTGTAGTACGGCGACTCGCGCCACGCGTCGAGCCCGTAGAGCCGCTGCTCCACCTCGCCGACGACGCGCAGGTCCTTCCAGTGCATGTCGATGCAGTAGGCGCATCCATTGATCTGCGACGCGCGCAGGCGGACCATGTTCAGCATGTCCGCGTCGAGCGACGAGTCGTTG
>JAICNG010000048.1 GCA_025931335.1 Gemmatimonadaceae bacterium | reverse complement strand
TCTCCCAACGTGCAGCCTCTGCGAGCGGCGCGCAATTCCGGGGCCTGGAAAAAAAGGTTCTTCTCGGAATATCCCCCAAGCGGCCACGAACAGCTGAAACTGCCAACTGACCCGAATAACAACACGAATTACGCGAATTGCCTCTTGCGATTCGAATTCGGCTCTCCAGTAACAACAATGTGCCGTTGGGCTTGTGTGCGGAGGGTTGCGCGGCGCCCGGGAGCAATTCGGGCAATTCGTGTTGTCATACGGGTCCGTTCAGCAGTTCGGCTGTCCGTGGCTCGTCACCACGATCGTTCCCGGAAATCCGCGAAGAACCAAAAAAGAACGGCGCGGGGCAGCCGACCAGGCTGCCCCGCGCCGTTCTTCGGTCCCCGATCAGGGTAACGGGCTATCGGTGTGGGGGGACGTTCGGGACTCGAGCTCCCGCAGGCGTTGCTCCATCGCCGCGCGACGCGCGCGCGCCTGGGCCGCGGCCGCTTCGAAGTAGATGCGGTCTCGATCGAGCGACTCGGCGTATGTCCGGAGGCTATCGAGGTGCAGCTCGAGGGTGGCGATGCGGGCATCGTAGCGCGCGAGATCGCGTTTCAGACGGGCGTTCTCGGCGGCTGACGCGCGGCGCTCACCCGCGTGGGATCCACGGACGACGACGGCGGCCATCACATGCGGAGCGGGAACGGAATCGGCCTGCTGCGCGACAAGTCGCGCGGGGCCGAAGAGGGTGCCGAGCGCGAGCGCCAAGGCACCAATGCGGCGATGCAACATGGGGGCGACGACTCCAGCGGGGAAAACGGGAACGTCCGGCCGGCGGAGGGGCCGGCGGAGATCGAGGCAGGTACGTCAGGAAGACGACCGGCACCGGCGTCGCGCCACGCGCGCCGGCCGTCCATGCACCGAACCTAACGCCTGCGCACGCGCCTCACCACCCTTTTCGCTCGCGGAGCGATGTCACATGCGCGATGTGATGTCGACCATGCCACGCGTAGAGCGCGAGCACGCGATCGAGCGTCTGCAGCCCCGTTTCGGGGTGAACGATCTCTCGCGCGAAGTCGGCGTCGCGCATGGCGCGCAGGACCATCACCCAGCGCGCGTGCACGCTGTTCAGCATGTCGAGCGACACGTCGATCGGTGCGGTACGTGAATCGGGCAGCTGGGCCCAGCTGTTCTCCTCGTACGGCTTGATGGTCGGCCGCTCCTCGGTGAGCCCGAGCTTGAAGCGCACGTACGCGTTCACGTGGCTGTCGGGGACATGATGAACGACCTGGCGAACGGTCCAGCCGCCATCACGGTAGGGCGTATCGAGCTGCGCGTCGTCGAGCCCACGCACGGCAGCGCGCAGGTTCGCTGGACAGGCTTCGATCTGCGCAATGCGTTCGGCGCGCTCCTGCGCGGTCGCGGCGCCACCACTCCACTGGAACTTGCCGATGGGGTATCGCGGATCCACGGACGTTAACGGCATGTAAACCTCCGGAGGGCGAAACGAAAGCGGCGCCCGTGAGGACGCCGCCAGGAAGGAGCCACCGAGGAGCGGGAGCCCCGACGAGGTCATGCGCTCACCGGCGCGCGGTGCGACGCCGTGCAGTGGTCTTTTTGCGCGAGCTCTTCGCCTTCGGCTTACTGCGGCCGTTGCGCTTGGACTTGCCGGCGGAGCCGGACATCTCCTTGTGCCACGCCTTCGCGGCACGCAGGGCGCCCGCGGCTCCCTTGTGGGTGGCGTCGCCGAAGAACGCAGAGAACTTCGGACGCCAGCCCTTGTCGGTGAGGCGATAGCCCACCCGCACGAAGTAGCCGTGTGTCCGGGTCGAGTCCTGGTCGATCCGGCTGATGCCCGGGCCGGGGCTTCTCAGTCCATTCTTTCCCATGAATTCACCTCGTCCGGCGCGAACCGCTTCGCCCGCGCCCGGTGGTCAAGAGCCGCCCGTGACGGTCACGGGTGCCTAACTGCCTGAGTGAGCATCGGGAATGTACACCGCGATCACGGGTCGTGCTAGCCTCGTAATGCAGCAGGGGCTGATCGCTCCTGCGCGTGCACAACAGATGTTACCACGCTTGCATCCGGACGCTTGCGGCCTCCGCCGCGGCCGCCAGAGGCGCTCGTTAGGTTCCGCGGGCCATGGCGCTCACGATTCCCTATCATCATCTTCAATCTTCACGGGGGTCCGGTTTTCCCCTACAGGAGTCTCACGTGCGTCACCCGTCTCCTTACACTCGCCTCGCCCTCGCCACCGTGGCGCTGCTCCTCCTGGCGGCCGACTGTCGCTCGACCGGCAGCGCCCCCGCCACCGATCAGCGCGCCGAGACGTTCGTGCGCGTGGAGAATCGGAGCATGCTCGACATGACCGTCTACGTCGTCCGCGGCGCCGAGCGCCGCCGCCTGGGCCTCGTCAACGCCCTGTCCACGCAAGTCCTTCAGATACCGCGAGTGCTCGTCGATGGCGCTGGGGTGCTGCGCTTTCTCGCCGACCCCATCGGCGGCAGCCGCACGCCCGTGAGCGAGGAGATCGTCGTCAGGCACGGCGATGTCGTGACGTTGATGATCCCGCCGCAGTGACCCCCGGGGGTCGAAGGCGATCAAAGGCGATCAAGGGGATCCACCTCTTCGATCCCTTGATCGCCTTCGATCCCTTAGGAGGTTCTCGTCGTCACCACGATCGCGCCGTGCATGTGTCCCACGCCGTAGCGCATCTGCGCCTCCGACGCGCTCAGAAAGCGCACGTTCTGCACGCTGTGCACGTCGATGCTCTTCAGCGCCTCCGGCCCCCCGAGCGCGACGTTGTCGACGTACACCACGATGTCGCCCTCGAGGTTGATGCTCGTCTGGCCACGCTTGATCAGCCATTCCGGCCGCTGTGAGCGGATCACGTCGTACATGTTCGATGCCGAGGTCGTTCGGATCTCCTCGCTGCTCAGTTGACGAGCGTCGCGACGGCCCGACGTTCGGGTTCCCTGCGAGGACGAGGCGCACGAGGCCGTGACGATCAGCAAGAGGCCGAGAACGGCGAGACGGGACGGGCGCATGGAAAGCTCCATCGAAAGAAATGGGGGCGTCGGTCGCTAGCATAGCGCGGCGCGCGGCGTGGGGCAACCGACGTCACCCGTATCGCATCGCCGGTGCGCCGAGGAACTTGCGAATGAGTGCCAGCTGCCCGATGTGATACCCGTCATGCTGCACGAGGAACGCGATCGCACCGAGCACGCTGCGATCGTCGATCGGGTAGCGTTGCGGGGCGGGGGCATCGAGCGCGTCGGAGCCCAGATGGAGGAGCGCGCCCTCGACCCGCACGCTGATCTCGCGCCACCCCCGTCGCGTGTCGGAGAGTCGTGGCACGACGGCGACGTCATCGATGCCCCGGGCCGTCTCGAGCGCGCCGCCGTAGGGCGGCGCGGCGTCGAGCCCGATGACACGCGCCAGCAAATGGCGCGCATCCACGAGATGCGCGGCAATGAAGCCGATGCTGTTCGTTCGCTCGTTAGGACGCGTGTCGCCCACCGCGTCGTCGAGCCCGTCGAGACAGTTGAGGAGCAGACGCGTATTGAGCCGGAGCGTCGCGTGCAACGGAACGACTCTCGGATCCACCATCACTTCGCCCGCCGTCGCGCCGGCACGTGCGGACGCCAGCCATAAGTCACGAACGACGTCCGGTCGCGCGCGTCGAAGCGGACACCCTCGCGCTCGAGCGCAACGCGCTGACTCAGCGAGTCCCCTGATCGGCGCCGGCTCACCGTGCCGCGCGCATTGATGACCCGATGCCAGGGCACCGTCGTCCCACGGGGAAGCGCGGCGAGCGCATAGCCGACGAGCCGCGCGTGATCGCCTAGGCCGGCGACGCGAGCCACCTGTCCGTAGGTCGCGACGCGACCCCGCGGCACGCGACGCACCACCGCATACACGCGCGCGTAGGTCGAAGCTCCGCGGCCGCTAGCGCGTGTCGGACGGGCCTTCGAGGCGCTGCGCGGCATCGCCGCTCTCGGGAAACACTTCCAGGGACGGATCGAGCGGACGCTCCCGCACGGGGAACGATGGACGCCCGCGCACCAGCCGCGCGATGGCCATCCCCGCCGCCACGACGGTGCCCACCAGCGCCAGCGTCGCGAGCAACGCAATGCCGAGGGCGAGGAAGACACCGCCAACCGCGACCGCGGCGATCGCGACCGCGATCGTCCTTCCGCGCGACAGGCGGCCGCCGCCCAGCGAGACGATGCGAATGTTCACCATCACAAGATGGGCGGAGGACCGCGGCGGGGGAATCGACTCACTCCGGCCATTCACCCGCGAGGCGCGCGAGCGGCTCCCCGGCGAGGCGGTACACGGTCCACTCGTCCATGGCCCGCGCACCGAGGCTCCGGTAGAAGCGAATGGCCGGCTCGTTCCAGTCGAGCACCCACCACTCGAACCGGCCGCAGTTCCGCTCGAGCGCGAGCCGCGCCAGCCGGGCCATGAGCGCGCGCCCGATGCCGCGGCCGCGGTACTCGGGAACCACGAACAGGTCCTCGAGGTACAGCCCGCGCCGTCCGAGAAAGGTGGAGTAGTTATGAAAGAACAGCGCGAAGCCCGCGGCGGCCCCATCGAGCTCCGCGATCAGGACCTCCGCATCCGGCTTCTCGCCGAAGAGCGAGGCTCGCACATCGGCCTCGGTCACGACGGCCTCGTCGGCCAGTCGCTCGTACTCGGCGAGCCCGCGGATGAGGCGGTGAACGAGCGAGACGTCCTGAGCGGTCGCGAAGCGAATCGTGAGCGGATCGGTCACCGGGCCGCGCCGGGACGGGGCCGCTGCCTAACGCCCCGCATCACGCCGTCGGGTCGCTCTCTCGCGCGTCGCGCTCGTCGGCGTCGGCGCTCGCGCCCTCGCTGGCGTTGGCGAGGTCGTTGAGCGCCGCCAGCAATTGCTGTAGCCCCTCGCGCAGCGCCATGAGACGCGGGTCCGGTTCCCCACCCTCGAGCACCGCGGCCTGAGCCACGCGATCCAGCTCGGCCAGCTGCCGCTCGAGCGCGCGGCGCCCGCCCGCCGCGTCGAAGTTGTCGAACGCACTCTGATAGTCGACCAGGATGCCTCGCCCGTGAGCCGTCGCTGGAAGATTGCCGGGCGACCGCGGCGCGTCCAGCGTTCAGCCGCTGCGGTATTGGCTCCCGGACTCGAGGCACCGGCGCAGTGCCTCCGTGTCGCGGCTCCACCAGCCACGCGTGTCACACTGCGCGAGTACCGCCCGCCCCGCGCGCACGGCGCTCGCCATAAACGCGGAGCTTCCCGTCTTCCACTCGTGGACGGACGCTTCGACGGTGGGGCGCTCGCGGGCCTCGAAGCAACGGACGACCCACCCGCTCGCGCTCTCGACCCGTACCGTGAAGTAGTATGGCCCGTCCATGAACCGACAGCTCGCCTGAAGGCCTGACGAGGGCAACGCGCGCGTCAGCCGCTGCAGCTCCTGCACCCACGATGCGAGGACGGCGACGGGGAGATCGACCCACCCGACCTCCGGGAAATCAGCCTGCACGTCGGGGTCGCCGTCGCGCAGCCAGATCGGGCCCGCAATCGCGCCCGACTCTGCGCGCACGAGACCGGTGGGATCCACCACGACATCGACTGACGGAAGACGGCGCACGCCGCGGCTCCGGCCGCGTGGGTCAGCGCTCGCCGGGCATCCCCACCAGCGCCGCGAGCGTCGCCTTCTCGGGTCGGGGGAGCTTCTGGATCAGCCCCACCTTGTATCCCTGGAGCGAGATGTTCCGCCCCCGGTCGACGACGGTCGCGACGAGCGCCGGACCGGTGTAGAAGTCGAGGATGAGGGATCCGCGCGGCGTCTCTCGCAGCCCCCGCTTCGATTTCCACGCGCTCGCGCGCCGGCTCACAAAGCTGACGATGGCGGCGATCGAGTCGGGATCGGTGACCGTGCGCGGATGCGCCTGCATCCCGGCGTCGGTTTTCACCGGTGGGGGGATCACCTGGATATGAGTGACGCTGTCGAGCATCGGCGGCTTGCCCGCGGCGGCCCGCGTTTGCAGGTACGCGGGCCCGCCTTCGTCCGAGGATCCGCACGCAACAATGCCGCCGAGCGTGGCAGCGAGACTGATCAGAAGAATGGTTCGCATACGACGGGTGGGTTGAGACGAAGCGGTGGGTGCGGCCTAGTTCTGCGACACGTCGCGATCCCGGCGGTCCTGGTCGATCGGCGTCCACCGCACGCGGTCGGGGTCGAAATCGAAATGGCCGCGCATGATCGCAATGGGATGACGCTTGGCGAGCCCGTCGGCAATCTGGCGGACCAGGTCGGCGTACCGGACCCGCTCCTCGGGCGTCCCGCGGCCGCTCGGCGGCTCGCCGCCGGTCCGTGGCCCGGGGTGCCAACGCCGGAACAGAGCGTCCGCCTCCAGCATCCACTCCAGCAACTCCGCCGACAGGGGCGTAAGCTCGAAGACGTCTTCCCCTGGACGCCACCCATCGCTCGCGGGGGCGACGGCCCGGTAGAAATGCGGCGCCCCCGCGAAGTTGGCCACACCCGCCCGCGGACCGGCTCGCCATTCGTCGATCGTGTACACGCGCTCGAAGAACAGCTGCATCCCGAACGATGTGTGCGCGGGCGGCTCGGCGACAACTCGCGCCGGCGCCACCGCGCGTCGCGTCAGGGGCGATAGATGTCGAGGAACCGCCCGACGATGTTGCCCTCGGTGGTCCCATCCGGGCGGGCGATCATCCAGTCGATGAGCTCGGCCTCGGGGAAGGCGTATCGCTGGCCGAGTCGGTAGCCCTCGACGACGAGGATCTGGCTCCAGATGCGTCCGTGGACACGACCATCGGTGACGCTGTCGACCGCGACGAACACTTGCTCGATGCGGCCGCCCGCGTCACGGAGCCGCGTCGTGACGAAGAAGGTGTGACGGTCGGGCAGGCCCGCGAGAAAGCGACGCCGCGCCTCGGGCCAGCTGGCGCGCGCGTGCGCGACGTACGGTTCCATGGCGAAGAACATCCGCACGGCGTCCGACCCACTGGACGCGGTCAGCGGCTGATCCCTCGGCCCGTTAGGCAGGGAGAATGGATCCTGCGCTGGGAGGGTGCCGGCGAGGACGCCGCAGGCCACCAGCAGGCGCGCGATGAGCTTCATGCCTTGTTGACGAATGATACCGCCCGCGATAACGAGGCGAGGTGAACGCCCGATTCGAGGGGCGTTGGGGGTTGCGAAGCCGCCTCGATTTCGGCAATGGAAGGGCGGACGCGATTTCCCGATTTCCCGATCACGAGACACATGCGCCCCTGGCTCGCGCACTACGACGAGGACGTTCGCCACACGCTCGCCCCGTACCCCGAGCGCACCCTGCTCGACTACCTCGCGGAGCACGCCCGCGACCATCCTGACCGCCCCGGACTGGTGTTCGAGGGGAAGCGCATCTCCTGGCGGGAGCTCGAACGACTGAGCGATGCATTCGCGGCCGCGTTGACCGAGCTGGGCGTCGCGCCCGGCGATCGCGTGGCGCTCATCCTTCCCAACTGTCCGCAGTTCCTCATCGCCGAGTTCGGCGCGTGGAAGGTTGGCGCGATCGTCGCGCCGCTCAACCCGGTCTATACCGAGCAGGAGCTGGCGACCCTGCTCGCGTCGTCAGGCGCGAGAGTCGCGGTCGTGCTCACGCGCTACTACGAGCGTCTCAAGTCGTATCAGGCACGGACGGCGGTGACGACGGTCATCGCGACGAACATCAAGGAGTACCTCAAGCCGCTCACGCGCCTGCTTTTCACAGCGTTCAGAGAGAAGGAGGAGGGGGACCGCGTGGAGCTTCGCGACGGCGATCTCGCGTTCGCCGATCTGCTCGACCGCGATGACGTTCCGCGCCCGGCGGTGCATCCACAGCCGGATGATGACGCGACGATCCTGCCCAGCGGCGGCACGACCGGTATTCCCAAGGGGGTCGTGGGATCGCATCGCAACATGGTGCTGGCCGGGCTTCAGCTCTACGCGTGGCTGGACAGCGCGCTTCAGGAAGGCAGCGACGTGCTGATGGTCCCGCTCCCGCTCTTTCACGTGTATGGCCTGATCGGCGTGCAGAGCCTGTCGATCGTGGGGCGGATGCCGATGCTGCTCGTCGCCAACCCGCGCGACATCAAGGCGATGCTGAACACCATCGCGCAGGAGGAGCCGAGCTTCTTTTGCACGGTGCCGGCGCTGCTCAACGCGATGCTGAATCACCCGTTGGTCGTGTCGGGGAAGGCGAGCTTCGCGTCGCTCAAGATCTGCTTCTCCGGCGGGGCTCCGCTGATGGCGGAGACGATTCGTCGGTATCAGGCGCTCACCGGCGGCCGGTTGATCGAAGGGTACTCGCTGACCGAGGCGCAAATGGCCGCGATCGCGAATCCCGTGCGCGGACCGAACAAGGTGGGCTCCATCGGCATGCCCCTGCCCGATGTGGACGTTCTGGTGGTGGAAGCGGAGGAGGGCGCGACGGAGGTCCCGCAAGGCGAGGTCGGCGAGATCATCATCCGAGCGCCGCAGCGCATGCGCGGATACTGGGAGAATGACGCCGAGACGAAGCTCGTGATGCGGCGCGGGCCGGATGGGGAGACGTGGCTGTACACGGGCGATCTCGGCTATCTCGACCCCGACGGCTACGTGTTTCTCGTCGACCGGAAAAAGGACCTCATCAAGGTGAGCGGCTATCAGGTGTGGCCGCGCGAGATCGAGGAGGTGCTGTCGACGCATCCGGCCGTGTTGGAGGTTGGTGTCGCGGCGATGCCGGACCCCACCAAGGGGGAGGTCCCGAAGGCGTGGGTGGTGCAGCGCGCCGGAACGCGGGCGGTGCCTGACGAGCTCAAGGCCTACTGCCGCGAGCGGCTGGCGCCGTACAAAGTGCCGTCGCAGATCGTGATCGTGCCGGAGCTGCCGAAGTCGGGGGCGGGGAAGATCCTGAGGCGGAAGCTGAAGGAGCTCTCGAGCTGAGGGGCTGGAGAAACGGCCCCCAAGCGGCCACGGACGGCTGAACTGCGAACGGACCCGAATAACAACACGAATTTACGCGAATTGCGTCTTGCGCTTCGAGCTCGCCTCTCCAGGAACAACAATGTGGTCGTTGGGCTTGCGCCCGGAGAATTGCGCGGCGCCGGGAGCAATTCGGGCAATTCGTGTTGTCATACGGGTCCGTTCGCAGTTCGGCTGTCCGTGGCCCCGGCACGTGAAGCATTCCCGGAGATCCGTAAAGACCGTGGAAAAAGCGCTAAGGGCGCTGGAGGAGCGCTGAGAACCAACAGCGCTCCTCCAGCGCCCTCAGCGCTATTCCAGCGCCTTCGGTTCTTTACCGTCGCGGACGGACTCGATTCAACACCTCTGCCGCCACGGCGACCGCGACGACGCCGGCCATCAGCGCCAGCGGCGTCTTGCCCGTCATCCGGTATGCACCGAGCGTCACGAGGAGCGCGGTGGCGGCGGCGGGCGGGTGATAGGCGCGCAGCTGCGGCATCAGGATCGCGAGCATCGCGAGCGCCGCGGCGCTGGCCCACACGCGTGGCAGCGGCACGGTCACTCGCGTGACCACGGCGGCCGCACCCTGCGCGTTCAGGAGCAGGATCGCCAGGTACGCGCAGCCGATCGCGGCGAGGTGCGCGACGACGACGGCGCGGAATCGCGTCGTCTCGTGACCGGGATGGCTGGCGAGCATGAGCACCGTCGGACCGAGACCGGCGAACAGCCACGGTTGCTTCAGCCAGTACCCGATGGCGCCGGCGAGCACGATGAGCGTCGCCGCGACCGCCGGGACCCAGATGGCGTCGACGAACGCGGCGAGCGTGCGCCCGCGGAACAACGCCGTCAGCTTCCCCAGGTTCAGCGGTGCGATCGCCGGCTGGCGAACGGCCGCAGGGGTGGGATAAGTCGACATTGGTTGGTGGGGTTGATAGGGGAAGATGCGTTGCCCAGTGCGACGCACCTCATCCACTAGGCGACGTTCGGGGCGATGCCGCGGTCACCTCCCGGACGAGCGTTTCGTGTGCGAGTGGTCACACCCGGCGGGTTCGGGTGTTGATCGGCCGCGATCGTCGTTATGCCGATCGCGTGCGCGCTGGGGGACGCGCGTTAGGCCTTGCGGCGGGACACGCGAATTGGCACTTTGGGCGTCCCCCCTCCCCGCGTCGAGACGCTCGCCCGATGTCGTCACCCCGCACACTGCTCCTGGCCGCGTCGCTCGTCTGGACCGGCGCCCTCGTCGCGCAGCAGCGGAGCGTCACGACCTCCGAGGTGTTCAGCCGGTACGCCGACCGCGTGGTCAAGATTCAGGTCGTCGAGACGGGATCGGCGGCCAAGGCCACGATCGGCTCCGGCTTCTTCGTCAGCGGCAGCGGCCACCTCGTCACGAATTACCACGTCATCTCGAAGCTCATCCACGACCCGGATCGCTACCGCGCCGAGCTGATCGACGTGGCCGGCGCGGTGCAGCCGGTGGCCGTGCTCGGTGTAGATGTCGTGCACGACCTCGCCGTGCTCGGGACCGAGATGCGGCCACGCTCCTACTTCTCCCTGGGCCCGGTCGGCATCGCACAGGGCCATCGGCTCTACTCGCTCGGCCACCCGGAAGACCTCGGCCTGAGCATCGTCGAGGGAACGTACAACGGGCATCTGCCACATACGCGACACCCTCGAATCCACTTCACCGGGTCGCTCAATCCGGGGATGAGCGGTGGGCCGACGATCACGCAGGAAGGGCGCGTGATCGGGATCAACGTCGCGACGGCGGGCAACCAGCTCAGCTTTCTCGTTCCGGTGGACCGCGCCGCGGGACTGCTTGGCAAGGTGCTCGGGCCAGGCGATGATCCCGCGGCGCGCACGCTCGCCGAGGTCGGTCGCCAGCTTCGCGATCACCAGGACGCGTATCTCCGCGACATGTTCGCCGGCGAAACGAAGACGGTCGAGCTGGGGCCGTATCGGCTCATCACCGAGCCGGCGCCCTTCTTCCGCTGCTGGGCCGACGCGACCCGCCGTCAGGAGCTGCCGTACGAGAAGGTGCGGCACCATTGCTCCACCGACGACTACCTGTTCATCGCCGGCGACCAGAGCACCGGTGTCGTCGATCTCGACCACGAGATGATCTCGGCCCGGAAGCTGAACCGCTCGCAGTTCTTCTCCCTGTACACCAGCGTGTTCGCGATCGACAACACGCCCGGGGGCGAGGAAGAGCACGTGACGAGCTGGCGTTGCGGAACGCGCAACGTCCGCAATGCGTCCCTGCCGATGCGCGCGGTCCTGTGCCTGCGACGATATCGCAAGCTCGGCGAGCTGTACGACGGCGTCCTGAAAGTGGCGGTGCTCGGGCGCGGTGACTCGGGGCTCGTGTCGACGCTCACGCTGTCCGGCGTGACGTTCGAGAACGTGGACCGGCTTGCACGCCGATATCTGGAGCGCATCTCGTGGCGATGATTCTCGAGGTGGTGCATCCCGGCGGCGCCCGCACCTGGCACCGGCTCGGCGACCATCCGCTGACCATCGGGCGTGGGCTGTCGAACGACCTCATCCTCGACGACCCTTACGCCGACGCACGCCACGCACGCATTGGATTCGATGAGTCCGGGGCGCCCGTCATCGACGATCTCGGAAGTGTGAACGGGCTGATCGCGCACGACGCGAGACTCCCGGGCCGTGTCGCGCTCCAGTCGGGCGCCGAGATTCGCGTTGGTCGCACCGTCCTGCGGTTCCGCGATGCCGACGAGCCCGTTCCACCGGCCCTCGTCGACGCGATCGCTCCGTCGGCGCACCGCCCCTCCGCGAAGAGCGCCAGTCGCTCGCGACGAGCGCGGTGGGCGAGACGTGTCGTGCGATGGGGGCGCACGCCAACCGGCCGATTGCTGACGGCCGCCACCGCGGCCGCCGCGATCGCGCTCTACAGCTGGTTGGGGAGCGCGGAGCGATCGAGCGCCAGCAGCGCGCTGTTCGCGGCGCTTGGATTCGCCTTGATCATCGCGCTGTGGGCCGGAATCTGGGCGGTGGCGAGCCGCGTCACCGTGCAGCGCTTCCATTTCGTGGGGCACCTGGGCGTTGCATCGCTGGTGACGCTCCAGGGGCTGGCGTGGGGGATCGGCATTGAATGGGTGTCGTTTTTCTTTCCCGACGCCGGCCTATCCGACTTCCTCTCGATCGCGATCGGGCTGCTGCTCCTTTCGACGCTCGTCGCCGGCCATCTCTCGCTGGCGTCGGGCCTCTCACGCCAGCGCCAGTGGCGCGCCGGCTTCATCGTCGCTGGGACGGCGCTCCTCATCGGCGGCCTGGCAACGCTCGTCGAGGAGGAATCGTTCAGCGATGTTCCGACCTTCTCGGGGGTCGTAAAGCCGGTGGCCGGCGAGTGGGTTCCCACCGCGACGGTCGAGGAGTTCGGTGGCGTGATGGCGGCGCTGAAGGGACAGGTCGACGAGATGGCCCGGCCGTAGCGCCTTACGAGCGAGGGCGCTCGTGGTCGGTGAGCACGGGTAGATACGGCACCCACGGACCAACGTCATCGCGGTATTGCTTGGCCATGACACGCGCGGTCTGCGCGATGTGCCCCAGGTCGTGTACGACCCACGCCGCCAGTAGCTGCCGCAGCGTTACGCGCCCGAGGCTCGGATGCTCGCCGGGAAGATCGAGCTCGCGCTCCGTCAGCTGCCATCCCGCGAGCAGCTCCAGGTTGGCGGCGCGCAGTCGGGCGAACTCGTCGAGCAGGGACGTCAGTGATCGACCTGCGTTGCGCTTGAAATGGCGAAAGCGGTCGTACGGCGTGAAGGTGAGATTCGGTCCGCGGGCGAGAATGATCCGCGCACGCGCCATCCAGTCGGTCTCCTCGCCGTCGATGAGGTGGCCGACGACGTCGAAGGGGCTGAAGGTGTCCGGCCCTTCCGTGGCTCGCACCCAGCTCTCATCGATCCCATCGAGCAGGACGCGGAGGGTCGCGGGCGTGCGGCCCAGCACCTGGGTTGAACCAGCGAGGTCGAAGCGCATGTGTGGTCCTCGGGGTGATCGTCAAGATCACGCGCCGCGCACGGGATTTCCACTCGTGTCTTGCCCGCGCCACATCTTGACACTCCGGCGGTCTCGGGGCCCCTTTGCATCATGCCCTCCAACGTCCGCATCGGCACGCAAGGCTGGAACTACGACGCCTGGGTGGGCCCGTTCTATCCGGAGGGCTCGCGCGCGGCGGATTTTCTCGCCTTGTACGCTCGCGCGTTCAACACCGTCGAAGTCGACTCGACGTTCTACGCGATTCCCGCCGAGAAGATCGTGCTGGGATGGGCGGAGCGAACGCCTGACGACTTCGTCTTCGCGCTGAAGCTGCCGCAGGAGATCACGCACGAGCGGCGGCTTCGCGACAGCAAGGACCTTCTCGCGCAGTTCTTCGACCGCGCCCGCCTGCTCGGCCCCAAGCTCGGGCCGGTGCTCGTGCAGCTCGGCCCCGATTTTGGGCCCGCTGAGCTCCCGGCGTTGGCGGCATTCCTCCCGATGTTGCCAGCCGACGTTCGCGTGGCGATCGAGTTTCGCGATCGCGGATGGATTCACGATGGCATCATCGCGCTGCTCGCCGAGCACGAGGTGGCACTGACGCTGACCGACGCGCGCTGGATTCCGCGTCGAACGATGCTGTCGCTCGCCGAGCGTCCCACCGCCCGCTTCTCGTACTTTCGGTGGATGGGGCCGAACCGCGAGATCGTGGACTACTCGCGCATTCAGGTCGACCGCTCGCGCGAGCTCGAGCAGTGGGCGCAGATCATCGTGCAGCTCGCGCAGCGCGCTACCGAAGTCTTCGGGTACGTGAACAACCATTTCGCGGGCCACAGCCCGCAATCCGCGCGGGAGCTGCAGCGCCTCCTCGGGCAGCGCCCGGTGGAGCCGTCGGAGCTCGGCGAGCAGCTCTCGCTGTTCTGATCGCGGAGCATCGCATGCCGGCCCGGTCGTGGATTCCGCTCCTGCTCGCCGTCGTCGTCGCCGCGGTGTGCGTTCGACTCGGCCTTTGGCAGCTCGACAGGCTGGAGCAGCGCAAGGCGCGCAACGCCACCATCGAGGCCGGGTTCCGCGCGCCACCCATTGCGGCGGAGTCGGCGGCATCCGGGACGGGAACGGGGCGCTTTCAGCGCGTGCGCGCGAGCGGGAGGTGGAACTATGAGCGCGAGACGGTCGTCATCGGTCGGACACGCAGTGGCTCCCCTGGTGTGCACATTGTGACGCCGATGACGCTCGACGGCGGGTCGGAGATTCTTGTCAACCGCGGATGGGTGTACTCGCCGGACGCGCGCTCAGTTGACCTCACCGCGTGGCGGGAAGGGGAGCGCGGTGATGTCCTCGGGTACGTCGATGAGCTTCCGCCGTCTGTTCGGGGCGAGCAACCCGCGACGTACGTCGTCGCGCTCGCCGACTCGACCCCCGCGGCAGCGGGCGCCGCTGACCGCCCCGCGCGCCTCTCCCCGCCGCCATTTGGTGACCGGGGACCGCACCTAAACTACGCTGTGCAGTGGTTTTCGTTCGCCGCGATCGCGCTCATTGGCACCCCCCTGGTCGTGAGGCGCCAGCGGCGGCGACGGGAATAGCGTCTCGATCGTCTCATCGGGGAGCCCCCAGATGAGATGCGCATGAGCCCCCGCCTTCTTCTCCTCGCCGTAACTGCCGCCGTCGGCGTTCACCTGTCGAGCGCGAACGCCCAATCGGGCGTTCTCGTCGGTGTCGCAGCGCCGTCGGGGTACGAGACACTCTGGATCGTCCGCGACGCAGCTCGGCCCGTGCATGCCACGATTCCGGGTCTCCTCATCCCTCGCGCCGAGGGGTGGTGGCGGATGGGGACCGTGCCCATCTGCTCCACCGAGGGCCCCGAGGGCCAGGCGATGGACGTACTCTGGCGCGCCCGGGCGGACTCTACTCCGGTCATCTCCGAGATCTGTCACGAGATCCCGCGCGGCGAGCTGCCGTTGCCGATTTACGCCGAGGACAGTGTCGCGAGAGACGCGCTGGCGAAGGAGTTCGTGCGGTGCAGCTGGGGCCGCATCGAGATCAAGTTCGTGTCGCCGGAGTACCTCGCCGTTGGCGAGAGCAGCGGGCAAACGGAGGAATGCGAGCCGCGAGGGGGGCGCTGGTACCAGTCGTACTACGTATCCCGCTTCAACGGCGACTCCGCGTTCGCGCTGTCGAGGTTCGCGGAGACGCCCGTCGATTCGATCGGCCGACTGGCGCTCGCGCGCGCGGCCACCGAGCTGACGAAGGACGAGATGTGCACCCGTATTGTCGACGGCTTCAATGCGAAGGAGCTGCTCGAGGTCGGCGCCGCCTGGTATCCGTCGCGCGAACAGGGGCGATGGATGCCCGTGCTGATGGAGGAGCTGGGCACCGGAGACTGCCAGCTGCTTCCAGTCGTCGACGTCGCCCTCGCCGTCGCGCTCACCGGACACGATTCCTTACGCCCGCCCTGGGATGTGCTCGTGAAGCAGCACAAGGGGCTCGTCGACGCGTTCACGTCGCCGCGTGGGGACCTGGTGATCGCGCGAACGGGGGACTCGCTGTTCGTTCACCTCGCGAGCGGAGCGAAGCTCGGGCGCCGCATTGGGGCGCTGCCGTTCGTCGAACGCGAGATCGTTATGATCCAGTGGGCGACTGGCCGCAATGTTGCCCGGTGGAATCAGGAAATCGCCGCGATGATCCGACGCGGTCTGCCCGATCCGAAAGTGGTTCCTCCACCGAAGGATCCCTGATGGCGGGAAGACGCCGAGTCAAGCGCACTTGCACGTTGATCGATACAGGTCCGCCACCAATACTATAGATAGGCCCGCGCGGTCTCCGCGCGCTCACGTCCGCGCCGCGCGCGGACCCGACGACAGGAATGTTCATGGCTGATTCGACGCAGGCGCTCGCGACCGAGAAGGAAGCACGCGATGTCGCCGAAGCGGCGCGCGAGAGCGAATGGCGCGAGCCGAGCTTCGTGCGCGATCTCTTTCTGGGCCGCTATCGCCCCGAGCTGATCCATCCGCATCCCGAGGATGATCCGGCCGAGGTCGCGCGCGCCAAGCCGTTCATGGACAAGCTCCGCGCGTTCATGGAGCGTGTTGACTCCGAGGAGATCGATCGAACCGGGCACATCCCCGAGGCGCTCGTGCAGGAGCTTCGCGAGATGGGAGCCTTCGGCATCAAGATTCCGAAGGAATACGGGGGGCTCGGGTTGTCGCAGATGAGCTACATCCGCGCGATCGAGCTGGTGACGTCGAAGGACGGATCGCTCACCGCGTTGCTCTCCGCGCACCAGTCGATCGGCGTTCCGAATCCGCTCAAGCTGTTCGGGACGGAGGAGCAGAAGAAGAAGTTCTTCCCGCGCCTTGCCAAGGGCGCGATCTCGGCGTTCGCGTTGACGGAGGTGGACGCCGGCAGCGATCCGGCGAACATGCGGACGACGGCGACGCCGACCGAGGACGGCAAGCACTTCATCCTCAATGGCGAGAAGCTCTGGTGCACGAACGGCACGCGCGCCGAGCTGCTCGTCGTCATGGCGCGGACGCCGGACGCCGTGGTGCACGGGAAGCCGCGCAAGCAGATCACGGCGTTCATCGTCGAGGCGCAGTCGCCCGGCGTCGAGATTGTCGAGCGGCTGCACTTCATGGGTCTCAGGGCGCTCGAGAACGGACTCATGCGATTCACGAACGTGAAGGTCCCCCGCGAGAACATCCTGTGGGGGGAAGGGAAGGGGCTCAAGCTCGCCCTCATCACGTTGAACACGGGCCGCCTGACGCTTCCCGCCAGCGCGACGGGTGGTGCGAAGGCGATGCTCGAGGTGGCGCGGACGTGGGCCGCCGAGCGCGTGCAGTGGGGCCAGCCGATCGGCAAGCACGAGGCGATCGCGCAGAAGCTCGCGAAGATGGCCGCCAACACGTTCGCGATGGAGGCCGTCGCCGAGCTGTGCAGCGCGATGGCGGACCGCGGCGGGTACGACATCCGCCTCGAGGCGGCGATCGCGAAGATGTGGAACACCGAGGCCGGCTGGCGCATCGTCGATGACACGCTCCAGATCCGGGGCGGACGCGGGTACGAAACGGCGGCATCGCTCGCGAGCCGGGGCGAGGCGCCGATCCCGGTGGAGCGGGGCATGCGCGACTATCGCATCAATCTGATCTTCGAGGGCTCCTCGGAGATCATGCGCCTCTTCATCGCGCGTGAGGCAGTGGACACGCACCTGAAGGTCGCGGGCGACATCATCGACAAGGATGTGCCGATGTCGAAGAAGCTCGCCGCGTTCGCGAAGGCGGGGGCGTTCTACGCCACCTGGTACCCGACGCGATGGGTGGGCTGGGGACGGTGGCCCCGCTTCGGGGAGTTCGGACGTCTCGCGACGCACATGCGCTACGCCGAGCGGACGTCACGCCGTCTCTCGCGCGCGATCTTCCACGCGATGGTGCGGCTGGGCCCCAAGCTCGAGCGCCGGCAGATGGTGCTCTTCCGCGCGGTGGACATCGGGGCGGAGCTGTTCGCGATCTCGGCGACCTGCTCGCGCGCCCACATGCTGGCGAAGAAGCAGGGGCGCAAGGAGGCCCTGGAGCTCGCCGACCTCTTCTGTCGTGAGGCGCGCGAGCGCATCGCCCAGCACTTCCGCGACTTCTTCGGCCCGAACGACGCGCAACTGTACAAGGTCTCTCAGCGGGTGCTCAAGGGAGAGCATGCGTGGCTGGAGGGGGGGATAGTTGGCATGATGGGGACCGCCGAGGGGATCAGAGGGATCGAAGGGATCGACGGTCACCAAGGAAAGGAAAGGCGCGGCGAAAAAGCGGCCGCGCTCATCGGATGAAGCACGCGGGGTCGCGCCAAAACGCGACCCCGTTGCCATTCCGGCCCTTCGACCGCCCTGGACCGCCCTCGTTCCCTTTGCCCCCTCGGCTTCACCATCCTGGCGCAAAATTGAACCCCCAGTGCCACCCCTTCTTCCGGTGCGTCGGGAAGGCGTAGTACGCCTCGAGCACCGCATAGCCTAACAAGTTCACCCGCGCGCTCACGCCGTAGCTCACCACCGGAACGCGGTCGAGGGTCTCCCGGTCGAAGGCGAAGCGCACCCCCTGATCCTTCGTCCACGCCGCGCCCGCGTCCACGAACGGCGCAATCTCCAGCGGCAGGAAGTTGAACGGAATCAACCCGAAGCCCTCGGGGCCGAGCAACGGCACGCGCATCTCGAGACTGGCGACGCCGATGCGGCTGCCGATCAAGCGGTCGAACTCCGGACAATCCGACTCGCTGCGCGAGCATTCGCTGCCGTCGAACGACTCCGATGCGTAGCCACGCACGAGCGACTCGAATCCAATGAACAGCGGGGAGATGCGGTTGCTCTCGGCGTCCGAGCCGTACCGGCCGAAGTGGAGCGCCCGAAACGCGAACGTCACGGGACGCGCGTAGAAGTACCGGCGCCAGTCGGCGAGGAAGCTCTGGAAGTTGAGATCGCCGAACACGGGCGACACCTCGAACCGCCAGCGTCCCCCCGCCACCGGCGACGTGAGCCCGAAGATCGAGTAGTCGCCGACGAGCGCCGCGTAGGCCTGGGCGTAGGTCGCGCCCGGCGGCGCCTCGCCACTCACTCGCTCCGACCCCACCTGCTGGAAGGGGTCGAAGTAATAGCGCTCGACCTCCACGTCGTACGAGACCTTCGTGCCCGACGCACCGAGCTCGAAGCGACGCGTCTGCGAGAACGGATACTGAATCGTCCCGCCGATCTCATCGTAGAAGGCGCGCAGCAGCTGACGCTCGATGACATCGAACACCTGGCCGCCGATCAGCGTATCGTACCCGACCGCGAACCCGGTGAGATACGGGATGTGCGACGCGCTCACCAGCCAATTCCATCGGTTCTTCTGGTTCAGATAGAACACTTCGCCGCCGATGTCCTTGAACGAACCCTGCGCCTGGATGGCCCCGCCCACCACGCGGTCGCCGAGCATGTCGCCGAAGTAGAGCGCGATCGCGCCTGACAGGCCCGTGCCGAACGGACTCGTCGCCACACCCACCGACGGCGCGCCGATGTAGTCGAGCTGGAGCTTCGACCGGTAGTCCGTCACCGAGAAGTCGGTCGCGGCGGCCGGCAGGCCCGGAAGCGGAGCGTCGAGGTACGCGGCAACGATGTTGCTCTCGACAGCCGGGGGCAGAATACCGGCCGTCAACTGTGCGTCGCCCTCGACGAGCGGACTCCCGATCGTCTGCTCGGCCTCGAGCCGGAACAGCGAGGTGCCCTGATTGGTGAAAACCGAGACCATCATCCGCCCGCTCTTGCTCGCCACGCTCAACGCCGGCGACGACCACGTGATCCCGCTGACGCCAGTCGCCAGTCGCGTCACCTGCCGAACGGTACCGTCCAGCCCCCAGCGATACACGTCCGCCACGCCACCGCGGTCGGCGATGAAGAAGATCGACTGGCCGTCCGGCGCCCACTGCGGATTGGTTTGTCGCGCTTGCTCGGCGATGCGTGGCAGGAGTCGAATCTCGCGCGTTCCCGCATCGATGAGCGCGAGGCGCATCGGCGCGTACGACAGGCGATCGAAATCGGTTGCCGGATCGCGATCGGTCGTGAACGCGATGGTCCGCCCGTCGGGCGACCAGGCGGGATGCAGCTCGCTGTAGCGATCGTCGGTGAGCTGTTGCACGCTGCCATTCGTCGGATCGAGGACGAACAGATCGCTGATGCCGCGGCCGTGGCCGACGAACGCGATGCGTCCATCGGGCCCCCACGACGGATCGGTAATGGCCTCCGCCTCCTCGGGACGGAACCGCTGCACGATGCGATCCTGGTCCATGTCGTAGATGGAGAGCTCGTGGTCGCCTTCGACCTGCGTCACGAAGGCGAGCCGTTGCCCATCGGGCGACCACGAGCCCGCGGAGGCGAGAAAACTGAGCGCGTCGAAGTGATTGTCGTTGTTCGGACTCGTCAGCCGCTTGACGATGCGGCCACGCTCCGCGTCCGCGATGTACAGATCGATGCCGAAGATCCCTCGCCCGGAGAAGAACGCGAGGCGGCGCCCGTCTGGCGAAAGCGACGGGGAGATGTCCGTTTCTCCGCGCTGGCCGCGCGACCGCTCGAGCAGACGCGTCCCAGCCTGCTCGGGTGCCGTGCGAGACTGCACGACCGGTGTGTAGGCGTCCCTGACCGCGGCGTGCCACTCCTTGGAGACCGAATCCGTCGATCGTCCGAGGACGCGACGGAAGGCCGCCTCGAACCCCTCACGCAGCGAAACGCGGTAGATACGCGTGATCGCCTCGTCGCCGTAGCGCCCGCCGATGTAAGCCCACAGCGCCTGCCCGTACCGGTACGGGAAGTAGCGCGTGCTCCGCGTGAGCTGATTGATCGTGGGGATGTCGTTGCGGAGAACGGCATCCCGCATCCACATCGCGGTGTGGGAGTCCTCGCGCCCCACCGAGAAGTACTCGGCCATTCCTTCGATGACCCAGAGCGGCAAGGAGCCCAGATTCTGCAGGCCACCGGTCTGGGTCATCGCGATGTCGTACTGGAACCCGTGCACGATCTCGTGGCCGAGCACGTGGTCGTTCTCGGAGTAGAGGCCGGTGAACGGCATCACGATGCGCGTGCGAAGTCCCTCGGTGATGCCTCCCGTGCTCTGATCGATGAAGCCACCCACGACGTTCGTCTGCTGAAAGTCGGGGTGATTCGCGTAGAAGATGATCGGCTTCTTCGAGAACGCGTGCGTCAGCCCCTGCGAGAGTCGCGAGTACCACCGTTCGGCCATCCGCGCGGCATCGGCGGTCGCCAGCGACTCGGCGGGATACCAGTGGATGTCGAAGTGGTCGGTGTGAAGTACCCGGAAATCGAACGACTCGTACTGGACCTTGTTGCGACCGAAGTACTGCGCGAGGAGCACGGCCGGGGCGAGGGCGGCGAGTGCGGACGCCAGCGCCAGGTGGCCGGTGAGGCGCGCGAGCGCGCGGAATGGACGAATCACGTGACTGTCCTCGTGGAGGTTGCGGCGCGAAGCCGCGTGCGCGCCCCTGCAACGCAAGAGAAATGCGCGTACAACGCGGTAACAGATGATCCCGACGCTAAACGTCAGAGGTTTGACGCGTCGTTCCCACTTCGGCCTGACCCCTGCTGGGAGCAGCCGCGTCACTTACGAGCTGAGAGGTGTGGGTGAGTGACGAGGACCGGTTCGGCCCGAGGACGCTGGCGGTGAGACGGTTCCTCGAGGCGATTCAGGCACTCACCATCGAGCAATGGCGGGAGGTGATCGCCGCCTGGCGGACCACGGTGACGGACGCATGGCACGATGCGGATTCCGCGGTGGCCGCGGCCGTGACGGAGAGCGACCGGCGACAGGCACGAGAGGAGCTGCTCAGCGAGATGGAGGACCTCACCAGGAGGAAACGCTGGAATCGCGGTGAGGCGACGGGCGACGCCGCGCAGCCGACCGAGCGGACCGCGCAGTACGTAGCATCCCTCGCCGCGCTCGCGTTACTCGTTCGCGACCGCATCACGCGTCGTGACTTCGACGCGCTCTACTCCCCGTTCATGGGGGCCGTTCCGCTGGCGATGATCGACGGCGTGCACTAGCCACGCCTCGCCAGCGATGACCGACGAAGGGCGGCGCGCCGGTGAGCATGGCGCGCCGCCTTTCACCGTCACACGGCCGACGCCGCCACCGGGGGCCGCAGCTCGCGCGCCGTGAATCCCATCCCCGCCAGAACGAGCCCCAGCACCAGGTGCAGCCAGACATCGTTGCCACCGAGCGGGGCCAGCCCGAACCCGTTAGGCACGATGAGGCCGAGTACGGCGAGCACGAGGTACAGCGCGCCGGCGATGCGGGCATAGCTCCTGGCGCCGGAGTACGTCCGCGACGCGGCGAGCCCCCAGATGCCGAAGAGCACGTGCACCACGTTGTGGAGCACGTTCACGGCGAACAGGCCCAGCAGTTGCGGCGCCCGCGCGGGATCCGCCTCCATGTTCGACATTCCGGTCGCGGTGAAGCCGTACAGTCCCACGAGGATGAACACGATGCCGAAGATCAGAGCCACGCGTTGAATCGTCGTCATGCGTCCGCCTCCGTTGGCGTGAGGGTGAATCCCAGGTGCTCAAGGTGCTCAGGGTGCTCGAGGTGCTCAAGGGAACCGCTTCCCCTCGAGCACCTCGAGGACCTTGAGGACCTCGAGCACCTCAGGTTAAGAACCACGCCGCGAGGGAGAAGTAGATCAGGATTCCCGCGACATCGACGAACGACGCCACGAACGGGGATGACGCGATCGCCGGATCGAAGCCGAAGCGAGTGAACACGAGCGGCAGCGTGGCGCCGACGAGCGTGCTGGTGATGACGACGGCCAGCAGGGTCACCCCGACCACGAGCGCGAGCGAGGTGGGCTCGCCTCCCAGCGTCACACGAATGAACCCGAACGCGCCGAGAAAGGCGCCCAGCGCCAGCCCCTGTAACCCCTCGCGCGTGAGAACGCGCCATGCATGGCGAAGCTCCACGTCACCCACCGCCAGCGCACGGGTAATGAGGGTTGCCGACTGCGAGCCGGAGTTACCACCCGAGCTGATGATGAGTGGGACGAAGAACACCAACGCGAGCGCGCCGGCGAGCGTCGCCTCGTAGCGCGCCATCGCCGTCGCCGTCAGCAGCTCCGCGAAGAACAACAGCACCAGCCAGCCCGCGCGCTTGCGCGCGATGCTCCAGAAGCTCGCCTGGAAGTACGGCGCCTCGAGTGGCTCGACGGCGCCGAGCCGCTGGACGTCTTCCGTCTGCTCCTCGACGATCGCGTCGATGACGTCGTCGACCGTCACCGCCCCGAGCAGCCGGCCGGACCCGTCGAGCACCGGCACGGCCACGAGGTCGTACTTCGATGTGAGCCGGGCGACTTCCTCCCGGTCGGCGGTGGGCGGAACGCTCACGACGTCGTGCCACGCAATGTCGGTGACGCGGGAGCCCGGAGGCGCCGCCAGCAGCTCACGCAGCGAGAACACGCCGCGCAGAACGCCGGTCGCATCGAGCGCATAGATGGCGTACATCGCCTCCTTTCGCCCCGCGCGCGCGGCGGCGCGGACGTTCTCGAGCGCCACCTCGACCGAGGACGCTTCCGGCACCGCGACGATCTCGGTCGTCATCAGGCCGCCGGCGGTGTCCGGCTCGTACGCGAGGAGGCGCTCCGTCTCACCGCGCGCCTCACCGCCGATCTCGGAGAGAATTTCGTCGGCCCGATCCTCCTCGAGATCCTCCAGTGCATCGGCGCGATCGTCGGGCGTCATCCGCGACATCAGCTCGGCCGCGTGCCGCGGGCTCAGCGCCTCGAGCAGCTCCGATCGCAGCTCTTCATCGAGGTACTCGAGCACGTCCGCGGCGCGGTCGGCGGGGAGCGCGCGCATGAGCTCCGCGAGCCGGTCGCGCGGAAGCGCCTCGGCGACGTCGGCGAGATTAGCGGGGTGGAGCTCCTCGGTTTCCGCCGCGACGTCGCCCGGCGATTCATCCAGTAGCGCGATGATGTCGGGGACGAGGAGCGCCGCGACCGGTCGCTCTTCCTTCGGGGATGCCATCGCGAGGGACCTCGTCGTTTCGGCCTGATTCGGTCTAGTTCGCGCGCGCACAGAGGGCACCCGCCTGCGCAAGCGCAATCGATTCGGGGGCGTCAAGATACCCGAGCGGCAATACGCGAATCAAGCGTTCGCGCATTGTGCGATGGTGCACGTCGATGAGTGACGCGCGCGTTTCTACTGCGTCCCTCCCATAGGTTGGAGGTGCTATGCGAGCGTTCGTGACCGGGGCGGCGAGCCCCTTGGGACGTGCTCTGGTGAGCGCGCTCACTCGCCGCGGGCATCGGGTGGTTGGGTTGGTCCGCCGCCGCAATGGCGTCACCTTGATGGAAAATCTCAAGGCGCAGCCTGTCGTCGGCGACCTCAACAATCCCGAAGTGCTCGTCAAAGCCATGAAGGGTTGCGACGTGGTGTTCCACGTCGCCAATTTTTTCGACCTCTGGGCCCGCAAGCCTCACGTGTTCGATACCGTGAACGTCGACGGGACGAAGAACACGCTGGCGGCGGCGGTGGTCGCCAAGGTCCCACGCGCCGTCTACGTGTCGTCGTGTGTGACGATCGGCGAATTTCCCGGCCAGCTCGGCAACGAGTGGACGCACCACCGCGGCTGGACGCTCTCGCACTTCGAGCGCACCAAGGTCGCGGCGGAGAAGACCGCATTGAGGCTCCGCGCCAAGGGCATCGAGGTCATCGTCGTCAATCCCGGCATCATTGTCGGCCCGGCCGATCCGGGATGGTGCGGCCGCATGATCAGCGAGACGCTGACCGGGCAGCGGCGCTTCGCCGGCAATGCCCCGGTGGGGTGGATCTGGGCCTATGACGCCGCCGAAGCGATCATCCTTGCCTTCGAGCGTGGCAAGGACGGCGAGCGCTACATCCTGTCCGGCGAGACGATGTCACCGCGACAGTTCCTGACGAAGGTCGCGCGCCTGGGTGGCAAACGCCCGCCCCTCCCGCTGCCCCGCAAGCTGGCGGTCCCGAGCGCGTACGTGGCGACCGCCGTCGCGGCCGCGTTAGGCAAGCGGCCCGTCCTGTCGATCGACGAGGCGCGCTTCACCTCGATCGGCTTCCGGGCCGACGGCACCCACGCGCAGCACGAGCTGGGCGTGCAGTACACGCCAGTCTCCAAGTACCTGCCGCTCGTGGTCGAGAGCTATAAGAAGGGGCTGACGCGGTTCGCGAGCTAACTGCTCAGACTGCGGATTGCGGACTGCGGATTGCGAATGCGCCAATCCGTAGTCCGCAATCGCTTTTCACCCCTCCCTGATCGGCAAGCGGCGCGTCTCCTCGAGCACTTCGAGCACCTCATGGCCCGCCGCCCCGATCGCCTGGCGAAGCTGCGCCGAGGTCGCGCGGCCGTCGTGCTCGATGACCGCCCGCATCCGAGTCACATCCGCGTGCACGATTCCGTCAACGGCCTGAAGCGCGGTGTAGACGGCGCGCACGGCGTGAACGGAAGGGAGATCCAGGCGGAGGGTGGTTCGCATGAGCAAGCGGTGGGTTAATTCCCGGCGGAGTTGATATCACCCGCAATCCGCAGTCCGCAATCGGGGCCCGCCCCTGGCCCTCGACCCTCCCGTACACCAACTTGCCGCCTCGCATGCCCACTGTCGCCTTCCTCGGCCTCGGCGCCATCGGCGCGCCCATGGCCCGTCACCTCCCCGCGCACGGCTTCGAGCTCGTCGTCTGGAACCGCACGCTCGAGCGCGCCGAGCAGCTCGCGACGACCGTCCGGTCTCGCGTGGCGCGGACGCCCGCCGAGGCCGCACGGGATGCGGACGTCGTCATCACCTGCCTGCCGACCTCGCACGAGGTGGAGTCGCTCCTCGGCGGCGCCGACGGGCTGCTCGCCGGGCTGCGCAGTGGCGCCACACTCGTCGACTGCACCTCTGGCGACCCGGCGACCTCTCGGCGCATCGCCGAGCGTCTCGGTGAACGCGGCGTGGCGTTCGTCGATGCGCCGGTGAGCGGCGGAAAGCGCGGAGCAGAGGAGGGGACCCTCACCGTCATGTGCGGCGGAGATGC
>JAICNG010000044.1 GCA_025931335.1 Gemmatimonadaceae bacterium | reverse complement strand
CCGTCAATTGTCCCTACACCGTCCGTCTGCGATGCGGCGCGCGGGGCGCGCTAATCGTTAGGTTGGTCGCATCGTCGACCGGTCACCGAGCGCCATACAACGCTCGTGCCACCATGGCACCGGTACTGAGAATCTCTAACGGCGTGCACGAAGCATGTACAGATGTTCCGCAACATTCCTGTTGAATTGATGCGCAAACGTGACCACGCTCACGCGCGATGCGCTCTCGCCATCACATAACGATGAGCATCGCGCGACAGACACCGCTGCCGCGGGGGGTGCTGCAATGGGCCGACGCCCCGCGCACCGAGACGCTCGACGCAGGAGAGATCCACATCATCGCGGTCGCGCTCGACGAGCCCGATGCCGCCGCGCGCTCCCTCATCGATCAGTCGATCACCGCCGCCGAGCGCACGCGCGCGCACCGGTTCCACTTCGCCGTGGACCGCGACCGCTTTCTGGTGGGACGCGCCGTGCTACGCGGACTGCTCGCGCAACACACCGGGCGGGCGCCCGACGACATCCCGATCGTCGAGGGCGCGCGCGGCAAGCCGCTCCTCGCCACCGGCATCGACGACACGCTGCAGTTCAACGTGTCGCACTCCAGAGGGCTCGCCCTGATCGCCCTCACCCGACTCGGCGAGCTCGGCATCGACGTCGAGGCGATCCACGACCTCTCCGATCTGGTGAGCGTCGCGGAGCGATACTTCGCGCCTGACGAGCGCGCCGTCATCCGGGAGCTCGACGGCCAGGCGCGCATTGAGGCATTCTTCACCTGCTGGACTCGCAAGGAGGCGTACATCAAGGCCCTCGGAGAGGGATTGGCGCATCCGCTCGATCGATTCGTCGTCGCCACGCGCGCGGGCGAGCCCGCACGCTTTCTGCGAATCGGTGACGACACCTCTGCCGGGTCGGGGTGGACGCTCGCCGATCTCCGGCCGGCACCAGGGTTCGTCGGCGCGCTGGCGATCCAGACGCCTAACGCGCGCCTGAGGTGCTGGCGGTGGTGACCTCCACATCGGCCGCCCGAATGGATGGGCGCATCTGCCTCGTCACCGGAGCGAGCGCCGGCATCGGCAAGGAGACCACGATCGGACTCGCGGCGATGGGCGCCACCGTCGCGCTCGTCGCGCGCGATCGCAAACGCGGGGAGCGCGCGATCGCCGACGTGCGGCGCCGCACGGGCCGAACGGACGCGAGCCTGTTCATCGCCGACCTCGCGTCGATGGCCCAGGTTCGTCGGCTCGCCGATGAGGTGAGCGAGCGTCTGCCGCGGCTGCACGTGCTCGTGAGCAACGCCGCGGTGATCACCCAGACGCGCGAGGTCACGGAGGACGGCTTCGAGCGGCAGCTCGCCGTCAATCACCTCGCTCCCTTTCTCCTCGTCAACCTGCTGCTGGATCGTCTGCGCGCGAGCGCGCCGTCGCGCGTGGTGGTCGTGGCGTCGCAGGTGGAGCGGGAAGGATCGATCGACTTCGACGACCTGCAGCTCGAGCGCGGGTGGACGCGACTGGGTGCCTACAATCGATCGAAGCTCGCGAACGTGCTGTTCACGTACGAGTTGGCGCGCCGCCTTCGCGGGACTGGGGTCACCGCGAACTGCCTCCACCCAGGCGTCATCGCGACGAGGCTGCTCGACGACTACAATGGTGGCGGCGGGCTGTTGTCGTTCCTCCGGCGTCGTGGAACACCCGGCCCCGAGCAGGGAGCGCGAACGACGCTCCTCGTCGCCAGCGATCCGGCCCTCGCCGACACGACCGGCCGGTATTTTCGGGAGGAGCGGGCGGCCGAGAGCTCACCGCAAAGTCGCGATCCCGAGCTGGCCGGGCGCCTCTGGCGCGAAAGCGCCCGGCTCACCGGCGCGGGGGCCTAGCGGGCGCGTCCCGGGGCTCGGTCGGTCGATAGTTGCGCCAACGCACCGGTGTTGCACCGGCGTTGCGCGGGTGTTTCACCAGCGCACCAGCGTGCGCCGCGGAACCCCGTTTCAACCACCCTCCGCCGTTGCTGTAACTAGCTTGGACACAACGGCTTACGCTGACATCACCCCCTGTGTCCACCCCAGCGCCATTTCTTGCTTCTGACGGGGGTCCATCGGCACCGCTACGGGACCCGCCCAGCGCGCTCTGAGAACAGAGGCGTGCGGCCCGCGCGGTGACGCGCGACGACCGGCGAGGTCGTGGCTTCTTCCCTCGGAGCTTGAATGGACACGCGGATCGCGGAGTCGTACGGCCTCTCCCCCCTCCAGCAAGGGATGCTCTTTCATCATCTCACCGAGCGGCAGCCCGGTGTGGATATCGAGCAGATCGTCTGCACCCTGCGTGAGGAAGTTCGTGTCGAGGCATTTCGCGGAGCCTGGCAGCGGTTCGCGGCGCGCCACCCCGCGTGCCGCACCGCTTTCCACTGGGAAGGAGGAGAGTCTCGCCAGGACGTGTACGCGAATGCGGAGCTGCCGGTCGAGGTGATCGACTGGCGCGGCCGCGATACCGGCGCGTGGGAGCGCGATTTCACCAGCTTCCTCGCCGCCGACCGCGAGCGCGGCTTCGACCTCACCCGCGCGCCCGTCATGCGAGTGACGCTGTTGCGCCTCGACCAGCGCGAGTGGCGTTGTGTGTGGACCTTCCACCACCTCTTGATGGATGGTCGGTCGTTCCCGGTCGCGCTGGGCGAGGTCTTCGCGCTGTACGAGGCGATTCGCGACGGCCGCGAGCTCATCCTGCCCACCCCGGGGCAGTACGGCGAGTTCATCGAGTGGCTAGCGCAGCGCGGCCCGTCGGGCGATGAGGCGTTTTGGCGGGAGCTCCTGCAGGGGTTCCGGGCGCCGACGCCCCTTGGGTTCGCCTCGAGCACCGAGCCGGCAGGGAGAGGCGAACGAGAGGCATCGCTTTCCGTAGAGACCACCCTCGCCCTGCGCGCGATCGCCGACCGGCACGGGCTCACCCTCAACACGATCGTGCAGGGCGCATGGGCGCTCCTGCTCGCCCGCCACGCCGGCGAGAACGACGTGGTCTTCGGCGCGACACGCGCGGGGCGTCATGGAACGGTCCCGCGCGCCGATTCGACGTTGGGCGTGTTCATCAACACGCTGCCGGTGCGTGCGCGCATCGATGGCGACCGCTCGGTGGTGGAGTGGCTGAGTGAGCTGCGTACGCAGGGGTTGGCGGTGCGCCCTCACGAGCACGCCGCCCTCGTCGACGTGATGCGGTGGAGCGAGGTGCCGCACGGCTCGCCATTGTTCGAGAGCCTCATCGTCTATGACCACGAGCTGCTGGGCACGACCATGCGCTCCCGTGGCGGGGCCTGGGCCACACGCGACGCCCGCCTGGTGGAGCGGACGAGCTTCCCGATCACGCTTTACGCCTCCGGCGAAGACGCGCTCTCGCTGAAGATCGCGTACGACCGCCCGCGCTTCTGCGATCGCGCCATGGGGCGCGCACTCGAGCGCCTGCTGACGATTCTCGAAGGCATCGCGGCGGATCCCCGCCGCGCACTCCGCGACGTTCCGGTCATGCCGGCATCGGAGCGCGAGATGGTGCTCCGGGAATGGAACGCGACCGCCGTGAGCTACGAGGCCGATCGCTGCGTGCACGAGCTGATCGCTCAGCAGGCCGCGCGCACGCCGGACGCCGTCGCGGTGGCGTACCGGGATGCGTCGCTCACGTACGCCGAGCTCGACGAGCGCGCGAGCCAGCTCGCGAATCATCTGCGCACGCTGGGTGTGGGACCCGAGGTGCGAGTCGGTATCTGCCTCGAGCGATCGATCGAGATGATGGTCGCCATTCTGGGGACGCTGAAGGCCGGTGGCGCCTACGTCCCCCTGGATCCGGCATATCCCGCCGGGCGCGTGGAGTACATGCTCCGGGATGCGGGGATCGCGGTCCTGTTGACGCAGGAGTCCCTCCGTGACGCGTTGCCGCAATGGGACGGGCATGTCATCGCCATCGACGCCGAGTGGAGCACGATTGCCGCAAGCCCGACGGACGCGCCTGCGGCACAGGCGACGTCAGCCAACCTCGCGTACGTCCTGTACACCTCGGGCTCGACCGGCCGCCCCAAGGGTGTAATGGTCGCGCATCGCAACGTCGTGAACTTCTTCGCCGGAATGGACGAGCGGCTAGGGACCGACACCCCCGGCGTGTGGCTCGCGGTGACGAGTCTCTCGTTCGACATCTCGGTACTCGAGCTGCTGTGGACGTTGGCGCGTGGCTTCACGGTGGTGATCCACCGCGATGACCTCCGCGAGCAGGCTCGACCGGCGGCTCGCGCGGCGTCGCGGACCAACGGGCGGCACGCGATGCAGTTCAGCCTCTTCTACTTCTCGGCCGACGAGGCCGATGGGAGCGGTGACAAGTATCGCCTGCTCCTCGACGGGGCGCGCTTCGCCGACCAGCACGGCTTCGTGGCGGTGTGGACTCCGGAGCGGCACTTCCACGCGTTCGGTGGGTTGTACCCGAACCCGTCGGTCACCGGGGCCGCGCTCGCGATGATCACGCAGCGCGTGTCCATTCGGTCGGGCAGCGTCGTGCTTCCCCTGCACCACCCCGCGCGGGTCGCCGAGGAGTGGGCAGTGGTGGACAACCTGTCGCATGGTCGGGTGGGCATCTCGTTCGCGGCCGGGTGGCAGCCGAACGATTTCGTGCTCCGCCCCGAGAGCTTCAGCGACGCGAAGGGGATTCTGCTTCGCGACCTGGAGGTCGTGCGGAAGCTGTGGCGCGGCGAGACGGTGACGTTCGCCGGGCCTAACGGGCGCGACGTCACGGTGCGGACGCTCCCGCGGCCCGTGCAGGCCGAGCTGCCGGTGTGGGTGACGACTTCTGGAAGTCCCGACACCTATCGCGCGGCCGGGAAAGCAGGCGCGAACATCCTCACCCACCTGCTCGGCCAGGCGGTCGAGGAGGTGAAGGTGAAGGTCGCTCTGTATCGCGAGGCCTGGAAGGAAGCGGGTCACGCGGGCGACGGTCACGTCTCGCTCATGCTCCACACGTTCGTCGGCGAAGATGACGCCGAGGTGAAGGACCTCGTGCGCCGCCCGCTGACGGAGTATCTGCGCACGTCGGTGGGGCTGATCAAGAACTTCGCGGACACGTTCCCGGCCTTCAAGCGCAGCGGCGCGGCCGTGTCGTCCGACATGCTGAACAACCTCTCGGCCGAAGAGACGGATGCGCTGCTGGCGTGGTCGTTCGAGCGCTACTACGAGACGAGCGGCCTGTTCGGCACGCCCGAGCGGTGCCTGACGATGATCGAGACGCTGCGCGCGGCGGGCGTCGATGAGATCGCGTGTCTGATCGATTTCGGCGTGGACACCGACACGGTGCTGGCGCATCTCGAGCACCTGAACGCGGTGCGGCTGCGGGCCACGGAGCCGTCACTCGCCGAGACGCGCTCCTACTCGGTTCCCGCGCTCATTCGGCGCCACGGCGTGACGCACCTGCAGTGCACCCCCTCGATGGCGAGCATGCTCCTCGCCTCCGACGATGCCCGCGAGGCGATCGGCGCCCTGCGCGCCGTGATGATCGGTGGCGAGGCGTTCCCATCAGCGCTCGCGCTCGACATTCAGCAGCTGGTGCAGGGACGCGTGCTCAACATGTACGGCCCGACCGAGACGACGATCTGGTCGACGACGCACGAGCTCAATGGCACGGGCGGCGCGGTCCCCATCGGCCGCCCGATCGCGAACACGCAGATCTATATCCTCGACGAGGCGGGGCGCCCGGTTCCCCCCGGCGTCGCGGGTGAGCTGTTCATCGCGGGCGACGGCGTGGTGCGAGGGTACCACGAGCGCCCCGAGCTCACGGCGGAGCGCTTCGTCAACGATCCGTTCGCCGGGCGCCCTGGGGCGCGCATGTACCGTACCGGTGATCTGGCCCGGTGGCGCGATGATGGCGTCGTCGAATTCCTCGGCCGCATCGACCATCAGGTGAAGGTCCGCGGCCACCGGATCGAGATGGGCGAGATCGAGGCCGTGCTCGCCGAGCATCCGGGTGTACGCGAAGCGGTCGCGATCGTCCGCGAGGACGTGCCGGGCGACGTCCGCATCGTCGCGTACGTGACGCCAACGGATCAGCCGGCGGCGGGCGACACGCTGCGCGAGTACCTGCGCGACCATCTCCCGGACATCATGGTCCCGGCGACCATCGTGCAGCTCGACGCGTTCCCGCTCACGCCGAATGCGAAGATCGATCGCAAGGCGCTTCCCGCGCCCGAGCTCAGCGTGCCCGTCGCGGCGGCGCCCTTCACGTCACCGGCGACCGCGCTCGAGGAGTCGATCGCCGCGATCTGGTGTGAGGTGCTCAGCGTGAGCCGCGTGGGGGCGGACGACAACTTCTTCGACCTCGGCGGGCACTCGCTGCTGGCGATCCGCGTCCACGGCCGCCTGCGCGCCGCACTCGAGCGCGACCTGTCGATCACCGACCTCTTCCGGTTCCCCACGGTGCGGTCGCTCGCCGCCGCGCTCTCGCGCGATGGCGAGGCCGATGGTGACGCATCCGCCAACGGGAGCAACCGAGGTGAATCGCGGCGCAGCGCCTTGCTGCGTCGCCGCCAGGCCCGGCGCGGACGTCCGGCCGAGATGAACGCGTCGCCGAGCGAGGAGCAGTCCTGATGAGCACGGAGTTGCGCACCGGCGGTTCCGAAACGGACATCGCGATCGTTGGGATGGCCGGCCGGTTCCCGGGAGCGCGGTCGATCGAGGAGTACTGGGGGAATCTCCGCAACGGCGTGGAGTCGGTGCGCGTGTTCACCGACGACGAGCTCCTCGCGGCGGGCGTGTCGCGCGAGGAGCTGGCGGACCCCAACTACGTTCGCACCGGTGTGGTGCTGGATGACATGGAGATGTTCGACGCGGGGTTCTTCGGATTCACGCCGCGCGACGCCTCGATCATGGATCCACAGCACCGCCACTTCCTCGAGTGCGCGTGGGAGGCGCTCGAGAATGCCGGTCATCCCCCGGCGCGCTTCGACGGCGCGATCGGCGTGTTCGGCGGCTCGGGCTTCAACGCCTACATGCCGTACAACCTCCTCCCGAACCGGCAGTTCGTCGAATCGGTGGGATTCTTCCTCGTCAGGCACACGGGGAACGACAAGGATTTTCTCACCACGCGCGTGTCGTATCTGCTCGACTTGCGCGGCCCGGCCGTGAACGTGCAGACGGCCTGCTCCACCTCGCTGGTCGCCGTTCACCTCGCCTGTCAGAGCCTGTTGAGCGGCGAGTGCGACATGGCGTTGGCGGGCGGCGTGACGATCGAGATGCCGCATCGCCGCGGCTACGTCTACCACGAGGGTGAGATTCTCTCCCCCGATGGCCACTGCCGTCCCTTCGACCATCGGTCGGAGGGCACGATCTTCGGCAGCGGCGCCGGCATCGTCGCGCTGCGGCGGCTCGCCGACGCCATCGCCGACGGCGACTACATCCACGCCGTCGTGAAAGGCTCGGCCATCAACAACGATGGCTCGCTCAAGGTGGGCTACCTCGCGCCGAGCGTGGATGGCCAGGCGCAGGCGATCGCCGAGGCGCTCGCCGTCGCCGACGTGGATCCGGCGACCATCTCGTACGTCGAGACGCATGGCACGGCGACACCGGTGGGAGACCCCATCGAGGTAGCCGCGCTCACGCAGGCCTTTCGCCGGCGCACCGACAAAGTGGGCTTCTGCGGAATCGGGTCGGTCAAGTCCAACATCGGGCACCTCGACACGGCGGCCGGTGTCGCCAGCTTCATCAAGGTGGCGCTCGCGCTCCAGAAGCGAGAGCTGCCGGCGTCGCTGCACTTCGAGAAGCCGAACCCGGTGATCGACTTCGCGGCGAGTCCGTTTTACGTCAACAGCGAATTGCGGCCGTGGACCGCTGACAGCCCGCTCCGCGCGGGTGTCAGCTCGCTCGGCGTCGGTGGGACGAACGCGCACGTGATCCTCGAGGAGGCACCACAACGCGCGCCCTCCGGGCCCTCACGGCCCGCCCAGCTCCTCACGTTGTCCGCCAAGAGCCCGGCGTCGCTCGATGCGGGCGCCGCGCGCCTCGCGCAGTATCTCGAGCTGCACCCTGACGCGAATCTCGCCGACATCGCCTACACTCTCCACATCGGACGCGCCGCGTTCGCGCATCGCCGCACGGTGGTGGCGCGCGACGCGACGGATGCCGCCGCGGCGCTGAGCAGTGGCGATCCCAAGCGTGTGTTCTCGCAAATGGCCTCGGACGCGGCGCGCCCGGTGGCGTTCATGTTTCCCGGCGGCGGCGCGCAGTACGCCGACATGGCCCGGGAGCTCTACGAGACGGAGCGCGTCTTTCGCGAGCACGTCGACCGGTGCCTGACGATCCTGCGGCCGACGGTCGATTTCGACCTGCGCGCCGTGCTCTTCCCCACGGCCGAGACGCGCGAGGCCGCCGGCGCAACGCTCGAGCGGCCGTCGCGTGCCCTTCCCGCGCTCTTCGCGATCGAGTACGCGCTGGCGCAGCTCTGGATGTCGTGGGGGGTGCGCCCGCAGGCGCTGATCGGCCATAGCCTGGGCGAGTACGTCGCCGCCTGCCTCTCCGGGGTCATCACGGTCGAGGAAGGGATGGCGCTCGTCACCCTGCGCGGGCGGCTCTTCGAGACGCTGCCCGACGGGGTGATGCTCAGCGTGCCGTTAGGCGAGCAGGAGCTCGCCCCGCTGCTGGGAACGGAGCTGTCGATCGCGGCCGTGAACGCCCCCAACCTGTGCGTGGCGTCGGGCCCCGAGCGCGCCATTACCGCGCTCGAGCAGGAGCTGGCCGCCCGCGGCGTCGAGGCCAACCGGCTTCACATCAACGTCGCCGCGCACTCGGCCATGCTGGAGCCGATTCTCGCCGAGTTCGGGGCCTTCGTCCGCCGACTCAAGCCGCGCGCGCCGAAGATCCCGTACATCTCGAACGTGACCGGCACATGGATCACCGCCGCCGATGCCACCGACCCGATGTACTGGGTGCGGCATCTCCGTGGCACGGTTCGGTTCGCGAGCGGTGTCGGTGAGCTGCTGGCCGATCCGCAGCGCGTGCTGCTCGAGGTGGGACCGGGACAGACGCTGGTCACGCTCGCGCGGCAGCATGCAGCCCGGGGCCCGTCGCACGTGGCACTTCCCTCGCTGCGCCACCCCAAGGATCCGCAGTCCGACGTCGCGTTCGTCCTCGGCGCCCTCGGCCGGCTGTGGATGGCGGGCGTGGACGTTGACTGGAGTGCGTTCCACAAGGGAGAGCGCCGGCTGCGTGTGCCGCTCCCGACGTACGCGTTCGACCGGCAGCGGTACTGGATCGAAGCGCCGAAGGACGGCGGAGCTCGCGAGGCGGCAGCGCGCACCACGTCGGCCGGCCTGCGCAAGCGCGCCGATGTCGCGGACTGGTTTTACGTCCCAACGTGGAAGCAGACGCTTCCGCCGAGCCGGGCGGAGGAGAGCGGGACTACACGGTGGCTCCTGTTCATTGATGATTGCGGCATCGGAGCGAGCGTTGCGCAGCGCCTGGAGCGCGACGGGCACGGCGTGGTCGTCGTGCGTGCGGGAGATCGCTTCGAGCGCGACGGCATCACCGCGTTCACGATTCGGCCGAGCGCGAGCGAGGACTACGATGCGCTGTTCGCGGCCTTGCGCGCGCAGGGTGGCGTGCCCGGTCGCATCGTTCACCTGTGGGCGGTGACGGCAAGCGAGCCGCTCCCGACCGTGCTGGCGGCGTACGATTCCACGCAGGCGACGACGTTCCACGCCCTGCTCTGCCTTGCACAGGCGCTCGGGAAGGAAGACCTGGCCGGTCTCTGCAAACTCGATGTCGTCTCGAACGGAATGCAGCAGGTGGCAGGCGAGCTGCTGCGCTATCCGGAGAAAGCAACGCTCCTCGGCCCCTGCCGCGTGATCGGGCAGGAATTCCCGAACGTTGTCTGTCGCAGCGTCGACGTGGGTGTTCCCGAATGGGGCGCGCGGCAGCCGGAATCGGTGATCGACCAGCTGCTCGCCGAGCTGCGGAGCGCGTCGACGGACCCCATCGTTGCCTATCGCGGGCACCGGCGCTTCGTCCAGGATTTCGAGGCGGCTCCGCTCGCGTCACCGGCGGGCCGGCCGGCGCGCGTCCGCGACGGCGGCGTCTACCTCATCACCGGCGGTCTCGGCGGCATCGGTCTCGTCGTCGCCGAGCATCTCGCGCGGGAGGCGCGCTCCAGGCTCGTGCTCGTTGGGCGCACTGCCGTGCCATCGCGCGACGAGTGGGGCGCGTGGCTCGCCTCGCACGATCCGGACGACGTCACCAGCCGCCGCATTCGCAAGATTCAGGGGCTCGAGACGTTAGGCGCGGAGGTGATGCCGGTCGCGGCAGACGTGGCCGACCTCGAGAGCATGACGGCGGTGGTTCGTCGCGCGCGCGAGCGCTTTGGCTCGCTCGATGGCGTCATCCACGCCGCCGGCGTGCTCGATGATGGCGTCATCCTCATGAAGGATCCGGCCGCGGCCGACCGCGTGCTCGCGCCGAAGGTGCGCGGGGCGCTGGTGCTCGATGCCGTGACGCGCAACCTGCCACTCGACTTCTTCGTGCTGTTCTCCTCGGTGAGCTCCATCGCCGGGCTGGCAGGCCAGGTCGACTACGCCGCGGCGAACGCGTTCCTCGATGCGTTCGCGCACCACCGCACCGCGCGCGACGGTAGCGTGACCACGGCCGTGAACTGGAGTGCATGGCAGGAGGTCGGCATGGCGGCGGAGCTGGCGCGTCGCCTCGGCATCGGCGAGTCGGCGCGGCCGCGCCCGGACGGACGGATGACGTCGCACCCCCTCGTCGAGACCTGCGTGCGCGAGACGCCGGACGAGCGGGTGTACGAGACGCTGCTGTCTCCGAGCAAGCACTGGATTCTCGCCGAGCATCGGCTCCGCGGCGGCGAGGCGCTCATTCCCGGCACCGGCTACATCGAGCTGGCGCGCGCGGCGCTGGCCGACCGCCCCGAGCCGCGCGCGGTCGAGATTCGCGACGTGCTGTTCACGTCGCCGTTCGTGACGCGCGATGGCGACACGCGCGAGCTGCGTGTGGCGCTGTCCCGCCGCAACGGCTCGTTCGAGTTCAAGGTGTCCAGCCGCACGCCCGCGGCGAAGGACGCGTGGCTCGATCACGCGCAGGGAAGCGTAGGCTACGTTGACGCTGCGCCATCGGCGCCGGTGGCGCTGGACGGCGTTCGCGCTCGGTGCGCGATGCGCGTAGTGGAGATGAGCGGCGACGAGCAGCCGGAGCACCTCCGCTTTGGCCCGCGCTGGTCGTGCCTGAGGCGCGTGGCGTATGGCGACGGCGAGGCGCTCGCGACGCTCGAGCTGGCCCCGCAGTTCGCCAACGACCTCACGCAGTATCAGCTGCACCCCGCGGTGCTCGACCTCGCCACCGCCGGCGCGCAGGCGCTGATCGATGGGTACGACGCGCGCGAGGATTTCTTCGTGCCGATGTCGTACGGCGTGCTTCGCATGTTCGCGCCGCTGCCGCGTGTAGTGTACAGCCACGTGCGGCGCCGCAGCACGACGAGCGGCAAGCAGACGGCCACGTTCGACGTCACGATGATGGATGAGCGTGGGGCGGTGGTCGTGGAGATCAGCGACTTCGTCATGCGGCGGGTGCGCGACGCGGCCGTGATGGCGGGGCCGTCGGAAAGCGTGCCGCACGCCACGGCGAATCGCGTGCTCGAGGTGGGCCTGAAGGATGGCATCGCTCCGGCGGAGGGCATCGAGGCGCTCCGACGCGTGCTGGGGGAAACGTCGCTGCCTCAGGTGATCGTTTCGTCGCAGGACCTGCACGCGCTCATCGCGACGCTGCACGCGCCGCCCGCCGCCGCCTCGCCAGATGGCGCAGCGACCGCCGGAACCGGGCATGCGCGGCCGGCGCTCGCGACGACGTTCGTCGCACCGCGCACGGAGATGGAGGGTATCATCGCCGGGATCTGGCAGACCATGCTCGGCCTGGAGAGCGTGGGAGTGCACGACAACTTCTTCGAGCTCGGGGGACACTCGCTCCTGCTCACGCAGACCGTGTCGCGCGTGCGCGCGAAAACGCACGTCGACATTCCGCTGTCCGTGCTCTTCGAGCGGACGACGATCGCGGAGCTGGCCGAGGAGATCGAGCGCACGAAGAGCGCGCGCACCACGGTGCCGGCACCGGCGATGGTGCCGCTGGCTCGCGATGCCTATCGAGTGAAACGGTCCGCGCTGGCGGACGCCGCCACTGTCGCCACGTCCTGACTCAAACCGCCACCATTCCGGTGTCTTCGACGCTTGACCCCCAGGTGGGCACGACGCTCGTGCCCGAAACGCAGGATCAGGACGTCTTCGTCTTTCCGGCGTCGTTCGCGCAGCAGCGCCTCTGGTTTCTCGACCAGGTGGAAAGCGGCAGCGCCGTGTACAACATCCCCTCGGCGTTCCGCCTCACCGGCCCGCTCGATCCCGCGGTGCTCACCCGCGCGCTGAACGCGATCGTCGCGCGACACGAAGCGCTGCGGACGACCTTCGCCGCGCCTGACGGAACGCCGATGCAGGTGATCGCCCCGGCGCTCGAGATTCCCGTTCCCCTCACCGATCTCCGGATGCTTCCGGCGGCCGAGCGCGAGGCGGAGGCGCTGCGGATCGCCTACGCACAGGCCGGATTGGGATTCGACCTCGCTCGCGGCCCGCTCGTGCGCGCGGCACTGATTCGCCTCGCCGACGACGATCACCTTTTCGTCCTGATCGTCCACCACATCGTGGCCGATGGGTATTCGATGGCCGTGCTGTTTCGCGAGCTGACGGCCTTGTACGCCGCGCTCCGCGGGTCGCGCGCGCCGACGCTGCCGCCCGTTCCGATTCAGTACGCCGACTACGTGATGTGGCAGCGCGAGTGGTTCGAGAGCGGCGTGGTCGAGAAGCAGCTTGGATTCTGGCGCCAACAGCTCACTGGCGACCTGCCCGTGCTCTCGATCGCGACCGATCGGCCGCGGCCCGCCGTGCAGACGCTGCGCGGTGATTTTCTCCGCATCAGCGTCCCGCGCGAGCTCACCGCCGCGCTGGCGGAGATCGCGCGCCAGGAGAGCGGCTCGGTATTCATGGTGCTCCTCGCCGCTTTCAACGTCCTCCTCCATCGCTACACCGGGCAGGAGGACATTCTGATCGGCTCGCCGATCGCGAACCGCGATCGCGCCGAGATCGAGCAGGCGATCGGATTCTACACGAACACCGTCGTCTACCGCACCGATCTCTCCGGCGGACCCACCTTCCGCGATCTCCTCGGGCGCGTGCGACGCGCCGCGCTCGGGGTGTTCGCGAATCAGGATGCGCCGTTCGAGAAAGTCGTCGAGGCGGTACGCCCCAGTCGCGACCTGTCGCACAACCCGCTGTTCCAGGTGATGTTCGCGGTGCAGCAGTCGCCCGACACGGCGCTCCAGCTGGAGGGCGTGAAGGTCAGCGCCGTGCCGGTCGGGAGCGGAACGTCGAAGTTCGACATGTTGTTCGAGCTTCAGGAGGTCTCCACCGGCCTTCAGGGAATGCTCGAGTTCAACACCGACCTGTTCGACCGCGCGACGATCGCGCGGATGCTCGAGCAGTATCGGGTGCTTCTCGAGGGCATCGCCGCCGATCCGTCCCGTCCCGTGTCGGAGCTGCCGCTTCTTCCGGCGGACGAGGAGCGTCGCGTGCTCAACGAGTGGAACGCGACGGCGGTGGACTTCGGCGGCCCGGGCTGCGTGCACGAGCTGTTCGAGCGCGAGGTGGATCGGGCGCCCGACGCGATCGCCGCCGTGTTCGAAGGCTCCGCGCTCTCGTATCGCGAGCTCGACCGCCGCGCGAACCAGCTCGCCAACCACCTGCGGACGCTCGGCGTTGGCCCCGACGTTCTCGTGGGCCTCTGCGTCGAGCGGTCGCTGGAGATGCTCGTCGCGCTCCTCGGGATCCTCAAGGCGGGTGGTGCGTACCTGCCGCTCGATCCGGCGTATCCGAGCGACCGCATTGGCTTCATGATCGAGGATTCGGGCATCCGGGTGCTCGTCACCACGGAAGCCCTGCGTGACGAGCTGCTCGCCGCCGACTCGGCCCTCGCGCTCGTGCTGCTCGATGCCGACGCGGACATCCTCGCGGGCGCCGGCGACGCGCGCCCGACGTCGATGACGACCGGCGAGCATCTCGCGTACACGATCTACACGTCCGGCTCCACCGGGCGCCCGAAAGGCGTTCAGCTTCCCCACTCGGCCGTCGTGAACTTCCTCAACACGATGCGGCGCGAGCCGGGACTCTCGGAGCAGGACGTTCTGGTCGCGGTCACCACGCTGTCGTTCGACATCGCGGGACTCGAGCTGTACCTGCCCCTCACGACGGGCGCACGCGTCGTGCTCGCGAGCCGCGAGGTCGCGTCCGACGGCGTGCTCCTGCGCGAGCTGCTCGCGGAGTGCGGCGCGACCGCCATGCAGGCGACCCCCGCCACGTACCGCCTGCTGCTGGACGCGGAATGGAAGAGCAAGGGGCTGAAGGCCCTCATCGGTGGCGAGGCGGTGCCGCGCGATCTCGTCGAGGCGCTGCTCCCCCGGGTGGGCGAGCTGTGGAACATGTACGGACCGACGGAAACGACGATCTGGTCGACGATCCACCGTCTCGAGCCTAACGCGCCGGTGCTCATCGGAAGGCCGATCGCGAACACGGATGTCTACGTTCTCGACCGGAATCGCCGTCCGGTGCCCATCGGTGTCCCGGGCGAGCTCTACATCGGCGGCGCGGGCGTGGCGCGCGGCTACTACAACCGCCCCGAGCTCACCGCCGAGCGGTTCGTGCCGCACCCGTTCCGTGAGGGTACGCGCCTGTATCGCACCGGGGACCTCGTGCGCTTCACCGTGGACGGCGCACTTGAATTCCTGGGCCGACTGGATTTTCAGGTGAAGGTCCGCGGATTTCGGATCGAGCTCGGCGAAATCGAGGCCGTGCTCGCGCTCGAGCCGGCCGTGCGCCAGGCCGTCGTCGCGGTGCACGAAGACCGGATCGGCGATAAGCGCCTCGTAGCGTACGTCGTCTATCACCCCGGGGAATCGCTCACGGCGAGCGAGCTGCGCCGCCACCTGCGGGACCGTTTGCCCGAGTTCATGGTGCCTGCCCTGGTCGTCGAGCTGGATGCCCTGCCGCTCACGCAGAACGGGAAGGTGGATCGCAAGGCACTGCCGAACCCGTTCGCCCACGCGTCGGCACGCGACGACGATTTCGTCGAGCCGCGCACGCCGATGGAGCAATTCGTCGCCGAAGTCTGGCGCGAGGTGCTCGGCGTGCAGCGTGTGGGCGTTCGCGACAACTTCTTCGAGCTTGGCGGACACTCGCTCCTCTCCGTGCGCGTGCTGCATCGGATCGAGTCGCGCATCGGGCGTCGCTTGAATCCTCGCGCGATGATCCTCCAGACCCTCGAGCAGATCGCCGCCGAGGCCGACCAGCGAATGGCCTCGTGAGGGTGAGCGAGCGGTGAATCCCTTCTATTTTGGCAGGTCCCAGCGTCCGTTGTTCGGGATCTACCACCCGCCTCACGCCCGGCCGGTGCGGAAGACCGGCGTCGTGCTCTGCCCGCCCATCGGCCACGAGTACGCGCGCACGCATCGCGTGCTCCGGCATCTCGCGCTCTCGCTCGCCGACGCCGGTTGTCACGTCATGCGCTTCGACTGGTACGGCGTGGGAGATTCCGGCGGCGACGGCAGCGACGTGGATCTGCCTGGCTGGATCGCCGACGTAGGTACTGCCATCGAGGAGCTCAAGGACACCTCCGGCATAACGCGCGTTTCGCTCGTGGGGGTGCGGCTTGGGGCGGCGATCGCGATGAGCGCGGCGGCGAAACGGCGCGACGTCGAGAACGTCGTGCTGTGGGATCCCATCGTGCGCGGCTCGACCTACCTCTCCGACGTCATCGCGCTCAACGAGCAGTTCCTTCGCAACGAGTATCCACCGCCGCGCTCGAGGTCGGAGAACCCGGAGCGTGATGGGGTGCTCGGCCAGCCGCTTCCCGCCACGCTGCGGGATCAGCTGGCGGCGTTCTCTCTGACGAGCCTCACCACCTGCGGCGCGCGTGCCGTGCACGTCGTCGCCTCGGCCCCACACAGCCATTTCGATGAGCTGAGCGCGCACCTCGCGACGTTGCCGGTGCGAAGCACCTGTCAGGTGCTTGGGCGAGGCGGCGACTGGGACGCCGTCGACCGGATCGTGTCGGCCCTCCTGCCGCAGCAAATCCAGCCCATGCTCCAGGGAATGGCCGAGCTCGCCATGGCGGAGGCCGAGTGAGCGCGCCGCTGAAAGAGAAGGCGATGCTCTTCGGGCGCACGCGATCGCTCGTGGGCGTGCTCACCGAACCGGCACGGAACGCCGAGAGCCGCGGAAAGCCCGGCGTCATCCTGTTGAACTCGGGGCTGCTGCATCGGGTGGGGCCGAGTCGCATGTACGTCGCGCTGGCTCGTGCGCTCGCCGCCGACGGATTCCCGGTGCTGCGGTTCGACTTCTCCGGCATCGGCGACAGCGAGTCACGGCGGGACGCACTGTCCGGGGACGAGAGCACGCTCGAAGAGGCGCGCGATGCCATGGATGCGCTGACGGCGGCCCGTGGGGTGCGCCGGTTCATTCTCATGGGATTGTGCTCCGGGGCGGACAACGCGTTTCAGATCGCGCGCGCCGATGAGCGCGTGGTGGGCGCGGCCATGATCGACGGCTACGCGTATCGAACGATTGGCTTTCACTGGCGCTATTGGTCGGAGCGTCTCGCGAGTGGGCGTCGATGGAAGCGCCTGCTTCAGCGCGTCGTGCGGCGAGCGTCGCATGCCGCTTCCGGCGGATCGAATCCCGCCGAACCCATGTACGTGCGCGCGTTCCCGGCGAAGGAGCGTGTGATCGCGGATTGCCGCACGATGATCGCGCGCGGCGTCGAGTTGTGCTTTCTCTACAGCGCGGGGCAGTACCAGTATTACAACTATCGCCGCCAGTTCGACCACGCGTTCCGACGTCTCGATTACGCCGGGCGCGTCACGGTGACGTATTTCCCCGACGCCAACCACACGTTCACGCGGCGCTCCCACCTCGAGGAGCTGGTGTCGGCCGTGCGCGCGTGGGCGCCGAGAACCATCGAGGTGAGCGAGCGGCCCGACGCGGGCGTCGACCCCGTGGTGAGACCGGTCGCGCAGAAAGCGCTCGCTGACGTACCGGCGAGCTGACGTGACGCCACTGCTGCCGACGCGCCGCGCGCGCTGGACCTGCCTCATGTACCATCGCGTTCCGGCCGCGGCCGAGGACGCGGATTACTTCGCGGTTCCTCGCGCGCGCTTCGCCGAGCAGCTCGACGCGCTGCGCGCCGCGGGAATGCGGGTCGTGAGTCTCGAGCGCGCCGTCAGCCACCCCAGGGAACGCACGGTCGCGATCACCTTCGATGACGGCGATGAGTCGCAGTTCCAGAACGCCTTTCCGGAGCTGGTGGCGCGCGGCATGACGGCGACGTTCTTCGTCATCACCGCGCGCGTCGGGATGTCGGGGTACGTGACCTGGAAGGAGCTCGCTCTGATGGCTCGCGCGGGTATGTCGATTCAATCGCACACGCACACGCACCCATTCCTGTCCGAGCTCAGCCGCGACGACGCGGCCCGGGAGCTGGCGGAGGCCCGTCGCCTGCTGGACGTGCACCTCGGGCAGCGGACGACGATCCTTGCCCTGCCGAACGGCGATGCGCCGCGGGGGTGGACCGGGCGCGACTACGCCGCGCTGGGGTACACGCGCGTTGCCACCAGTCGATGGGGGGCGAACCATGGGGGCGACGCCCGGCTGATCCGGCGCTACACGGTGCGCCGCGATACGAGCGCGCGCGCGTTCGGCGCGCTGATCACCGGGGAATCGTCCGCCTACTCCGCCGAGGCGCTGCGCCTGCTGGCGTTGAACCGCGTGCGGGCGGCGGTTGGGCCGTCGCGCTACGCGCGAGCGCGCCGGCTGGTCCTCTCGACGTTGGGGCGCTAGGGCGACGTCGGTGGCGCGGCCGCCGCCGTCGGCGGCTGCGGAATCCCGATACAATCGGTGCTCACCGCGAGATCATCGAGCCACGTCGTTCCGCTCGCGGCGGGCGCGTTGAACGTTCGCGTGAACTGGACGGTCCCGTAGGTCACGCCGAGGTTCGGGAAGGGGGCGGTGTGGTCCATCCGGAGCTGGCCGTCGATCCACATCTTCATGCGCAACCGGCGATCGGTGGCGATGTCGATCCAGATCTCGTACCAGTGCCAGCTGCCGCGAAGCTCATCGGGGGCGACGGCCTTCCCGACGTTGATCGGGAACTCGCGCTGCCAGTCTTCGGTCGCGCCGTCCCAGGCCCAGCCGAACCGGCCCCACTGGATCACGAGCGAGCCCAACGTCTCGCCGTAGCGGGGCGCCTGGATGCGCACCAGCTTCTTGATGCCTTCGTTGTCGAAGGTCGCGTCCTGCTTGTAGCGGAATCGCACGTGCAGCGCCTGGACCGGCTTCCGCCACAGGCCCCAGACGGTACCGCCGTCGTGGGTGCCCGCGCGCCAGTCCTTCCGGAGCGACCAGCCTCCATTCGCCGTGCTGTCGCGCACGATCTGCACGCCCTCGCCGCCATCGAGGAACGGGCCCCACTTGCCGTCGTCGAAGCCGTGGGCGATGAGGTCGGCTGGAGGGCACGTACGCCCCTCGAGCACTCCGACCACCGGCCTGACGGGAGACGCCGGGCGCGCGACGGGCCGTGCGGGCTCGGCAACGGGGGGCGCCGGGGCCTCGAGCCGCACGCTCGTATCGGCCGCTTGCGAGGACTCGGCCACCGCCCTGCCCTCGGAGCTGGTCGTGCACGCGACAGCCCCGAGAACGAGCAGGGGCAGCGCGGATCGACGAAAACGACGAGCGGCGGACATGAGCCGAATAAGTGGCCCGTGCCCGCCGCCGTCAACTCCTGATTGCGCCCGACTCAGCAGCCGATGCGTTGTGTACTCACGACAATGTTGTCCCAGTACCGTTCCTGGACCTGCGGCGATCCCCCGTTCCAGTAGTTCTCGAAGAAGATCGCGTTGATCGCGTACGCGTTGAAGCTGCCCAGGAAGTTCAGCGAGGCCTGCCGCGCCTCGAGGTTACCGTCGATCCAGAACTCGAGAATACCGTTGGACTGACCGGCATCGTTGAGCCGCATGTGGGCTTCCACGCAGTACCACTGCCCAACCCGGTTCGACGCGTAGATGGGGGTGACGCCGTCGACCTGTCCGAGGTAGACGAAGTTGTCGAAGTCGTTGTACCGCGTGGTGACCAGGTTGCCGGCCTCGTCGGTTCCACGCACCGGGCCGTTCGTCAGGAAGTCGTTCTCCCAGAAGCTCGACACGTGCCCGATCGCGGCCTCCGCCCAGTTGGCGTTCGCGAACACGATGGCGCGTGTCCATTTCCACCCGGCGCCGCCCGTCCATCCTGGCTGCGCGCGCAGGTACATGCGCCAGTACACCTCGCGATAGTTCGCGGTCCCGGCGTCCACGGGACGGAAGTAGGCGTTGGGTGTGCGCCCGAAGGCCAGCTTCAGGTTTCCACCCTCGACCTGTCCGGCCGCGTAGCGGATGCGAATACCAGGGGAGCCGTTGCGCCCCACGCCGGTCGCGCGGGCGAACCCGCCGCCCGCATTGTCCATCTCGAAGTAGCTCCCCAGCCGGTCCTGCTCGAAGTCGTCGCACCAGATCCACCCCGCCCGCGGCGAGGCGCACTCATTCGTGGGGGCCCCGGTTCCCGGGGTGGTGATCGTAATGCCCGACGTGTCCGCGTGGCCGGTGGTACCGGTCGCGATCACGCGGAAGCTGCCGGCCGTGGTGCCCGCGGTGTACAACCCCGCGGCGCTCACCGTGCCGCCCGTAGCACTCCAGGTCGCGCCGCTCGCTGAGCGCGATGTGCCGTTGCTCAGCTGCTCCGTCGCCGTGAACTGCTGCGTTCCTCCGGTCGTCAGTGACGCTGACGCGGGAGCGACGACGAGCGCCGTCACCGTCGGCGGAGGTGGCGGGGCGTTGATGGTGATCGCGGACGTGTCCGCGTGCCCGGTGGTTCCGCGGGCGATGACGCGATAGGAGCCGCCGCTCGTTCCCGCAGTGTACAGCCCGCTGGCGCTCACCGTGCCGCCGGTGGCACTCCACGTGACCCCGGTCGCCGAGCGGGACGTGCCGTTACTCAGCTGCTCGGTGGCGGTGAACTGCTGCGTCGCGCTCACGCTGAGCGTCGCCGAGGCGGGGGTGAGGACGAGCGCCGTGACGGTGGGCGGCGGGGGCGGGGGCGCATTGATCGTTACGCTCGCGGTATCCGCATGACCGGTGGTTCCCCTCGCGATCACGCGATAGCTGCCACCGGTGCCGCCGGCCGTGTACAGGCCCGACGTGCTCACGGTGCCGCCGGTAGCGCTCCACGTCACTCCACTCGCCGCGCGAGAGGTGCCGTTGCTCAGCTGCTCCGTGGCGGTGAACTGCTGCGTGGCGCTCGTCGCAAGCGTCGCCGACGCGGGCGCGAGCACGAGCGAAGTGACTGTCGGCGGTGGCGGAGGAGCCGCCGAGATCGTGACGCTCGACGTGTCGGCGTGGCCGGACGTCCCCGTCGCGATCACACGGAAGGTGCCAGCCGCGGTTCCGGAGGTGTAGAGCCCGCTCGTGGTCACCACGCCACCGGTGGCGGTCCACGTCGCCCCGCTCGCCGGGCGCGACGTCCCATTGCTGAGCTGCTCCGTGGCGGTGAACTGCTGCGTCGCGGCCGTTCCCATCGTCACCGTCGGCGGCGTCAGCACGAGGCTGGTGACGGTGGGTGGGGGCGGTGGCGGGGGTGCGGTCACCGTGATGTCACTGCCGCCGCTGGCGGACCCTAACGACGCGGTCACACGGGCGGTGCCCGCCGTGTGTGCAGTCACCACGCCACTGCCGTTCACGGTCGCGACGGCGTCGTTCGAGCTCCCCCAGGTGGGCGTGCCCGGCGTGGACGACGGCGTGATGGCTACCTGGAGAGTGCGAGTGTCGCCCACGGTGAGGGCGGCGGTGGCGGGGGTCACGCTGACCGTGATGGGCTCTTCGCCCTCGGTCGCCAGGCGCTCCGTGGAGCAGCTGAGCCCGAGGATTCCGAGCAGGAGCGCCACGCTAGTCATCAGAGTCGTCCGCCCCGCGCGCCGTCTCAGCGTCAGCGCGAGCGTGTGCACGACGGTCATCGCCACGGGATGCATGAATGCAGCCCTCCGTGAGTGATCGTTCGGCGGCTCGACTGGCGTGGCGGCACGAGGTCGTGCACGCGGTAGCCTCGAAGCTTTGCGTCGCCGGCTTTCGCCGGGTTTGCCCTTGTCGCGTCCCTCTACACCGGAGACGGCGATCGATGCCGTAGAGTGTCCGAGGTATTCTACATCGAGAGACGAGGCGCGTCATAGCCTCGTCACCCCTGCGGTGACGGCACGTGTTTGTCGCGCGCGACACCGAAACGTGACCGCCATCACCTGCCGGGCGCTCGCGCACCCGCCTATCCGCGCGTGGCGCGCAGCATCCCGATGAGGCCGCGAATGCGCGGCCCGTGCCACAGCCATGCCGCGCCGAGGTAGGCCGCCGCACCTAACGACGATGCGGTCACCAGACGCGCCAGCGCCGGCCACGCGTCCGGCATGATCGCGCGCGCGGCGGCAACCACCGCGACCATCACGAGCGTCGTGCTCACCGCCGGCCACAGGGCGCGCAGATACGCACGCGCGGTGAGCGAGACGGTGCGAAACGCCCGGTGGAAGAGCGCGCCCAGGATGAACGGGTACACGACCAGCCATGCCGCCGCGATGCCGGCCACACCCCAGGTGCGGCCGAACACCCAGAACGCCGGCGGGAGCGTCACCAGGGCGGCCAGCGCCAGCTTCGTCGCGAAGCGCACCTGGTTGGTCACGATCAGCACGTGGGGCAGCACCGTCGAGATCATGTGCATCGTTGCGTACACGCAGAGCAGCCGCAGCGGCACGATCGCGCCGATCCATTTGGGTCCGAGCAGCGCGACGACGAACTCGGGGGCGACGAGCGCGAGGCCGACGGTCGCCGGAAAGAGCGCCATCGCCAGCGCCTCGCTCATCAGCAGCACGTACCGGCGCAGCGCGGCCATGTCCGTCTTCACCGCCGAGAACACGGCCGGCATCACACGCCAGAACATGCTCATGATCTTCTCGCCCGGAAGGCTCGCGAGCGTCCAGGCGGTGGTGTAGTTCCCCAGCGGCACGGCACCGAGCACTCGGCCGGCCACGAGGAAGTCGGCGTTGGAGTACCCGTACCAGGCAACGCGCTCGATGATGATCTGCGTGCTGAACCCCAGCGACGATCGCAGCAGCCGCAGCTGCGGCCAGGCGAAGGGGTGCGTGCGTCGCGACAGAATCGCCACCGTCCAGAAGACCGATCCCGCGAGGCCGCCGAACACGAGCGCCCAATAGCGCATGCCGAGCGCCGCGAGCACGATCGTCAGCGTCATCGTGAACACGGCCTTCGCGCCTTCGAGCAGCGCGAGCGACTTGAACCGCAGATCGCGCGTCAGCAGCGCGTTCGGGACGGTGCGCAACGAATCGATGAGAAAGGTCGCGCTCAACACCATCACGATCGCCCGCAGCTCCGGCGCGCGAAAGAACGACGCGAGGGGCACCGCGACTCCCCATGACAGGAGCATCGCCCCGCCCCCGATCATCAGCGCCACGGCGTTGAGCTGCGCGATCTCTCGCTTCCCCAGCTCACGAAGCGCCACGATCGCCGAGCCAAGGCCGAATTCGGTGATGAGCGCCGTGAGGCCGAGATAGACGGTGGCCATGCCCACGAGCCCATAGTCCTGCGGAGTCAGCAGGCGCGCGACGACGATCGTCCCGAGCCAGGTGACGATCTGCGACAGCCACTTGAACGCCCCCGTCCAGGCAACTCCCCGGACGAGTGACCGGTCGAGCTCGCGGGTATCGGGTGGCGGGGCGGGCTGTGACGCAGTCGGCGCTGTCACTACCACGTCCATTGAGTTCCGTTCGGGGAAAACGCGTGAAGCGGGCTGAGCCTGACGACGCGGCCCGGAACGCAAGTTCGGAACCTCGTGAGCGGCTCGCTATCCCTGTCGTTGACCCCGAAACATCGCGCCTTTCACCCTGTCGCCGGGGCCGTGTCGCGAGGGCGCGACAGGTGTGTGGCAATCGCTACGTGATCTGTCGCATTCGGGCGTCCGGCGACAATCTTCGCGCGGGTTCACCCCATCCAGCGGGGACGAAAGCCCCCCGGCAAGGGTGCAAGAGTTGCTTTCCCCGGGGCCACCTGTGCCTGCCTTCGCGTGACTACGACCGACGCGCTCCCGCGCCCGTTTTACGAGGCTCCCGGCGGCGGCGGAGCCGTTCGACGTCTCCTGCTGCTCGCCTACCATTTCCCGCCGAGCCAGACTGCCGGAGCCCTGCGCTGGCAGAAGCTGTCGCATTTCGCCGCGGAACGCGGCCTGGCGCTCGACGTCATCACTCGTGACCCCGAGCAGCTGACGGCCCCCGACACATCCCGGCTCGCCGACCTCGCGCCGGGCACCCGCGTGTTCGCCATGGCCGACGACGAGCACTGGATTCTCGGTCCGGAAAGGGTGGTTCGCGGATGGCTGCGCCGTATCGCGGGACGGAAGCGCGGAACCCCCGGCGCGGCGCCCGCCCCTGGTCCGACCAATGGCGGCGTGCCCGTCGCGATCCGCCGCGAAGCGCTGCGATGGATCCCGCGCTCCCCGCGCGACGTCATCCGCGCCTACGGCTCCTGGCTTTATCACGCCGCCGAATCCGTCTGGGCACGACGGGCTTTCACCCTCGGCCTTCAGCTCTCGGCGGCGCAGCGGTACGACGCGGTGATCTCGTGCGGGCCGCCCCACATGCCTCACGAGGCCGCGCGACGCATCGCGCACGCACGCGGCATTCCGTTCGTCATGGATCTGCGCGACCCGTGGAGTCTGCTCCCCGACCTCAATCGCCACTACGCGAGTCCGCTGTGGTTCGCGATCGCGGAGCGCCACGAGCGCCGCGCCGTGCGCGAGGCCGCGCTCGTCGTCATGAACACCGAGCCGGCGCGCGATGCCATGCGCGCGGCGCATCCCGCGTCCGGCGACCGGATCATCGCGATCCTCAACGGCTACGACGAGGAGCCGGTGCCGCCCTCGCGCCACGGCGAGCGATTCACCATCGCCTACGCGGGCTCGCTGTACATGAACCGGGATCCGCGCCTCCTCTTTCGCGCCGCTCGCCGGGTGATCGACGAGCTTGGGCTCACGCCCGAGCGCTTTGCCCTCGGATTCATTGGAAACACGGAGACCTACGGCGGCACGCCGATCACGCGCCTCGCCGAGGAGGAAGGCATCGCGGCCTTCGTGAGCACCGGGCCGTCGCGGCCGCGCGGGGCCGCGCTCGAGTTCCTCGCCGACGCGACGATGCTCGTGAACCTGCCGCAGGACGCGGTGCTCTGCGTTCCCTCCAAGGTCTTCGAGTACATGCAGTTCTCCGCCTGGGTGCTCGCGCTCGAGCCGCGCGGGAGCGCGACCGAGCTGGTGCTGCGCGATACGCGCGCCGACGTCGTCGCTCCCGATGACGTCGACGGCATCGCGGGCGTCCTGCGCCGTCGCTATCTCGAGTACGCGGCCGGTGTTCGGCCGACGCGCATCGTCACGAACGGCCGCTTTTCGCGGCGCCATCAGGCCGAGATGCTCCTCGATGCGCTCGAGCCCTGCCTCCTCGACTGACGAGGCCTAACGTGAGCGACACCCCCGTCTCTCCCCTCGAGCGTCTGAGCGCCCGCCTCGCTCCGCTGCGCCGCGTTGGCCGCGGGCTCCGCGACGGCTGGCTCATCATCGGCGTCACGCTGGCGCTCCTCATCGGGCTCGAGCTGGCGTATCGCGCGCAGGGTGCGCTGCGCCGCACGCTTCGGGGCGAGTCGCTCACCCCGTCGACGAAAGGGCATCCGTACGAGCACGAGCCGTGGTTCGCCACGTTCGATCCGTTGCGTCCGCAGCAGGTGGCGTGGCGGTACGACCCGTACCGCGGTTGGTGGCCCCTGGCCTACCGCGCTCCCGGCATCACGGTGGACTCGAACGGGCTGCGACACGCCGCCGGCGGCGGCGAGCGCCTAACGCCGCAGCGACGCGTGTTCGTCTTCGGCGGATCGGCGGCGTGGGGCTACTCCGTGCGGGACGAGCACACCATCGCCGCGGCGGTCGAAGCGGCCCTGCGCGATCGCGGTCAGGACCGGGTGGAGGTGGTGAACTTCGGCCAGTCGTCGTACAACGCCACGCAGGAAGCCATCACCCTCCTGCTCGAGCTTCGCGCGGGGAACGTGCCCGATGTGGTCGTCTTCTACGACGGCAACAACGACGTCTCGGCGACGTTCCAGAACGGCGTTGCGGGGCGTACGCTCAATCAGGCGCTGGCGGCGGATCGCTGGCGCGCGGCACGCGGCGGATTCGCCAGCCAGGTGGGCGATCTCGCGCGTCACTCGCTGCTCTTTCAGCGCCTGCAAGGCGCGCTCGGACGGCAGCCGGTGGGGCGTCCGGTGATGCCCGACGCCGAGGCGGCGTGCGTCGATGTCGCCCGCTACTATCACGGCCTCACCAGAACCGTCGAGGGGCTCGCGCAGTCGTTCGATTTTCGCGCGGTCTTCCTCTGGCAACCGATGCTCGCCACCTCGCGGAAGCCGCGCAGCGCGTGGGAGCGCTCGATCCTCGAATGGGCACCCGGCTACGACCGCATGATGCAACGCTGCACGGCGATGGTCGACTCCGTCATGACCGCGCGCCAGAGCACGACGTACGTCCCGTTGCACGCCCTGTTCGATGCCGATACGGCGACGGTCTTCGTCGACAACTGGGGACACACGACCGAGGCGGCGAACGCCGTGATCGCCTCGCGCATCGCCGACATCATTCTCCCCATGCTGAATGGTTCGCGCACGCGGCGCGCGGTCACCTCGGCAGCAGACGACGCAGCGTCTCTTTCGCTCGCTCCAGCCCGCTGACGATCTGAACGAGGTGGGCATGCGACGGTGGGTAGGTGAAGCGCGGGAGCGAGAAACGCCCGGGGACCGCCGCGGGGTCGACCCCGCGGCTCAGCATTCTCGCCGTTGCATACTCCTGGTAGGTCGACAGACCCGCGCGTAGCCCCAGCTCGCGCACCATGGCGAGCTCGCGGCTCGTGAACGAGCCGGGATCGCCGTTCGGGTAGCAGAACGCCGGCAACGCCTCCGGCACCTCGGCGCGCAGTCGCTGCCACGATCCGCGAATCTCGGTCGCGGCGCGCTCGGTATCGACTCGCGAGAGGATGGGATGCGTCACCGTGTGCGGCCCGACCTCCACGCCGCGCGACACGCAGCCACGAATCTCATCCCAGGTCATCGGCGCGCACCACTCGGGCGCCTCGTGCGGGATCGCGACGTCGAGGCTTTCCGCCAGCGAGTCGATCGCCGCGCACTTCGCCAACTCGCTCACTCGCTTCAATCGATGCCCCAGGTCCCAGCGTGCTTCGTCACGCTCGGCCGGATTCGTCCAGGCATAGGAGAGAACGTCACCGGCCAAGTCCACGCGGGCCGACTTGCGGCCGGTCGTGCGAAAGAGGTAGTCGATCTGATCCCACCAGAACCAGCAATCGCGGTCGATGAATCCCGTCGTCGCGAACAGCGTCACGGGCGCATCGAACTCGGCGAAGATCGGCAGCCCGACGTGGAGGAAATCGTCGTAGCCGTCGTCGACGGTGAACACGACGCTGCGCTCGATCGGCTCTCCCCGATCGAAGGAATCGAGGAGTGTCCCGAGGGAGACGATCGGATGCCCTTCCCGCCGCAGGAACGCGAGATACCCCCGCAGCTGATCGAGATCGTGCGCGTACGCGTTGTCACCGAGATGCCGATGCGCGAACCGATGCAGCATGAAGATCGCGCTGGCCCCACGAAGGAAGGGGCGCCAGAGCGGGGCGATCGCGCGGTGCGTGAGACCGCCCAGGAAGATCTGTTTCAATGGTCGAAGTCGTACGAGAAGTCAGGATGAAACGGGCGCCATCGCGGACGTGTCCGCGAGTGTTGGGGCGACCGGGGATGGCGGCGGAAGTGTCGCGCCGCCGGGGAGAGCGAGCCAGCGCTCGAATTGCGCTACGTTGAACAACGCGTTGCCGATCGTGATCTCGCCGCGGCGGTGCCGCTCGAGATCGGCGCGGATGGCGCGGACATCGTAGATGCCGCGCTCGCGCGTGGCCGCGCTCGAGAGCGTGTCCTGCAAGGCATCGTGGAAGGGACCACGGAACCACGATTGCACCGGCGAGGGAAAGCCCATCTTGTCGATACGCGTGCGCACACCCTCGGGAATCTGCCCGCGCAGCGCCTCGCGCAACACGAACTTGTTGTATGGTCCACGCACCTTCCAGTCGTCCGGAAGCTGGAAGCCGAGCGTGATGAGGCGATAATCCATGAACGGCAGACGCGCCTCCACGGAATGCGCCATCGAGTTGCGGTCCTCGATGCGGAGATAGAGCGGCAGTGGCCCGACTTCGACGGAGCGACGCAGCGCGGTATCGAGCGACGGATCCTGCCAGCGCGGCGACGCGTCGGACAATGCGTCGGTGATCTCGCGAGTGAACCACCGAAGCTGTCCGGCCCGCTCGCGCCCGCGGCGCCGCCGAGCGGCTGCCTGGCGATACGCCGGGATTCGGCCGAGAACATCCATCCGCGCGACACGACCGACCACCGTGCGAAACAGGGCAGCGCGGTCGCCACCATGCCGCGCCACGTTCGCGCCGATCTCATCCCACGCACGGCGCAGCCGTCCCTGCCTCACGAGCGTACACCAGTAATCGATGAAGTAGCTCGTGTAGCCACCCAGGCTCTCGTCGGCCCCCTGTCCGCAGAGCACGACCTTCACGCCCATCCGCGCCGCCAGCCGGTAGATCTCGAAGCTGATGAGGGCGGTGGGCGAGTGGAGCGGCTCGTCGTGGTAGGCGAGGACGTTGTCCATTCCCTCCCACAGCGTCGCGGGATCGATCTCGACGCGGTTGAGCGTCGCGCGCGTGCGGTCGATGGTCTGCGCGATGTAGGCCGACTCGTCGAACTCGTCCGAGAGGTACGAGAACGCGTGCAGTGCGTCGCCGGGCAGGATGCCCGACTCCTCGCGGAGCCGCGCCATCACGGACAGGATGGCGGTGGAGTCGAGACCGCCCGACAGCGACACGCCCACGGGCACGTCGCTGCGCATGCGGAGCCGCACGGAATCCTCGAACAGGGAGAAGAACGTCGCCGGCGGATCGCTGACCGCGGCCCGCCCCACGTCATCGAGCGACCAGTGCCGCCACTCCGTGAGGCGACCGTCGAGCGTCAGCTCGAATGCACCGCCGGCGGGAACCTGGTCGATCCCGTCGTAGAACGTTGCCTCGGTGTCGTCAGGCGCCACGAGCGAGCTCCGGCACAGAAACTCGGCCGCCAGCGCCCAGTTCGGGCGCGCCGCGCACAGCCCGCTCGCGCGGATCGCCTTGATCTCCGAGGCAAACATCACGTGCTCGCGCGTGCGCGCGCGGAACAGCGGCTTCACCCCGAAGCGATCGCGGGAGCCGAACACCACGCCGCGCTTCGCGTCGAAGATGAGAAACGCCCACATCCCGTTCAGCTTCGGCAAGCACTCCCGTCCCCACTGCTGATAGGCGTGCAGGAGGACTTCCGTGTCTCCCGTCGATCGAAACGTGTGGCCGAGGCTCTGGAGCTCGCGGCGGAGCTCGATGTAGTTGTAGATCTCGCCATTGAACACGATCGTGCACGTGCCGTCGGCGCTCACGAACGGCTGATGACCGCTCGGGGTGAGATCGAGAATCGAGAGCCGGCGGAATCCGAACGCGACCGGACCGCTCACGAGATACCCGACGTCGTCAGGCCCCCGATGACGGATGCTGTCCGTCATGCGGCGCACGACGGCGGCGTCGGCCGCTCCGCCACCGGTGGCGATGATCGCTGCGATTCCGCACATGGTCGCTACACCGTCGCCAGT
>JAICNG010000157.1 GCA_025931335.1 Gemmatimonadaceae bacterium | reverse complement strand
GTGCAGGAGGACGTGGACGTCGTGGGGCTGTCGATCCTCAGTGGCGCGCACATGACCCTCATCCCGCGAGTGCGCGAGCTGCTGGCCGAGATGGGACGGGAGGATGTGCTGCTCACCGGCGGCGGCATCATCCCGAAGGAAGACATCGAGACCCTGCAGAGCCAGGGCGTCGGGAAGCTGTTCGGCCCCGGGACCCCCACCACCGACTTGATCGACTACATCAAGGAATGGTTCGCGGCGCGGGAAGGGGCATCCTCCGGGCCCTCGCGCGCGTGACGTCACGGCTTCGTGCGCTGAGCGATGAGACGCGCGAGCTGGAGGCGCGACTCCGGCTCGGCGGTGGCGCCGACAAAATCGAGCGGCAGCATTCGCAGGGGAAGCTCACCGCGCGCGAACGAATCGCCGCGCTCTGCGACACGGGCACGCCCTCCATCGAGATCGGCCTGCTCGTCGCGTACGATCAATACGACGGCCAGGCCCCGGGCGCCGGCGTCGTCATCGTCGTCGGCATCGTCAGCGGGCGCGAAACAGTTATCGTCGCGAACGACGCGACCGTGAAAGCGGGATCATGGTGGCCGGAGACGATTCGAAAGATCCTCCGCGCCCAGGAGATCGCGATGCGTTGCCGCATCCCGATCGTGTACCTCGTCGATTCCGCCGGCGTGAACCTGCCGTACCAGGGCGGCGTCTTTCCCGGCCAGTATGGCGCGAGCCGCATCTTCTACTACAACTCGATCATGCGGCGGTACCTCCATGTGCCGCAGATTGCCGCGGTGATGGGGCCGTGCATCGCCGGAGGCGCGTATCTTCCCGCGCTTTCCGACGTGATCCTGATGGTCGAGAACACCTCCTTCATGGGTCTCGGCGGGCCGAACCTGGTGAAGGGCGCCACCGGTCAGGTGGTCGATGCCGAATCCCTCGGGGGCGCGCGCACGCACACCGAGATCAGCGCCGTCGCGCACTACAAGGTGCCTGACGACGCCGCCTGCTGCGCGAAGATCCGGGACCTCGTTGACAGGCTGCCACGCGCATCGGCCGGCCTGGTCTCGACCATCAGCTCGCAGTCCGCAGTCCGCAGTCCGCAATCGCTCTACGAGCTTCTCCCGAGCGACCACCGCATGTCCTACGACATGCACGCCGTGCTGCGGGCGATCGCCGACGACGGAGCGCTCGACGAGTTTCAGGAATCGCTCGCCCGCGAGATGATCTGCGCCGACGCGCGCATCGACGGGCTGCCCATCGGCATCATCGCCAATCAGCGCGGCCTGGTGAAGGGACGCGCCGGGGAGCGGCCGCGCTTCGGCGGCATCGTCTATGCCGAGAGCGCCGAGAAGGTGGCGTTCTATATCGACCGGTGCGATCGGCAAGGGATTCCCTTGGTGTTCGTGCAGGATGTCTCCGGGTTCATGGTGGGCACGGAGGCCGAGCACGAGGGGATCATTCGCGCCGGTGCGCGCTTTGTCGAGGCGATGGCGACGGCGCGCGTCCCGAAGCTGGTGCTGACAGTGAATCACGCGTCTGGCGCCGGATACTACGCGATGGCCGGCCAGGGATTCGATCCCGACTTCATCTTCAGCTGGCCCACGGGGCGCATGGGCGTGATGGAGGGCGAGTCCGCCATCCAGGCCGTGCACGGCCCGGCACTCGAGAAAGCGAAGCGCAAGGGACAGACACCGCCGGATCTCGAGGCGGCCGTCGAGGAAATGCGCGCCGACTACGAGCATCAGCTCGACGCGCGCTTCGCCGCCGCCCGCGGGTACGTCGACGCGATCATCTATCCCGAGGACACTCGCGTGACGCTCTCGCTCGCGCTCCGCGCCGCACTCCAGAACCGCGGGCCCCACCTCGGCGCGTTCGTTCTGCCGCCCCATCTCGGTGAGGACGCATGAGCCGAGTCATCCGCGTCGCGGCGGGACAGGGCTTCTGGGGCGATTGGCTGGAGGCGCCACGTCGGCAGGTCGAGGGGGGCCCAATCGACTACCTCATGCTCGACTATCTCGCCGAAGTCACGATGTCGATCCTTCAGAAGCAGAAGGAGCGCGATCCCGCCATGGGATACGCTCGCGACTTCGTGGGCGCGATGGAGAGCGTCTTTCCCGCCGTAGCCGATCGCGGCGTGCGCGTGATCGCGAACGCCGGTGGCGTGAATCCGCCGGCGGCGGCGGCAGCGGTGCACGGCGCGGCGCGCAAGCACGGGGTGGCGGATCGCATTCGCATCGGCGTCGTGACCGGCGACGACGTGCTGCCGCGGCTCGATCAGCTCCTGGCCAGGGGCCACTCGCTCGCGAACATGGACACGGGCGAGCCGCTGTCGGCCATCCGCGATCGCGTCCTTTCCGCCAACGCCTACATCGGCGCTGGACCCATCGTGGAAGCGCTTCGCGAGAAGGCGAACGTCGTGATCACCGGCCGGTCGACCGATACCGCTCTCACCATGGCGCCACTGCTTCACGAGTTCGAGTGGAAGCGGGACGACTGGAACCGGCTGGCGGCGGGAATCGTCGCCGGCCACATCATCGAGTGCGGGGCGCAATGCTCGGGGGGGAACTGTCTCTTCAACTGGCGCAACATCCCCGACCTCGCCGACGTCGGTTACCCGATCGTCGAGGCCGAGGCGGACGGTACCTTCCACATCACGAAGCACCCGCGCACCGGCGGGCGGATCTCGCGCCACACCGTCATCGAGCAGCTCGTCTACGAGATGGGCAACCCGCGCGAGTACATCACTCCCGACGTGATCGCCGACTTCACCAGCATCCAGGTGGAGGATGCGGGTCCCGACCGCGTTCGCGTGTTCGGCATTACGGGCAAGGCGCCCACGGACAAGCTCAAGGTCTCGATCGCCTATCGAGCGGGCTTCAAGGCGGTGGGCACGCTGGTCTACGTCTGGCCTGACGCCATCGAGAAAGCGCAGGTGGCCGATCGTGTGCTCCGGCAGCGTCTCGACCGGTTGGGTCTCCGCTTCGATGAGATCCACACGGAGTTCCTCGGCGCCACGGCGACGCACGGTGCGCTGGCGGGCGATGGGCGCGACGCGCCGGAAGTTCAGCTGCGCGTCGGCGTACGGTCGAGCGATCGCGCGATGGTCGAGCGGTTCACGCGCGAGATCGCTCCTCTCGTGCTCAACGGTCCCCCGAGCGTGACCGGGTTCGCCGGCGGCCGGCCAAAGACGGAGGAAGTCGTTGCCTACTGGCCGGCGTTGATCGACAAGCGTGAAATCACGACGCAGGTGGAGATGTTCTCGCCATGAGAGTGCGGCTCGTCGACATCGCGCACGCGCGCTCCGGGGACAAGGGCGACACGGCCAACGTCGGCGTGATCGCCATGCGCAGCGAGTGGTATCCGCTGCTCGAGCAGCACCTCACGCGCGAGCGGGTCGCAGCGCATTTTCAGGGAATGATCACCGGAGCGGTCGAGCGGTTCGAGCTGCCCAATCTCGACGCCCTCAACTTCCTCCTTCACGGAGCGCTGGGCGGCGGGGGCACGCTGTCGCTCAAGACAGACGCGCAGGGCAAGGTCTTCAGCACCGCGCTTCTTCGCATGGTCCTCGATGTGCCTGACGAGGAGGCGCGCCGGTTGAAGCTCCCCGGGGGCGGGACGTGACGCGCGTGCGAGTGTCCCGCGGCGAGGGGGTGGGGCGCATCACGTTGGCGCGCCCGGAGAAGAAGAACGCGCTCGACCGCCAAATGGCCGAGGAGATCGTGCACGGCCTGGAGTCGCTCGCCGCGGATCCGGGCATCCGCGTCGTGCTCATCGAGGCCGAGGGCGAGGACTTTTGCGCGGGCGCCGACCTCGACGCCCTGGAAGCGTTGCTCGATGCCAGCCGGGAAGCGCAGCTCGAGGACGCACGCGCCCTCGGCCGCATCTTCACGGTGATCCGGCAACTCTCGATTCCGGTCGTGGCCGCGGTCCGCGGACGAGCGCTCGCCGGAGGTGCCGGGCTCGCAAGCGCGTGCGACGTTGTCCTCGCGCATCCCACCGCATCGTTCGCCTATCCCGAGGTGCGGATCGGCTTCGTGCCGGCGATGGTGATGACGATGCTGCGACGCATCGTCCCGGAGCGTCAGGCGTTCGATCTCGCGATCACCGGGCGTACCGTGACGGCGACGGAGGCCGAAAAGCTCGGGCTCGTGAGCCGGGTCATCGCGGCCGAGCAATTCGAGACGGGAGTCGACGATGTCTGTCGCACGATCGCGAAGTCGCCTCCCGAGGCGGTGCGCCGTACCAAGAAGCTCTTTTACGAGCTCGAGGGGAGACCGTTCGAGAGCGGCATCGCTCACGGCGCACAGGCGAACGCGGACGCACGCATGACCGATGAGTTCAGGGACGGGGTGCGACGTTTTCTTCAGCGGAAGCGGGGTGCCTCATGAGCTCGCTCGTGCGCATCAAGCTCGCGCTCTTCGTCATCGGTCTGATCCTGTGGGCGTGGGGCTATCGGTCGGACGATTCGTATTTTCGCGTCGCCGGCATTGTGGTGCTGGCGATCGCCTTCTTGCTGCGGTTCGTGGGACGCCGCCCCCGTACTCCGGACAGCCGAAAGGACCATCCTCCGAGCCCATAGGACGCAGTTAACCGCCCCTCGGTCCCCCGGCGCCGCGGTTCGCTTGTTGCGGGGGATTAGGCGCAACCCGGGAGGCTCATAATCATGGCTGAAGCGAAACGTCGTCGTCGCACCACTCCGGTCGAGATCGGGCCGGGCGAGGCTGACCGCGACATCCTCGACCAGTACTTTGCCGAGGCGAGCAAGTACCCCCTGCTGAATGCGGCCGAAGAGAAGGAGCTGGCCAGGCGCATCCGGAAGGGGGACCAGGACGCCATGCACGAGCTCGTGAAGCGCAACCTGCGCTTCGTCGTTTCCGTCGCCAAGAAGTATCAGAACCGTGGACTGCCCCTCATCGATCTCATCGGCGAGGGGAACGTCGGG
>JAICNG010000107.1 GCA_025931335.1 Gemmatimonadaceae bacterium | reverse complement strand
CTCCAAGCTCCTCTACGATGATGTCCTTGACCTTGTCCTGGAGATCGGGCATTGGAGGTCACTCCTCACTGGTTGAAGGTCCGACCGCTGATCGCTGATTCCTGATTGCTCATTCCGGATTGTGGAGCGCACTCCGATCCGCCGTCCGCCCTGCCCCACAGGGCACCCGCGCAATCCCTATAAACTTACATAACCATGCCGCCGTCCACCACGAAGACCTGCCCCGTGATGTACGCGGCATGCTCGGAGGCGAGGAACGCGGCGACACCCGCGATGTCCTTCGGCGTACCGAGCCGTTCGAGCGGGATCTGCGCACTCAGAGCGGCGCGCGCCTCGGCCGTCATGGCCGAGGTCATGTCGGTCTCGATGAAGCCGGGCGCGATGACGTTCGCGAGGATGTTGCGCGACGCGAATTCCTTCGCCACCGATTTGGTGAATCCGATCAAACCCGCCTTGCTCGCCGCGTAATTCGACTGCCCCTTGTTGCCGATCAGCCCGACGACGCTCGAGATGTTGATGACGCGCCCCCACCGGCGCTTCATCATGCCGCGCGCCGCCGCGCGCACTGCCGCGAACGCGCCGCGCAGATTCGCGTTGAGGACGGCATCCCAGTCGTCGTCCTTGAGCCGAAGCAGAATGTTGTCCCGCGTCAGCCCGGCGTTGTTGACGAGGATGTCCAGGGAGCCGAAATCCCGTTCGACCGCCTCGATGAGGGACGCCACCTGTCCCGTGTCGGCGACGTCCGCCGCGTAGCCACGCGCGTCGCCTCCAAGGCCCTGCGCGGCATCGGATGCCCGTGTGGCATCGCGTCCCACAATGGCGACCCGCGCACCGGCGCTCGCGAAGGTCGCGGCGATCTCTCGGCCGATGCCCCGCGTGCTTCCCGTGACGAGTGCGACGCGCCCGCTCAGGTCGATGTGCATCAGCTCACCAGGGTGAGGAGCTGGTCGACTTCCCTCGCAGTGCCACAGGTGGCCGACTGGATCTGCGGCGCGATCCGCTTGGTGAGATTCGTGAGCACGTTCCCTGGTCCCATCTCCACGAACAGCGCGTCAGGGTGGGCCGTCGCCAGACCACGCACAACCTCGGTCCAACGCACCGGTGACGTCAGCTGCTCGAGCAGCAGCCGCTGCGCTTCAGCCGGTTCCGTGACCGCACGTGCGCTCACGTTGCTGAACACGGGGAACGCCGGCGCGCGAAACCGTGCCCTGCCCAGCGCCTGCGACAGCCCGTCACGGGCGACCTCCATCAGGGGCGAGTGGAATGCCCCGCTCACCTTGAGCCGCACCGCACGCTTCGCGCCCAGCTCCTTCGCGAGCTCCATCGCGCGCTCCACGGCCGCGGTCTCACCTGAGATGACGAGCTGTTCGGGCGTGTTGTAGTTCGCCGGTACGACACACGCGCCATTCTCGGAGGCGCGGCGACACGCTTCCTCGACTCTCGCCTCATCCAGACCGAGAATCGCAGCCATGGCGCCCGGCCGCTTCATTCCGCTGTCGTACATGAGCTCACCACGGCGCCGGACGAGCGTCGCCGCGTCAGCGAGACTGAGGGCACCCGCCGCGTGGTACGCCGTAAATTCCCCAAGGGAGTGGCCAGCCGCCGCCCGGACGTGCGGAAAGACCTTGTCCCTGGTCATCGCCCACACGGCCGCCCCGTGGGCGAGCAGAGCGGGCTGCGCGTTCTGTGTGGCGGTGAGCGCTTCCTCCGGTCCGTTGAAGGCGAGCGAGGACAGCGACACGCCCAGCGTGTCATCCACGGTCTCGAACACCTGTCGCGCGTCCGGGGTCTCAACGAGGTCCTTTGCCATCCCCGGCTTCTGCGATCCCTGCCCGGGGAAGAGGAGTACGACATCCATGCGCGGCCTAGAAGCGCACGATAGTGGACGCCCAGGTAAACCCCGCGCCGAAGGCAACCATGAGTACCGTCGCACCTTCGCCGATGCGACCGGTCTCGAATGCTTCGTCCAGGGAGATCGGGATCGATGCTGACGACGTGTTGCCGTACCGGTCGACGTTCACGTAGACCTTGTCCATCGAGATGCCGGCATGTTTGGCCGTCGCCTCGATGATGCGGACGTTCGCCTGGTGCGGGATGAGGAGATCGATGTCCTTTCCCGTGAGGCGCGCGGCGTCCAGCGCGCGATCGCACGCCTCGGCCATCGATCGGACGGCGTGCTTGAACACCTCGCGCCCGGCCATTTTCACGAAGTGTGACCGATCCATCAGCACCGCCTCCGTGATCGGCACCGTCGCGCCGCCGTGGGGCCGGTACAGGAGCTCGGCGAGGGTCCCATCGCTGCGCATGAAGCTGCTCAGGATGCCCTTGTGATGTCGCGAGCGTTTCAGCACGGTGGCACCTGCGCCATCGCCAAAGAGCACGCACGTCGCACGATCGGTCCAGTCGACGATGGAGCTCATCTTCTCGGACGCGATGACGAGAATCGTCTCGGCGCTTCCCGAGGCAATCATCCCCTCGGCCACCGTGAGCCCGTAGAGCCATCCGGAGCATGCCGCGGAGAGGTCGAAGGCGGCCGCGCGCGTCGCCCCGAGCTCGGCCTGAATGTCGACCGCGGTTGCCGGCAGCAGTCGATCCGGCGTCGCCGTGCTGAGCAGGATCGCATCGACGTCGCCGGCATGTACCCCCGCGCGCTGCATCGCGATACGGGAGGCCTCCGAGCCGAGCGAGCACGTCGTCTCGCCGTCGCGCGCGATGTGCCGCTCGACGATCCCCGTGCGCTCGACGATCCAGTCGTGCGAGGTCTCGAGACCGATCGCCGCGAAATCATGGTTCGTCATCACGTGGGCGGGGATCGCGCGTCCCGTGCTCACCACCTGCGCGAGCGGCCGTTTCACGAGGCGGACTCCTTGGCGGACTGCGCGAGGCGTCGGCCGATATGCTCCGTCATTCGAGACTCCACCGCGCGCAGCGCGACGAGAATGGCATTCTTGATGGCGTTCGGCGATGACTTGCCGTGCGAGATGATGCTGACGCCACGGACGCCGAGCAGCGGCGCACCGCCGTGCTCAGAATAGTCGAACTCCTTCGAGAACGCGCGCTTGAGCTGGCCGGGATCCATGCCCGAGCGGGCCAGCAGCGCCAGGACCATCGGAGGCACCGACTCGTAGAACTTGAGGAGCACGTTCCCAACGAATCCGTCACACACCACGACATCGATCGGACCACGTTCGGTCGCCCCCGCCAGGATGTCCCGGCCTTCGACGTTGCCGAGAAAGTTGAGATCCGATTCCAGCAGCGTCTGGTGCGCCTCCTTCACGGCCGCGTTTCCCTTCTCCGCCTCCTCGCCGATGCTGAGCAGCCCAACGGACGGGTTCTTCCGCCCAAGGATGTCCTCGGCGTAGGTCGCTCCGAGCCGGGCGAACTGGACCAGCTCTTCAGCCGTGCAGTCGACATTCGCCCCGGAATCGAGGACGACGACCGGATGATTCACGGTGGGAAACACGGTGCCAATCGCGGGGCGCGTGAGCCCCTCGTGCAGCTTGAGGATCAGCGTCGACGCGGCCATCTGCGCGCCGGTGTTCCCGGCGGAGACGAATGCGTCGGACTCGCCGGCCGCCTGGAGCTTGAGGCCGACCGCCATCGAGCTGTTCGCCTTGGCACGGAGGACGGCGGCGGGTTTGTCGGACATCTCGACGACCTGAGGCGCCTCGACGATCGTGAGGCGTCTGTGCGCCGCGGCATCACGCGCGAGCTGCGTCGCGAGCTCGCGCTCGATGTCGTCTGTACGTCCGACGAGTTGGAGAGAGTGAGCCGGACCGAGCTCGTTCAGGGCGAGCAGCGCGCCGGCAACCGTCGCGTGAGGCGCGTGGTCGCCGCCCATGGCGTCCAGCGCGATGCGCGCCAAGGGTCAGCCTTCCCTTGCCGCGACCCGCTGCTTCCCTGCGTAGAAGCCGCACTCCTGACACACACGGTGCGGACGCTTCATGCTCCCGCACTTGGGACACGCTTGCATGACGATGGCGGGCGCGATCTTGTGCGTGTTACGTGCGCGCTTCTTCCGCTTGCTCGTCCGTCGCTTCGGAACGGCCATGGGGTAAAGCTCAGTGTAAGGGTACGCTCACCGGGCTTCGCCGCGAAGCTTTCGCAGCGCATCCCAGCGAGTATCGACTTCCGGTTCACAACTGCACGCCGCGATGTTCAGATCGGCGCCGCACTTCGCACACAGCCCTTTGCAGTCCTCGCGACAGAGCGCGAAAGTCGGCGCGCTCAGCAGCCACTGCTCCCGGATCGCCGGCCGCAGATCCACGGTATGCGCTCCCGCGGGCAGCGCGAAGACATCCGGGTCCTCGGCCTCTGCATCGTCCGTCTCGGCGAAGATGAAATGCACATCCTCGCCAACGGGAGCGGAGAGACCCGTGAGACACCGCCGGCACGCGCCTTCGACGACGCCCTCGATGCGACCGCTCCAGTAGTAGCGCTCCGATCCGGCCGAGGACAAACGACCGGTCGCATGCACGGCCGTGGCGGGCTTCGGATCCCCCTCCTGCCAGACGGCGTCGTCTCTCGAAAGGAACCCGTCGACGCGCGCGGCCTGTTCCTGCAGGGCACCAATGTCGAAGGACAGCATAGCCAGGAAAAATACCCGGGCTGTGCGAGTGGGTCAAGTCGGCGAGTGGCAGCAAGTTACCCACACGCGGAGCGCGCGATCCTCACTGGCAGAGCTTGAGCATCTCCCGCCGCACGCGGGCGGGATCGTCGATCAATCGATAGAACTCCGCATAGTACCGCCGAGCCTTCTCCCGCTCGTCTCGCTCGAGCGGCTCGAGGTCATACAGGGCTTCGATGGCCGCACGACGCTCCCGGAATCGCGCGAACACAGGCTCGAAGTCCTCGAGCACGCCGCAATAGCCCGAGTAGAGGCGCTCCTTCACGCTTCGTATGGGCAGTGAGGTGTCGGGTTGCGCGTACCGCGTGGCAATGACGCCGGCCCAGTCGAAATCGTATGGAACCGGGAAGACGCGGCCGGCGGAATCGGCGAGGAGCACGATGTTGTGCAGCGCCCGGATCGACCAATCGGTATTCCCGATGAAGTACTGGAACACCGCCATGAACACGGTTTGCGCCGGATCGAGACGCGCGATGTGAGTGCCCGTGTCTTCGAGCACGCGCATCCGATGCCGCTCGGCGAGGCGGTCCTCGTGCTCGATGAGGATGCCAAAGCGTGTGACCGGCTTCTCGCGACCCGCCGCGTCCTCGTAGGTAATGCGCGCCAGACGCGTGCGCAGGCTGAGGTCGGTGAGCAGCGCGTAGGCGCGGTAGATGAGATACTCCTGCAGAACGTATTGCTCGTACTGATCGGTGTTACGGCAATGGGTGACCAGCTTGATGCGCCGCTCTCCCTCGAAGGGCGTGTGCCGGCCCGCGCGCCGGCTGATCGAGAGACGCAGCGGCGGAAACGGGCAGACGGCGGGTCGGCGGCGGAAGACGCCGCGCGTTCGCAGCTCGATCGCCGCACTGTCGACACCGCCGTCGGTGCGCGACACCCTCGCAGTGCCCTTGTGGTCCGTCCGCTCCTCGCCTCGATCGCGCAGGAGGGCGCGAATATCCGTGTGGACGGTCATCTGGAGCGGCGTATCCGCCGCGAATAGCGAGCGGTCCGCGCTCGTCGTGGTGTCCTGTGCCGCCGCTCCACGACTCGACGCGACGATCGCGAGCCCGACGAGGGCGTGCCTAACGCCGCATTTCAGCATCATCGATGAGCTCTCCTCCCGCTTCCCGAAGCGCGGTGAGTACCGTGTCCGCCGTTTCCGATCGCTTGAGCCCCAGGCGATACTCGATCCAGTCCACTCCGTCCGGCTCATGGACGACGCCGCCATAGCGCACCCGCTTGGCGCGCGCGTCCAGGACCGGCTCGATCAGCGGACGCAGCCGTGCGACGTCGGTGGTGCGGAGCCGAAGCAATGTATCCGCGTTCTTTCCCAGCCCGTCGAGCTCCGGTGCGGCGCGCTTGCGGCGCCGCCAGGCCCGATCGGCGAGTGCCTCGAGCTGTGTGGGAGGCAGCTTGGACAGCAGATCGGTATCGAGGCGCGCGATAAACTCACCCGTGCGGTTCGCGGCGGCGAGGGTGCGCTCGAGGCGCCGACGCGCGTCTCTCGCGGCCGTACGGGCAGGCGTTCGTGCGAAGTCGGTGGCCCAGAGGGTCACGATGAGCAGGTTGAACACGACCGAGAGAGCGGCGGCGACGGGAAGACTCACGCCCGCCGCGAGCCCGACGCCAGTGGCGAGGAAGATGTAGACCGCGTCCTTGCTGTCCTCGAGCGTGTTGCGGAAGCGCACGGCGGCGACGATGCCCGCAAGGCTGAAGGCGAGCGGGATGCTGTTCTTGACCAGCACCACCACGCCCGCCACCACGACCGGCAGGAGCATGAGCGTGTGGACGACGGACTGCCGGAACCCCCGGCGCTCGTGCGTGAGGGTATAGACCCACGCGACCGGCAGGGTGAGGAGGGCTGCCGCGACCATCGCCACGGTGGCGGCGATCGCGCCCTGGAGCTCGGGGATCCCCCTGGGTGCTGCGTCGGTGGCTCCTCGCGGCTCGAGCAGCTCGCTCAGAGAAACCGGTGGGAGCCACCGCACGGCGAGCGCAATGGCGAGCGCGAGGACCGCGTAGTAGGCGATGACGCGAAGCGGGACACCGATCGCGACTCCCCCTGCCCTCCGAGCCGCTCCCGACGTGCGTCCAGAAGCCATGCGGTTCGTATCCCGGGTTGGAATGCCGCGATACTATGCCAGAGGTCGTCCAGGATGTCGAGGTCGTCGACGATCTGGAGGTGAACGGCCGCGGCCTCGACACCCTCGGCCACTGGGTCAGCGCGCCGCGAGCAGCTCCGCGTCCGAGAAAAAGAACCTCGCCTCGCGCTCGGCGTTCTCATCGGAGTCCGAGCCATGGACCGCGTTCCGCTCCTTCGACTCCGCGAAGAGCTTCCGCACGGTCCCGGGCTTGGCGTCGGCCGGATCGGTCGCGCCGATGGCATCGCGGTAGGCAGTCACCGCGTTCGCCTTCTCCAGAACGAGCGGCATGCAGGGTCCCGACGTCATGAACGTCACGAGCGAGCGATAGAATGGACGCTCGCGGTGCACCGCGTAGAACTCCTCGGCCTGCGCCGGCGTCAGCCTCATGACGCGAGCGGCGCGAACAGCGAACCCCTGTCCCTCCAGATGGGCGATGATCTTCCCCGCCTTCCCCGCGCTGAACGCATCGGGCTTGATGATCGCGAGCGTGCGAGCTCCTGCCATGTTCACCATCCAATGAGCTTGCGGACGATGTCCCCCCGCGTGAGAAAGCCGACGAGCCGGCCTTCGCGCACGACGGGAACCTGCTCCACGTCCTTGTTGATCATGAGTGAGGCGACCTCCGCGAGCGGTTGCTCGGGCGAGACGCACAGAACCTGCCGCGTCATGGCATCGCGGACGGCACGACGCGCATTCACGCCGTCCGGCGTGGGGCGAGGCGGCGAATCGCCCTGAAGATAACTGCCTAACAGGTGGCGAAGGAGATCGCGCTCGGCGAGCATTCCGACGATGACTTCGTTGTCCTCGACGACGGGCAGCGCCGAGATGCCGCCCCGGGCCATCTGGAGCGCGGCATCGCGCAGTGGCGTATCGGGCGTGGCCGTGCGCGGTCGTTGCGTCATGATGTCGCCAACGGCGAGCTGGCGAGGGAGCTCCACCTCCGCAAAGGCCGGCAGCGCCGCCAGGGTTCCCGCGTCGGGGGCGGCGAGCATCTGCTCCACGGTACCAGGACGTGACAACAGGCGGGCGACGGCTCCGAGCACCTGGAGATACCGGGCTGCCAGCCGCGGCGGTGCGACGAGCATGAGGGCGATCCGAGCATGTTGCACCTCCTCTGCTCCGAGCTCGCGCACGATGTCGCGTGGCGCGACGCCGAGTGTAACGGCAAGCTCCCGGACAGCATCGGTGCGGAAATGCATGAGGAAAGCGCGCTCGCCCAGGGCGACGATGTCTTCCCCGCGCATCTCGTTGATGCGTTGCGAGAGCCGCTCCGGGTTCGCGATCGCGCCCGTGGCTTGCAGCCGCTCGTGGAGCGCGGTCGCCGCTTCGCGGAGCGTTCCGACCTCGAGGGGGACGAGAACCCGGTCGGCGCGGATGACCTCCGACAGCTTCATCGTGCTCGCTGTCGCACGAGGTCCACGACGTCGATGGGGCGTTTGGCGACGCCCATCCCGGCGTCCTCGAACGCCGCGATTTTCTCGGCGGCCGTGCCGGCCGATCCGGAAATAATGGCGCCGGCGTGTCCCATGCGGCGCCCGGGGGGAGCCGTTTGGCCGGCGATGAAGCCGACGACCGGCTTCTTCATCGTGTCCTTCACGAAGCGGGCGGCATCCTGCTCATCGGTGCCGCCGATCTCCCCGATCATGACGACCGCTTTCGTGGCGGGATCCCGCTCGAATGCATCGAGGCAGTCGATGAAGTTCGTCCCATTGATGGGATCGCCGCCGATGCCGACGCACGTCGTTTGTCCAAGCCCGGCGCGCGTGAGGTGGTACACGACCTCATAGGTAAGTGTGCCGGACCGGCTCACGAGCCCAATGGGGCCGGGCGCGCAGATGCGCCCGGGAATGATGCCGACCTTGGAGGAACCGGGCGAGATGAGGCCCGGGCAATTCGGCCCGATGAGCCGTGCCCCGCGCGCCTTCACGTACGGATAGACGCGCGTCATATCGAGCACCGGGACACCCTCCGTGATGCAGACGATCAGTGATAGGCCGGCATCGGCCGCTTCCATCATGGCATCTGCCGCGAAGGGCGGCGGCACGTAGATCACGGTCGTGTTCGCCTGCGTCTCCCGGACCGCATCGACGACGGTATTGAAGATCGGGACGCCGGTCTCGAAGCGCTGCCCGCCTTTGCCGGGCGTGACACCCGCGACGACCTTCGTTCCGTACTCGATCATTTGCTTCGCGTGAAACGATCCATCGCGGCCGGTAATTCCCTGCACCACGAGCCGCGTCGAGTCATCGATGAAGACGCTCACGCCCGGGCTCCTGCCGTGGCGAGCTCGACGGCCCGCTGCACGGCGGCATCCATCTCGGTCATGGCGGAAAATCCATGCTCCTGAAGAATCTTGACGGCGACCTCCTCGTTGGTGCCAGTGAGTCGAATCACGATCGGCACGCGCAAAGGCGAGGCCTTCGTCGCCGTCACGATGCCGTTCGCGACGTCGTCCGTGCGCGTGATGCCGCCGAAAATGTTGAACAGAATGGCGCGCACGTGCGGGTCGCTCGTAATGATCTGAAGGGCGGCGACCACTTTGTCGGGATTCGAGGAGCCGCCGATGTCGAGGAAGTTCGCGGGCTCGCCGCCGTAATACTTCACCAGGTCCATGGTCGCCATCGCGAGGCCGGCGCCGTTCACCACGCAGCCGACGTTGCCATCCAGCTTGATGAACGTGAGGCCGGCCTCGCGCGCCCGGACTTCGGCGGGATCTTCCGCGGTCTCGTCGCGCAGCAGGGCCAGCTCCGGACGGCGATCGAGCTCGTTGTCGTCGATCACCATCTTCGCGTCGAGGGCAACCACATCTCCCGATGGCGTGGTGACGAGCGGGTTGATCTCGGCCAGCGACGCGCCGCTGGCCCAGAACGCCGCGTAGAGCTGTTGCATGATCTTGGCGGCGGCGCGTGCCTGTTTGATGTCCGCATAGAGAAACAGGCCCATCTGCAGCGCCTGGAATGGCAGCAGGCCATATACCGGATCGACGGGAAGGCGCATGATCTTGTCCGGCGTCTTGGCCGCTACTTCCTCGATGTCGATGCCGCCAGCCGGGCTCACCATGAATACCGCTCGCTTCGACGCGCGATCGACGATGATGCCGACGTACGCCTCGGTGGCGATGTCGGCCGCCGGGGTGACGAGGACCTTGTGGACCGTCAGCCCCTTGATGTGCATCCCGAGGATCTTCGCCGCGATGTCGCGAGTCTCCTCCGGCGTCTTGGCGAGCTTTACCCCGCCTGCCTTCCCGCGGCCGCCAGCGTGGACCTGCGCCTTCACGACCACTGTGCTGGCGTAGCGTCGCGCCAGCGCCTCCGCTTCGGCGGGCGTCGTGGCGACGCCGCCGGGCGGAATAGGAATGCCGTGGGTGCGAAATATCTCTTTCGCCTGGTACTCGTGAATGTTCACTGGCTCTCCGCCGTAATCGTCGTACCGGCTTCTCCGCGCACTGCATCGCGGCCCCGGCTCAATTCGGTGATGACCGCCCGGCCTCCGGTGCGGCGAACGAAATCGATCGCCGCCCGCACCTTGGGCCCCATGCTTCCCTCCCCAAACGTCCCGGCCTCATCGAGGTGGGCGGCCGCCTCAGCCGTTAGGCGCTCCAGTCGACGCTGCGAGGGCGTCCCGTAATCGAGATACACCGCATCGACATCCGTGAGAATGATAAGGAGCCTGGCATCCAGATCGCGCGCGAGCACCGCGGCCACCAGGTCCTTGTCGACCACCGCATCCACGCCCTCCCAGCCGAGAATCGCGTCACGATACACGGGAATGCCTCCCCCGCCTCCCGCCACGACCACCGTTCCGGCTTCGACCAGCCGTCGAATGCTTTCCAGCTCGTGAATCGCGATCGGACGCGGGCTTCCGACCACCCGACGCCACCGTCCCCTCGCGTCCCGCTTTACCGCGTGGCCCTCGGCGATCAACGCCTGCGCTCGCGCATCGGGAATGCCGTGGCCGATGAACTTCGTCGGCTCCATCAGCGCCGGATCGTCCGGTGAAACGTGCACCTGGGTGATGATCGTTGCGACGTCGCGCTCGCTCCCATGCCGTCGCAAGGCGTTCTCCAGCGACTGCTGAATCATGTACCCGATCCACCCCGCGGTCGCCGCCACCAGGACGCCGAGCGGGTTCGCGGTGACCTCGCCGCGGGCCAGCTCGTTCCGCACCAGCTCATCGCCAACCTGCGGCCCGTTCCCATGCACGATGCACAGGTTCCACCCATCGAGCGCGAGATCGACGATCGGTCCGAGCGCCGCGCGGGTGTGACGGAACTGGTCATGGATGCTCGACCGCGCGGACGCCGGCGCCAGCGCGTTACCGCCGACGGCGATGACAGCGGTCGCCGGTTCCGAGAGCGCTGACTCCGTCATGGGATCGGGCGCCGCAAGCTATTCAGCCCCTGCAAGCGGTGCAAGCTAACGTGGCGGCCGCGCGAGAAGCGCACCGAGAGCGTCGTATGCTTCGCCGAAGGCGGGCCAATCGCCTCGCCGGAGAGCGTCACGCATCGCGTCGTACAGGCGGCTCGCGCGAGTGCGCAGCGATTCATCGCTGATGGGCTCGGCAGCGTCGGGATCGACGGTTGCGCTCAGGCCGAAGGCGTCGGCAAGGGTGCGCCCGACGAAGACGCTGTCCTGATCGAGGACGCCAACGCGCACCAATGCGGGCGGACCTTCCGGCGGCCACGCGTACGCGGATTGTACGAAGGTGAGCCGATCGCTGAG
>JAICNG010000135.1 GCA_025931335.1 Gemmatimonadaceae bacterium | reverse complement strand
TTGGCAGTTTCAGCTGTTCGTGGCCGCTTGGGGACCGCAGCCAGGCTTCAGACAATCCCGATATTCCGAGAAGAACCTTTTTTTCCAGGCCCCGGAATTGCGCGCCGCTCGCAGAGGCTGCACGTTGGGAGAGACAATGGAGGCACCTATGAGCCGCGACCAGGAACGCGTGCCTGAGGACGTGCTCCGGAACCACCCGCTCCGCGACACCCAGGAGTTCGAGAGTGACATCCGGGGCCGAGATGCACGGACCGCGGAGCCGGCGCGCCCCACACCCGAGGATGACGCGCGGTATCGCACGCAGTACGAAGCGTCGTCAAACCGCCTCGCCGACCGCGCGTACGAGGACGTGCGCGCCGCGTATCATCTCGGCCACATCGCGCGAGCGCATCCGGATTACCAGGGGCGCAAATTCGAGGACGTCGAGGACGAGATACGGAAAGGCTGGACCCCCGACCTTCGGGCGCGGTATGGCGATTGGTCGCTGGTGCGACCCTTCGCCCGCGAGGCGTTCTCGGCGAAACGAGGCGACACGGCGTAGGGCAGCCCGAGGAGTGCGGGAAGCGAGGGGATCAAGTCCTCACTCCTCGTTTCTCAGTATTACCGGTACGTTTCGAAGAACCCCGTCCCCGTGGCGTCCACGCGGCGACCGGCGATCACTCCGTGCACGCGCGCCCGTCCCTTCATCTGAATGAAGTAGGGCGTCGGCAATGCGCTGGCCTGAGGATCCCCACGCTCATCCATGGGCAGGCGCGTGTCCGAGCCGATGGCGTCGTCGATCGTCAGCTCCACGATCACCGTATCGCCCCCGCGCGCGTCGGCCATCGTCGCCCGCGCGGGCACGCGTAGCCGGCGGCCATTCACCACGATCGTGCGTGCGTCCTCGTACTCGATGCGCGGCGGACGGTAGATCCCGGCGAAGCCTAACGAATCGACCACGTAGAGAAAGAGCGGCGGACGCGTGGCGAGGGTGTCCGGCGGGTGCACGCGCCCATAGAGGAAGGTCAATGGTCCCGCCCGCGCCGCCCCCCATTCCCACGTCACGCCCCGCCACACGCCCCAGTTGTGATCGTGGTAGGCCTGGGCGCCCGAGACGACTTCGCACGCCGCGCCCCAGCACAGGCGTCCGCTCGCCGAGGCACGAAGCGCGGGCACGGTGTACCCCGACGTGAACTCCCCGCTGGCGAGCGTCGCCCCGGGAAAGTACGCGCCCGGCGCGGGGGTGACCACGAGATCGACTGTCGCCAGCGTTCCATCCTCGCCGCGAGCGCTGGCAACGACGTGATACCGTCCGTCGTCGAGCAGGCGCACCTGCGATTCCCCCATCCGGAGATCGGGACTCGACAACGAGAACGCGACTCGTGAGGCATCGTGCGTGCGCGTGAAGCGCGCCGTCGTCCCGCCCTGCTCGCGCCGTGTCATGCTCACGAGCCCGCCCCAGTCGTCCCCCGTCACATCCCCACCGACGATGAGCGAAATGAACCACCACCGGCGTGAGTCCGGCGAGACCACGTTGAAGTAGTGCCACTCACCCCAACTGTCCCGGTCCGCCACGTCCGGGGGCGGCAGGTGAAACCGATCGATCTCGGCGTAGAGCTCGCGGACGGTCGGCGCGATCCATCGACGGTCGCCCGCGTCGTCCTCCCACACGCCGGCGCGAAGCGCGGGCGTGGCACCGACCGCCTTGCTGCGCGACGGGATCTCGCCCGAGGCACGCACGGCATACTCGCGGCCCTCGGCTCGCAGGTACAGCAGCTTGCCCTCGATCTGCGGGGCAGCCGAAGTCACCGCGCTTGCGAGCCGCGGCGCGGCGAGCAGCTGCCGGTACACGAACCGCGCATGATCGATCGAGAAGAACAACCCTCCCACCCCACCGGTCTTCATCACCTCGAGATCGATCCCCTCGGGAAGCACCGTGATCTCTCCCCCGCCCACGAGCTTCTCGTCACGCGCCTGCACCAGCAACGCCTCGCCGATCGCGAGCAGCACGATCATCACGCCGACGCCGAGCCCGTAGCCGACGAGCAGAAAGGCGGAGCGGAGCGGGCGATGCGTGAGATGCCGCCGCGCGAGGAGGCCGATCACGGGGCGGTGCTCCAGGGTGCACGCTCGCCATCGCGCGGCATCTCGAACCGCACGACGCCGTCGCCGTGCCGTGCCTCCCATACATCCGCCCACACGCCGTAATCGAACCACCGGTACGTCGCCTGCGGCGCCGCCTCGACGATGCGCGAGTCGTCGGGCACGAGCGGCGCGCTCCCGTTCGATGTTACAAGCCACGCGCGCGCACGCCGGGGATCGAGCGCGCGCGAGGGCGCGGCCGCGGGGAAGGTGCGCTCGATCGCGGTCAGCTCCTCCGGCGACAGGTGCACCGGCGCCCACGCCGCTCGCGTCCCGTCGCGCTCGGTCTCGCCGCGCGCCAGCACCGCTCGCACCTCATCGCACTGGCGGCCGACGAACAGCCAGGCGATCAAGGTGCGGAGCGGCCATCGCACCGTGCGCTCGCCTTCGCCCTGCTGCATCCGTACCGGCACGATGAGGCCGGCGTCGCGCGAATGATTGTCGATGATGACGCCGTCCCGCATGTGGACCACACGCTGCGCGCTGGCGGCCAGCTCCTCGTCATGCGTCACCACCACCAGCGTCGTGCCCTCGCGGTTCAACCGCGAGAGGAGGGCGATGATCTCCGCACCCGTCCGCGCGTCCAGCTCACCAGTGGGCTCATCGGCGAGCAGCAGCGCGGGGCGATTCGCCAGCGCGCGGGCGATCGCCACGCGCTGCTGCTCGCCCCCCGACAGCTGGGCCGGGAAGTGTCGCGCTCGGTCGGCCACCCCGACGTACGCAAGCAGCTCCATCGCGCGGGCGCGGCGCGCGTCCCTGGGCACCCCCGCCTCGGCCATCGGAAGCTCGATGTTCTCACGCGCGGTGAGCGCCGGCATGAGGTAGAACCGCTGAAAGACGAAGCCGACATCGAGCAGCCGGAACCTGGTCGCCTCGCGATCGCCGAGGGACGAGACGTCTCGCTCTCTCACGAACACGCGGCCCGCCGACGGGGTGTCGATCGCGCCGAGCAGATTCAACAGTGTGGACTTTCCGCATCCGGACGGGCCGACGATCGCCACCCACTCGCCTGCGTCGATCGCCAGATCGACCCCGCGCACGGCGTGCACGACGTCTCCCCCCGCACGGTAGTCCCGCCGCACGCCTTCCACCCGCACGAGCGCGCTCACGCGACGGCCTCCTCGCGAAGCGTTCGCGCGACCGGGAGCGACGCCGCCCGCCACGACGGATAAACACCGGCCAGAATCCCCGACGCGACGAGCAGCCCGAGCGCCGTCCACGCCGCGCGCGGCTGGAAGAGAAAGAAGTCGATCGCCGTGGGGAGACCGGGGAAGCTGGCCAGGATGCCATTGAGCCACCGCGCCGTGACGAGCCCGAGCGCGAGCCCCACCCCCGCCCCGAGCAGTGAAATGGCGAGACTCTCGGCCACGATCTGGTGAACCACGTGCGCCCGTGAAATGCCCATCGCGCGCTGCACGGCGATCTCACCAATGCGCTGATTCACGGAGACGGTCACGAGCGTCGTCACCAGCAGGAACCCCACGAGGAGGCTCACGCCGCCAAGGATGAGCGCCATTTGCCGAAAGTAGGCCAGGCGCTCGTCCACTCGCGCGAGCGCCTCACGAGTGGAGATCGCGTCGACACGGGGAACCGTCTGCTCGATCCACCGCTGAACGCTATCGGGTGCTGCACCCTCCCGAACGCGCACCATGAACAGCGACGCGCGATCGCGGCGCTCCGTACCACCCATCGCCTGAAGCGTGGCGAGCGGCATCGCGATCGCCGGCTGCCCTCGCGAGAGGTACAGGAACCGGGCAACGCCGCTGAAGACGGCACGACGCTCGCCGCCGTACGCGCGCAGTTGCGGGCTGTAGCCCGTCGCGAGCGTCAACGTATCACCGACCCGCGCGCCGGTCGCGGTCGCGAACTCCTCGTTCGCCACGAACGAGTCGCCGGCCAGCGCGTCGGCGCCCCGCTCGACCTCGTAATCCCCCTGCACCGCTGGATGCACGCCAATCGCGAACGCGGTGGTACGATCGGCGCCTTCCACGACGTGAACGGTGGCGCCGAGCACCGGGCTGACGACGGTGATGTCCGGGTTCCGCGTCAGGACCGCGACGATCTCCGAGGCGCCGCCGATCGTGGCGTCGGTGTCGAAGGGAAGCGTTCCCCGAGGCGCCAGGCGAATCGAGAAGCCACGACTCTCGAGCAGTGCGCCGAACGATTCGCGCATGCCGCTCGACAGCATCACCATGTCGAGCAGCATCGCCGCGGCGACGGCGACGCCGAGGATGGCGAGCGCCGTCCGGGCGCGGTGCCGCGTCAGCGAGGCGATGGCCAGGTGCAGGCGCACTCGTCAGCGCCCCATCAGGGCGAGCGGCCGAGCGCGCACGAGCCTCAGGGCCGCGAGCGTGCCGGCGGCGATCCCGAGCAGGATCGACAGCAGCGCCGCCAGCGCGATGATGTCGGGCGTCACGATCGAAAACCGCAGCGGAGTGCGGTAGTGCGCCTGGTAGTAGGCGTTTACCGCCGCCGAGGCCAGCGCGCCGATCGCCGTTCCCACGAGACTCCCGACAAGAGCAACGAAGGCCGCCTCCAGCACCACCGCGCCCAGCACCGTGCGCCGCGAGAGGCCAAGCAGGCGGAGCGCGGCGACGTCGCGGCGGCGCTCGTCCACCTTGAGGAGGAGGATGCAGAGAAGAAAGATCGCGCTCGCGACGATGGTGATGACGCCGATCGCCCGGTGGAACCGGCTCACGACGCGAAAGGTCTGAGACGTTTCGATCGCGACATCGCGTGACCGGTGCGCTCGAAAGCCGAATGCGACATCATTGATGGCCGTCCTCGCGCGCTCGGCGCCGCTGCTGTCGCGCGTGGCCACGGCGAATCGGTCGACGCGATCGCCGTAGCCGATGAGCTCCTGGAGATGATCGAGATGCAGGCGCACCCGATATTCGTCACGCGCGATCTCGCTCGGGTCCGCGCGGCGTGAGAGGATGGCGCCGACGATCACGGTATCCCCGGCGGCGCCCGGTGTGCTGGCCACGACCACGCGGTCGCCCACGTGCAAGCTCGCGTCCGTGGCCAACCGCTCGTCGATCGCGATGGTGCGCGTCGTGCCCTGAAGGGCGAGCGCGAGACCGAGTGAGACCATGAGAGACATCGTCGAGGAAATATGACCGAGAGCGCGGAATGCCGTCAGCCGTTCTGATCGATACCGATCCGGGGATCGACGATGCCGTCGCGCTCGCGGTGGCGGCTCGCCTTCCCGAGCTCGAGCTGGTGGGCATCACGACCTGCCACGGCAACACGGACATAGCGCGCGCCACACGAAACGCGCGCGAGGTCGCCCGGCGCGCGGGAATCACCGCGCCGGTCACCTCCGGCGCGGCGGCGCCGTTGCGCCGAGCGGCGCACCCCGCGCGCGAGACGCACGGCGAAGAAGGACTGGGCTTTTGGTTACCCGATGACGCGGCGCGCCCCGAACGCGATCACGCGGCACAGGCCATCGCCGAAGCCGCTGGCGCGAACCATCGGCTCACGCTCATCTGTCTCGGTCCCCTCACGAATATCGCCCGCGCCATCGGCGAGTTCGACCATGTGGCGCAGGCCCTGGGGCCAGTGTTCATCATGGGAGGGACGATTGGCGTCCGCGGCACGCAGACACGGTGGAGCGAGTTCAACTGGTGGGGTGATCCGGAAGCGGTCGAGGTCGTGCTGAGTGCCGGACTCGACATCCGGCTCGTTCCACTGGACGTCACCCGGCGCATCGTGGTTCCCGGAGACGCCGTGCGCGTGCTGCGCGAGGCCGGCCGCACGGACGATGACGCACGATTCTGGGGAGATGCCCTGGGCTTCTACATGGATTTCCACCGGGGCTACGAGGGGCTCGATGGCTGCGTCGTGAACGACCCGCTGGCGGTCATCCTCGCTGCCGACCCATCGCTCGCGACCTGGCGTGAGATGCACGTCGGCGTGTCGGTGAGCGACGACGAGCGGCGGGGCGCCATCGTCGTGGCCGGCGACGCCGGCGCCCCGGCGCGCGTCGCGACCGGCGTGCGGGCGGAGGAGGTCCTCGCGCTCATCACCCAGACCGTGTTCGCTCCCTGGCTCTCCGACGCGCTCGTCAGGCGCGGCGCGGAGGCTGCGGCGCGGTGGCTCGAGGATCACCCGCAATGAAGCGCGTCGTGGTGATCGGGGCCGGGGAGATCGGGGCCGGGTGGGCGGCGCTGTTCGCCGCGCACGGCACCGATGTCACCCTGATCGATCCGGACGCCGACGCGCTGTCGCGCGCACGGGCCGCGCTCCGCCAGGCGCGCGCGTTAGGCGTGGGACGGGGGCAGCCCGGCGCGTTCCTGGTGAGCCGCGATCTCGAGCCCGGCTTGCCGCTGGCGGAGTGGATCCAGGATGCCACGCCGGAGGCGCTGGAGCTGAAGCAGTCGCTCTTCGCGCGTGTGGAGAGTCTCGCTCCGCCGAACGCGGTCCTGGCGACCAGCACCTCGTCGCTCACGCGTGCCCAGCTGTCGGCGGGAATGCGAGACCCGGCCCGGCTGGTGATCGTACACCCGTTGCAGCCGGTGTACGCGGTATCGGTCGTGGAGGTGAACGCCGATCCCGCGTTGCCGCGAGAGTCCCTCGAGCGCGTGCTCGACGGGCTGCGGTCGCTCGGACGCGACCCGGTGGTCGTCACCGGCGACGCGGCCGGTCTCGTCGCCAATCGTCTGACAGCGGCGCTCCTGCGTGAGGCGTTCGATCTCATCGCAAACGGAGCGATCCACGCGGCGGATCTCGATCGACTCGTCGCGAGGGGGATCGCGCTCGGGTGGGCTGTGCGGGGCCCGCTAATGACCGAGGTCATTGGCGCGAGGCTCGAGGCGCCCGAGGGTCTCCCGGGGGCACTGGCTACCACGCTCGCCCCGCTGTGGGAGACGCTCGCGTCCTGGCCCGCGCTCACGCCCGAGGCACGGGCCGCGCTGGAGCGCGATCTGCGAAGCTCGTTAGGGGCGATACAAAAAGCCCACGCAGCTGGCGAGAGCACGTGGGCAAAAACACTGTCGCGCGTCGCCCGCGCCGCGGAAGCCGACTAGCTGGCCCGTTCCCTGGCGACCCAGGCCGCCGTTTCCCGGATTTCCTCCCGCGACTCGCCGAGT